>JABDRL010000123.1 GCA_013041765.1 Dactylosporangium sp. | reverse complement strand
ACCGGGCCCAGCGCGTCTCGACTGCTGGCTACGGACTGGTGCAGGTCAAGGCGGGGACGCTCGTGGTCCCCGTGCCGACAAGGCCGAAGGTTCTCGACGAGCCCGCCTCGATCGTCCTGTTCCAGGCCACGTTGGTCACGGTCACCTCCGAGCCGTCGACGCTCTTCACGGCATCCCACACGTCGCCGAGGGTCTGGTCGGCTCCGAGCGTCCAGCGCACCGTCCAGCCCTCGACCGCGACGTCGTCGGCGCTGACGGTGACCGTGGCCATGAAGCCGTCGGGCCACGACCCGGTTGTCACGTACTCCGCCGTGCAGATCCCGCTGGTCGACGGGTCGGCCGACGGCGTGACGGGCTCGGTCGAGGTGGTGTACTCGGTCTCGGTGTACGCGCCGTTGCAGCTGGTCCCGCACGAGTCCGGGAAGGTGAAGCTGTAGACCCGGCCGTCGTTGATCAGTTCGTCGTTGACGTCACGGATCCGGATCTGGAACTGCGTTCCCGACTCGGCGGTCCCTCCGATGATGTACGCCTGGCCCATGTCCCCGTTCATGAGGGCGGACTGCCAGGTCCCGTTCTGGTAGTACTCGACATCGTGGATGCCGTTCGGCAGGTGGGAGACGGAGATGGCCGGCCACCAGACCTGGGCGCTCTGCAAGAATCCGATCTTGATGTCACCGGTGTAGTCGGGGGCCTCGATGAACTGCCACTCGATCTGCCGGTTGTTCCAGGAGTCCGGATCCATGTCCCCGACCGGCGAGCCGTCCTTGACGAACCGGTTCAGCGAGTCTCTGGCCAGGTCGAGGTGGTACGGGTCGTCACGGCACCAGGCGTTGCCGTCGCCGCAGCTGTCCGCGACGAGCATGTCCAGGGTCGCGCCGTTGTAGTCGTCGGTGACCCAGGATCCCTCCCGGCAGAACGCCTCGTTCGTCGCACCGTCGTTGGTGCCGGTGCAGTAGTCCCCGATGGTCACCCGAACCCATCGACCGCAATTGTGGCCGTTGTCCCACATGCCCATCTCGTCGGCGAGCGAGGCGTCCATGGGACGGTTGTAGAAGGTGCTGTAGTCGCCGGGAAGGTCGTAGACGTTCAGGGCGACGAAGTCCTGCGATTCAAGATTCACTTGGGGCATGCCGCACCCGCCGTACGGCATGCCGAGGCCGTAGAACCAGGTGGCGTTGCCGGTCACCGGCTCTGGGGTTTCCTTGCTGACGAGCGCGTTCGCGGGAAACTGCACCACGAAGACCACGGCGGCCGCGCAGAGGCCGATCAGTCCGAGCACGGCGAGGCGCACGTTCCTCATCTGCCGGTGCTGGCGTGGCGTCCCGGAGACGCCAGCGCCGGAAGCACTGGCGTGATCGGGTCTGGTTGCATCGATCATTGCCACTCGCACACTCCTTCCGGTACCACAGCCACCTTGCCATCGAACATAGTGAGTGCAAGGTAGTTGGCCCCGGAGAAGGCCACTAGGGACGACCGGCATCGACGGGCTCGCTGGGGGCGGGCAGAGCACAGGTGACCTGGTCGCGCTGTGCACCGAACTCGGAGATCAGATCGCGGTTGCCAGCCCGTCAGGAAACTTTCGGCCCGACTCAGGTTTCCGGAGTCGAAGCGCTTCGAATCAATGTGGCCGTCGCGGTGTACTCCGCCTTTTCCGGCTTGTACTCCACAATCAGCGCATCCCGATCATCGAGTACCAGCCCCATCTCGCCGCGCACGGTGCACGATCCCTCGCTGATGTACTCATGCGCGACGACCAACTCCTCGACATGGGCCAGCATCGTCCAGACGCCGGTGCAGCCCGCCGAGGGATAGGAGACCTTGGCCCGGTCGGCTCCCGCCTGGATGGTGACCCGCATCGGCCACCGCGTCCCGTTGCTCTGCACCATCTGTCCGGACCAGGTGCCCGCCATCGCGGCGGGAAACCCCAGCGTTGGCGGGGTGGCGGTAGGGGGCGTGAGCGAGGGCGCCGAGACGGACGGCGGGGATATGGCCCGGGCGGTGGTCTGTTTCGCGGACGGCGTTGTCGCCGCGGCGGTCGTCGGGGTGCCCCGATCGCCCAGGATCTCGGCCCCGACTCTGGCCCCGAGGAAACCGACGACCCCGAGCAACACGACGATCAGGGGAATGAGGACCGCCAGCAGCGGCGAAGCCCGCCGGGTGCGCCGCCCGGACGGCGGGTGCCCCCGGCCGG
>JABDRL010000015.1 GCA_013041765.1 Dactylosporangium sp. | reverse complement strand
GTCGGGCAGCGTCCGCTGCCCGACGACCACCCCGGCCGCCAGCGTCGCGTCCCCGAGGTCCTCATCGCGCCACGCCTCCGTGCGGGTCTGGAGATCGACGGCGTAGGTCCCGGCATGTTCGGTGCCGAGTACCAGCGTGGTGTCCTGGATACCGGCGATGTACGCCGTGTTCTGCGGGGAGCCTGACTGCTCGGCCGGCAGGGTGACCACCGTGTTCCAGACCCGTCCGCCGGAATCCACCGAGATCGCGACCAGCTCGATGCCGTTCCTCGCCTTGCTCGTCCCCTGGCTCGGTAGCTTGACCACGAATGGAACGAGGACGAGACGCTCCCCGCCGACCGTCGCCAGGACCGGAGGCGCCACGCTCTGGCTGCCCTCTTCCCGGATGGGCTCCCCATCCGGCGTGATGGTCGACATGGTCTGCCCGGCCACGGCATCAACGATCAGCAGCTCGTTGGTACCCGCGACATAGAGCGTGGTCTGGTCAAACAGGACGGAGGCAACATCTGGTATCTCGGTCACCGAGTGTGCGGTAGACCTCTTGACCGGAATCTCGACCGACCGCTGGACATCGAACGTCGTCGGCGGGTCGACGGGATTCCAGTCCGGCTTCGCCGCCCCGCCCGATTCCTGCCCCGCGTCCTCCAGGGTGGCCACGTCCCCGGACGGGGTGTCACCGCCACAGCCGCTGACCAGCACGGTCAACAATGTCGCCAGGGCACCGAAAACCCGTAACCTACTTATCTGATACATATGTTATTCCCCCGTTCAGGCAAGACCGTGGCGGAGGATAGCAGCATGCTGCCATATCGAGCCTCCTCCAGCCGTCAGGATGTTCTTGACGAGCCAGCCGCCGGCGGCACGCCATTGTGCGCCTCGCCGGTTCCCGGCCGGAGGTTTCCGACCCTGACCGCCTGGAGATCGGCCCGAATGGCCAGTTCCATGGCCGTGAACGCATGATCCTGCGGCATCGCGGTCTCGGTCCGCCCCTGGACGTCGGCGATCACATCGGGATAGAACGGCAGGCGCACATCCGCGCAGTCGATCCGGCGGGTGGCGGCACCATCGACCAGAAAACAGTGATCGGTGCCGGGCCGGCCCGCGATATCCACATACTTCCGCAGCTCGATGTACCCCTCCGTGCCGAGAATGGTCAACCGGCCGTCGCCCCAGGTCGGCAGGCCATCCGGGGTGCACCAGTCGACCCGGACGTAGCCGTGCCCCTGCGGGCTGCGCAGCAGCATCTCCCCGAAGTCCTCGAAGGCCGGCCGGCCGGGCAGGGTGTAGTTGCCGACCGTGCTCGCCACGATCTCGGCCGATGTCGAACCGGTGTAGTACAGGAACTGATCGACCTGGTGCGAGGCCAGGTCGGTGAGCACATGGCCGTTGCTGGCGACATCGTAGAACCAGGCCGGCCTGGTCTCCGGCTTGAGCCGGTGCGGGCCGAGCCCGATGGTCTGGATGACCCGGCCGATGGCGCCGGACTGGATCAGTTCCCCAGCGCGGACGGCGGATCGCACGTGGACCCGTTCGGAGAACGCGACGACCCAGTGCCGCCCGGTCTCCGCCACGGTCCGGCGAATCTCGGCGAGTTGCTCCAGCGTCGTGCATCCCGGTTTGGCCAGCAGCACGTCCTTGCCCGCCCGCATCGCGGCGACCGCGACCGCGGCCCGCCGGCTGGGCACATCGGCGCTGACGATGAGGTCAACGCCGGGGTCCTCGATCAGGCGCCGCGGATCGTCCATGACCGGCATGTCGGGAAAGCGCTTGCCACACTGCTCGAACAACGGACCCGGCCGGTCCGTGAAGTAGCCGACACCGCGGGCACCGGCCTCCAGCAGGCCCGCGATCATGTTCATGGCATGCGGGTGCTCCACCCCGACAACCCCAAAATTGATCACTGTTCTCCTCGCCCCATCACTTCGACACCCCGGCTCGTCGACTCGCTTCGCCCCGCAGCCCGGCCGCGCGGGTTCCCTCACGATAATGAATGCGCGATCGCTGTACCCCCACCGCAACGTCGGGACTGGCGGCCCGGTCGTTCCCCGGCGAGCACACCGTAGGGCCATCGGCCACCAGGATCTGCTCCACGTCGTCGAGAAAGGCCAGGTCCGCCTCGACGTGACGGGCGGCGGCCGACGGCGGCGACAGGACGGCGTGCTGAATCGGCATCGGGAAGCCCCTCCCAGGGAATCGTCCGCGGGCGTCGCCACGGGTGCCACGCGACACCGGTCGGCGAACAATCCGACTTCATGCGGTTTGAACTCGTTCAGTATGAAGGGACCGTAAATACGGTGGTATCTGGCGATAGAAAACATCGAAAATCATCACGACATATAACGACATATACGCGACGGCAAAACCCGGGCCCCCAATTCACTCTGACGTATAGGTAGCAATGATTTTCGATGAACGTGAAGTCCGGAGCAACGGCACCGCGCGAATCGATCCACGAAACCTGGCCTAGGTCGTGTCTCGTGGATCGATTCTGACGAGGCCGCAGAGCCAAATCTTGATCATGACGACATCTACCGTGGTCAGGTACACGGACTCGTGTCTGTCGAATCGGGTGGCCACAGCCCGGACCTGCCTGAGTTTGCGCACGGCCCGGTCCACGGTATCGCGGGCCCCGCCGGATGGCCTGAATCGAGCAGGCCCTGTCCGCCAGGATCCGCCCGGGTCGGGTCCGGGGACGTCCGATCCGATGTGGAATACGGATGGCGGCCAGCAACGGGGTGCCGCCGATACGGTCGTGGCGGTGTCCGGCGGTGGCGGGTTACCGAACCGGGTGAACCGCCCCGCGACGCCCGCTACAGCCCCGCAACCAGCAGGATGTGCAGCGTCCGGGGACCATGCACCCCCTCGACCCGGTTGAGCTCGATATCGCTGGTCGCGGACGGCCCGCTGATCCAGGTCTGCGGGCGGGTCGGAGGCAGCCGCCGGATCGCCTCCGGCACGGTCCCGACGACCTGGCTGGCGGCCACGACGCAGAGGTGAAAATCCACGAGCAGGCTCAGCGCCCGCCGACCCTGGTCGGGACCGGCATCCAGCACGATCGTCCCGGTCTCGGCGATGGCAAGCGCCGCGCCGGTCACGACTCCGTCGAACCGGTCGAGGTCCCGCACCGGCAGCGGAGGATCGTCCTCGACGATCGCCAGGCCGCCGGAGGACAACCACGCCCGGGGCAACCCGATGGGCACCACGATCCGACGCGCTCCCCGCGCCGCCAGGACCTCGCCGATGGCCGCCGGCAGGGCCGCGGCCTCGACCCGCTCGACGGTCGCCTGGTACGCACCGGCCCGCTCGGCGAACAACGCGACGAGGTCCACCCCGTTCCCGGCCACCGTCGCGTACCGCCGGGGCGGCGCCGGACCCGATGGCCGGTCGGCAAGGGCCGCGCGGAGCCGGCCGAGGATCTCTTCCCTGGCGCCCGTCACGGCTGTGGCCTCCCCTCGGTGC
>JABDRL010000003.1 GCA_013041765.1 Dactylosporangium sp. | reverse complement strand
TGCCGCTCGTGTGCCGGCCGGTCGCGCTGGCGATTGGCTCGCTGTTCTCCTGGTCCGTCCCCGGCCGGCTCGGGCGCGCCAACGCCGCACGCGACCCCCGCAGGACGGCGGGCATGGCAGCCACGGTCATGCTCAGCATCTCCGTGGTCGCCGCGCTGAGCACGGCCGTCGCCTCGGCCAACGCGCTGTTCGTCCGCCAGCACCAGCAGGGACTCCACTGCGACCTGGTCGTCGCCCCACCGCCCGGAACGGTGGTCACCATGGACGCCGACACACCTGGCCTGGTGCGCCAGCAACCCGGGGTGCGGTCGGTGACGACGGCTCTCACCCTCACGTACCACGGGACGGAGATCAACGGTACCGAGGCGAGTGTCGTCGCGTTCGATGACCTGGACAGCGCTCGCGAGACCTTCGCGCTGCGGGCCGTCCAGGGCAGCCTCCAAGGCCTCGGCACCGAGAAGATCGTGGTCGACGAGCGGACGGCGCACCGGGTGGGGCTTCGGATCTCAGACGTGGTGACCCTGCGGGTCGGGGACTCCGGCGCCGGCCGGTTCACCCTGGCCGGCATCTATGCCAGGACGCGGCTTCTGGACGGCTACATCATCTCGGAGGCCGCGGCGAGGGCGGAGGTCCCCGACATCCGGATCGACGTGATGTACGTCGACGTCCGGGACGGCGCCGGGACCGACGCGGTGCGGCGGCGGATCGGTCAGGCCATCGTCGGCGTGCCGGACCTGGCGGTGACGACGCGCGACGGGTACATCGGCGACCAGGCGGAGGAGGACTCGATGCTGGGCATCGTCAAGATCCTTCTGTTCACCGCCGCGCTGATCTCTGTGCTTGGCATCATCAACACCCTGGTGCTCTCGGTGATCGAACGCACCAGGGAGGTGGGCGTGCTGCGGGCGCTCGGCCTCAGCCGGGGGCAGGTCGTGCGGATGGTCACCGTCGAGTCCGTCGTGGTCTCGCTGTTCGGCGCGCTGCTCGGCATCGTCGCCGGAATCGGCGCCGGTGCCGCCGTCATGGTCGCGGTCAACCTCCAGCGGGCGACCGACGAACGGGTTCCGATCGTGCTGCCGTGGTCCATGGCGATCACCTACCTGGTGGCGGCCGTCGTCGTCGGCGTTCTGGCGGCGGTACCACCGTCCAGAAGGGCGTCACGACTGAACATCCTCGAGGCGATCGCGGATGAGTAGGTAGGTCCACGGTCCACGGTTCGCGGTCGCGAGGCGTGCGGGCCGGGAGAGCCACTTGCCGGGGTCCGGTTGCTGGGGCCCGCTCGCCGGGCCCGGTCGCCGGGGCCCGGCGAGGCCTGCGTCGGGGACGGCACCGCAGCGGCTCGCAGATTTCTTTGCACTGTGCAACAATCGATGGTGCGTGCCCCGTACCAGGGGGTTCGGAGGCTGTCCTGGCTCCGCGCGGGGTGTGTCATGCCAATATTGGGTCAACTGTCTGGAATGCTCTCATATCTTGAGAAACGAGGTACGGCCATGAAGCCATCGGCCCGACCGGCACAGACCGACGCGTCGACCGCTGGCGACGATGCCGCCCCCGCCGTCGAGTTGCTGGGCGCGGCCAAGACCTACGGCACCGGGCACGCCGAGGTGCACGCCCTCCGCGGCGTCGACCTGACGGTGCTGCCCGGCGAGATGGTCGTGCTGCTCGGGCCGTCCGGCTCCGGCAAGACGACCCTGCTGAACCTCGTCGGCGGGATCGAGCCGCCGACGACCGGCCGGGTGGTCGTCGGTGGCCGGGAGATCACCGATTTCGACGAGAAGGCTCGCACCACCTACCGCCGCGGCACCGTCGGGTTCGTGTTCCAGTTCTTCAATCTCGTCCCGACCCTGACCGCCCTGGAGAATGTCCGCCTGGTCGCGGAGCTGACCGGGCGGGGCGATCGGGAGCGGGCCATGCACGCGCTGGAGGACGTCGGGCTCGCCGATCGGGCGGACCACTTCCCGGCCCAGCTGTCCGGCGGGGAGCAGCAGCGGGTCGCCATCGCCAGGGCCATCGCCAAGGACCCGCCCCTGCTGCTGTGCGACGAGCCGACCGGCGCGCTGGACCTGGAGACCGGCCTGGGCGTGCTCCGGACCCTGCAACGGCTCAACCGCGCCGGCCGGACCCTGCTGGTGGTCACCCACAACGCCGCCATCGCGGCCATCGCCCACCGGGTGGTGCGGATGCGCTCCGGCGAGATCGTCACCGTGACCACGACCGACACCCCCGGCGACGCCGACGAGGTGACGTGGTGACCGCACTGACCCGGAAGCTGCTGCGGGACCTGCGGCGCGGCCCGGCCCAGCTGCTGGCCGTGGTCGCCCTGGTGGCGCTGGGCGTGGCGCTCTACGGCGCCTCCTACGACGCCTACCGCAACCTCGACGCCAGCTACAACGCGATCTTCGACCGCTACCACTTCGCCGATCTGACCATCGTCGGTGGCGACGCCCCGGCGATCGCCACGGAGGTCGCCACGATCGACGGGGTGGCCACCGTCGCCACCCGGACGGTCGCCGACACCCCGCTGCGACTGGCCGACGGCAAGACCCTCACCGGCCGCGTCATCGGCCTGCCCACCACCGGGCAGCCGCCGATCAACCAGGTCGAGGTCGAGTCCGGCAGCTACCTGGACCCCTCGAGGGCCGGCGGCGTTCTCGCCGAGTCACACCTCGCCGACCAGGCCGACCTGTCCGAGGACAGCACGGTGGAGATCTGGGTCGGCGGGACCTGGCAGCCGCTGACCGTGCTCGGCACGGTCGCCTCTCCCGAGTACCTGTGGCCGGCGGCCAGCCGGCAGGACGTCCTGCCGGCGCCCGGCACGTTCGGCGTGCTGTTCGTGCCAGAATCCCTCGCCCGCCAGGTGCTCGGGCCGGAGCCGGCCGAGGCGACCCAGACCGGGCCGAACGAGGTCACCGTGTACTACACGCCCGCGGCCCGTGACGACGCCAGCGAACTCGACGCCCGGCTGGCCGCCCTGGCCCAGCGGCACGGGGCCGCCGACGTCGTGCCCCGCGACGACCAGCCCAGCAATGCCACGCTGGCCCTGGACATCAAGGGCTTCGAGGAACTCGCGATCATGTTCCCCGTCCTGTTCCTGACCGCCGCGGGTCTGGCGACCTACGTGGTGCTGACCCGCCGGGTCGCCCGGGACCGGGCGATCATCGGCATGATGCGGGCCAGCGGCTTCCGCCGGCGCACCGTGCTCGGCCACTACCTGACCACCGGGCTGCTGTGCGGACTGGCCGGCTCCGTCATCGGCGTCCTGCTCGGCATCGCCGCGGCCGGCACGGTCACCAGGCTGTACATCGAGGCCATCGGGGTACCCCTGACCCTGGTGTCGATCCGGGCCAGCACGGTGCTCGGCGGTCTGGCGTTCGGGCTGGTCGCGGGCGCGCTGTCGGCCCTGGCCCCGGCGCTGGCGGCCTCCCGTGTTCCCCCGGCCGAGGCCATGCGCGGGGTGGTGCCCTCCACCAGAGGCGGGCGGGGCCTGCTGGCCAGACTCGAACGCTGGATCCCCGCGACCCGCCGGCTGCCAGCGGCGGCCTGGTTCGTCCTGCGTGGCCCCACGCGGCACCCGCGCCGCACCCTCTACACCGAGATCGGCGTGGTGCTCGCGCTGGTGCTGATCCTGGTGTCCTGGGGGATGCTCGACACCGTGCGGGCGACCATGGCCCGCCAGTACGACCAGGTCCAGCGCCAGGACGCGCAGCTGGTCCTCGACCGGCCAGCCGACGCTGCCATCCTCGACGATCTGGCCGGCGTGCCCGGCGTGGCGGCCGTCGAGCCGATCACCGAGCGGCCCATCACCCTCGAAGCCGGGTCGAAGACCTACGCCACGGCCCTGCTGGGCCTGCGGCCGGACACCACCATGCATACCTTCCTCGATCCCGACGGGGGCACCCGGCCGCTACCGGCGACCGGCGTGCTGCTCGGCACGGCCCTGCGGGAGGACCTGGGGGTGAACTCCGGCGACCGGGTGTCGCTGCGCTTCCTCGACGGCTCACCGGCCGACCTGACCGTCGCCGGCTTCGTTGACGAACCGCTGGGAACCTTCGCCTACGTCTCCCTGGACCAGGTCCGGGCGCTGGACGCCACGGCGCGATCGACCGGCGCGCTCGTCCGCTTCGATCCCGGCACCGACGCCGAGGCCATGCGGCGGGCGCTGACCTCCCGGCCGGGGGTGGTGGCCTACGAGGACACCGAGGCCCTTCGGCGGGCCGCCGAGGACTTCATGGGCCTGTTCTACGTGTTCGTCGGCGTCATGCTCCTCTTCGGCGGGATGCTGGCCTTCACCGTGCTGTTCGCCACCATGTCGGTCAACGTCGCCGAGCGGTCCGTGGAGATCGCCACCCTGCGGGCCAGCGGCGTGTCCCAGCGTCGGCTGGCCAGGCTGGTGACCGCCGAGAACCTGCTGCTGGTCACCGTGGGAATCCTGCCGGGACTCGGGCTCGGCTGGCTGGCGACCGACGCGTACCTCAGCGCGTTCAACACCGACCTGATGCGGTTCGCGACCGATATCCGGCCGGGGACGTTCGCCTGGTCGGCCCTGGCCGTGGTGGTCGTGGCGTTGCTGGCGCAGCTTCCCGGGCTGCGTGCCCTGGGCCGACTCGACCTGGGCACCGTGGTGCGCGAGCGGGCCGGCTGACGGGCGCTGGGCAGGCGCGGCGGCGGGTCAGCCGCCGCGCCTGCGCGCGGAACGCAGGAGACCCCTGAGGCCGGAGCCGGCAAACCCGGAGGCCGTCGCGGAGACCACGGCGAGACCGATACCCGAGAGCAGCCCCGGCGTTGTCCTGGTGCAGAGGAACCACGGCACAAGGACGCCTCCGGCCATGGCGGGCAGCCAGAACGCCCAGCCGAGGGCGACATAGGCCGTCATCATCCCCGGATCCCGGAGGAGCGTGACCAGGAGCAGCGCCGCGAGGCCAGCGCCGAGCCCGAGGACGGTCGCCAGCAGGACCGCCATGTCTCCGGAAGCCCAGCCCCCGGCGGACCAGGCGGCAACGTCGCCCGAATCGTGTCCCCCGCCGATCCAGGCGGCGCCTCCGGTGAACACTCCGATGGTCGGCCCGACGACCATGATGCCGACGGTCGCCGGCAGCATGGCATCAGACGCTGGTGGGGCGGTGGCGCACATCGAATCCCCCTCGCCGCGGGAGAACACCGGAGCCTGCCGCGAAGACCGTCAACGTACCTGATCGTCGGAAATGCCGAAATGGGGCAGGCAGGGAGCCAGCCCCTCGACGGTCACCGGAACCGTGCGGTGCCGCTCCCACCGGGCCCGGGTCAGCCGCAGCCGGACCTGCGCCGCGACCGCGCCGCGCACCACGTGCCGCTGGATACCGTCGGGCTGGTAGCCGAGCTTGCGGGACACCCCGAGGGACGCGGCATTGTGATCGAGGGCGCCGGAGACCGCCTCCTCGGCTCCGAGCTCGGCGAACGCCAGGTGCAGGACCGCCGCGCGCATCTGCGTGCCGATGCCCTGCCCCTGGTAGCGCAGCCCCAGCCAGGACCCGGTCGTGACCTCCCGGGTGATGGCGAAGTCGTGAGCGCCGATGTCCTGCTGGCCGACCGCCGTGCCGTCCAGGAACACCCCCAGCAGCAGCGACCAGTCCTGCGGAGTCGAGGTGCCCCGGCGCAGCCAGTGGTACTGCACCACCGACCTGGCCCGCTCAGCGGGGGGCTGGTCGGTCCACGGGACCAGGAACGGGGTGGCGGCCGGATCGTGGATCCCCTCGGCGGCGAGATCGGCCAGTTCGGCGAGATCCTCGGCCAAGGGCAGCCGCAGCTCCACCCGGGGGGTGCGGATACGCAGCCCCAGCATCGGATAGTGGTCGATGAGCATGGTTCATCCTGACGGCCGGCCCCGGCGGCCCGCACCGGGTTTTCCGGGCTTGGTTGACTGGTCCGCACAGTATCCAGCCCCGACCCAGGAGCCGAATTGATCCTGCTCGCCGTGTACCCGCTCGTCGCCGCCTGGTTGCTCGGCGAGACCCTGGTGACCTGGACCCGGCATGCCACGGCCCCGGCCGCCGACGCCGCCGACCGTTACAGCTCCAAGATGGTCGCCGGGGGGATCGTCTCGGGACTGGTACTCGCCGAGGGCCTCCGGCGGGCGCCCGGGCCGGGGCTCGTCGGTTCGCTGACCGCCACCCCGGCGCTGGCGCGCTACGCCGGCCTGGTCCTGGTGATCGGTGCCGTCGCCCTGCGGTGGATCTCCATGGTGACCCTTCGCCAGCAGTTCACCACCAACCTGGTCATCGTCGCCGGGCACACACTGGTGACCCACGGGGTCTACCGGTACGTTCGCCACCCGTCGTACCTCGGGGGGACCCTGGGCTTCCTCGGCCTGGGGCTGAGCGTCGGCGGGCCGCTCGGCGCGGTGGTCGTGGCGACCCCGATCGGGCTCGCCTACCGGTACCGGATGCGGGTCGAGGAGCGGATGCTCCGGGATGCGTTCGGGGAGCGGTACCTTGGCTATGCCCGGACGACGAAGCGCCTGATCCCCGGGGTGTACTGAACCCCCGTGCCGGGGCGGCCCGCATCGACCGGCTGCCGCGCCGGTCCGGCGGAGGGCCCCGGCGGCGTCCGGCTATGGTTGTTTGTGTTCGACTCTGTTGACTTTCTGGTTCGGGGGCTCGATGCTGAGCCGCATGATGCTGGCCCAGCAACGCCGGACCGCGATCATGGACATCGTTCGTCGCCAGGGGGGTGTCCGCGTCAGTCAGCTCGCCCGCGAGTTCGGGGTGTCCGACATGACCGTCCGCCGGGACCTGGAGACGCTGGCGGACCGGGGCCTGGTCGACAAGGTCCACGGCGGGGCGACCGTCGCCGGACCCGGCTCGACCGAGGAACCCGGGTTCGACGCCAAATCGGTGCGGCAGCGGGCCGAGAAGGCCACCATCGCGGCCAGGGCCGCGCGGCTGGTGGAACCCGGCATGGCGGTCGCCCTGTCAGCGGGCACCACGACCGCCGCCCTGGCCGCGTGCCTGACCGACGTCCCGGGGCTGACCGTCGTGACCAACTCCATCCCGGTGGCCGACACCCTGCACCGGGCGGGGCGTGACGATCAGACCGTGGTCCTGACCGGCGGGATCCGAACCCCCTCCGACGCCCTCGTCGGCCAGGTCGCCGATGCGGCGATCGCGGCCCTCAACGTCGATCTGCTCTTCCTCGGCGTCCACGGGGTGAGCCCGCGCTCCGGATTCACCACCCCCAACCTCGCGGAGGCCGGGACCGACCGGCTGCTGGTGGCGGCGGCCCGGCGCCTGGTGGTCCTGGCCGACCACACCAAGTGGGGGACGGTCGGCATCGCCACGATCGCCGGGCTGGACGACGCCGACGTGTTCATCACCGATCCCGGCGTCGCCCCGGAAGCCCGGGCGGTGCTGGCCCAGCGGGTCGGCGCGCTCATCGTCGCCGAGCCGCCGCACCCGGCCGGGCGCCGCCAGCGGATCAAACCACCACGCGAAACGGAGCACCCGTGAAACGGACGGTCACCCACCTGGCCGACGGCCGTGAACTCATCTACTTCGACGAGGCGGACTCGACCGTCCGCGACCCCGCCGACCAGCGCGATCTGCCACCACCCCCGGACGCCTCCGAGATCCGCTACGACCCGGTGCTGGAGGAGTGGGTCGCGGTGGCCGCCCACCGCCAGGCCCGCACCCACCTGCCACCATCGGCCGAGTGCCCGCTGTGCCCGTCCACCCCGGGGTTCGCCACGGAGATCCCCGCGACCGACTACGACGTCGTGGTCTTCGAGAACCGCTTCCCGTCGTTCAGCCACCGGATCGGCGTGCCGACCGCCCTGCCGCTGCCCGGCCAGGTCGAGATCCGCCCCGGCGGGGGCCGATGCGAGGTCGTCTGCTTCACCAGCGACCACGACGCCGCGTTCGCCTCGCTGACCCCCCAGCGGGTGCGGACCGTCGTCGAGGCGTGGGCCGACCGGACCGTCGAACTGAGCACCCTGCCAGCGGTGGAGCAGGTCTTCTGCTTCGAGAACCGGGGCGAGGAGATCGGGGTCACCCTGCGGCACCCGCACGGACAGATCTACGCCTACCCGTTCCGCACCCCCCGCACCGGCCGCATGCTGGCCTCCGCTCGAAGACACGCCGAGCGCCATCACGGCGCGAACCTCTTCGCCGACCTGCTGGCCGCCGAACGCACCGCCGAGGTCCGGATGGTGGTGACCACCGAGCACTGGACGGCGTTCGTGCCCGCCGCCGCCCGCTGGCCCTTCGAGATCCACCTGTACCCGAACCGCCACGTGCCGGACATCCCCGCCCTCACCAGTGCCGAGCGGGACGCGTTCGGCCCGGTGTACCTCGAGGTGCTCCGCCGCCTCGACGGCGTCTACGGCGTACCGATGCCCTACATCGCGGCCTGGCACCAGGCCCCCGTCCGGGCCGGTCGCGACCTGGCCTACCTGCACCTGCAACTGTTCAGCGCCCGGCGGGCGCCCGGCAAGCTCAAGTACCTGGCCGGCTCCGAAGCCGGCATGGGCGTGTTCATCAACGACATCCGCCCCGAGGACGCGGCGCGCATGCTCCGGGAGGTCCAGCTGTGACACCGTCGACCGAGCGCGCCCGGCGGGTGTACGCCGAGCGCTACGACACCCAGCCCGCCGGCGTGTGGGTGGCCCCGGGGCGCGTCAACCTGATCGGCGAGCACACCGACTACAACGACGGGTTCGTACTGCCCTTCGCCCTGCCGCACCTGATAGCCGTCGCGGCGGAGCCCTCCTCCACCGGACGCTGGACGGTCTACTCGGAATCGGCCGGCACCGAGGCCACCTTCGGCGTCGACGATCTCGTGCCCGGGACGGTCGACGGCTGGGCGGCCTACCCGGCCGGGGTGGTGTGGGCCCTGCACGACGGGGGGCTGCGACCGCCCCCCGCCCGCCTGGTCGTCGCCAGCGACGTGCCGGTCGGGGCCGGCCTGTCGTCATCGGCGGCGCTGGAATGCGCCGTGCTGACCGCCCTGGTCGACCTCGGCGGGCTGGACCTGCCCCTGCCCCGGCGCCCGTCGGTGGCCCAGCGGGCGGAGAACGCCTACGTCGGCATGCCCTGCGGCATCATGGACCAGTCCGCCGCCACCCTGTGCCGCGCCGGCCACGCCCTGTTCCTGGACTGCCGCTCGCTGGACATCGCGCACATCCCGTGCGATCTCGCCGCCGACGGCACGGCCGTCCTGGTGATCAACACCAACGCCCCGCACCGGCACGTCGGCGGCGAGTACGCCGCCCGCCGGGCGACCTGCGAGACCGCCACGGCCCAGCTGGGCGTGGCCGCGCTGCGTGACGTCGGCCTGGACGATCTGCCCCGGGCCCTGGCCCGCCTCGACGACGTGGCCCGCCGCCGCACCCGGCACGTGGTCACCGAGAACCAGCGGGTCCTCGACACCGTCGCCGCGCTGCGCGGCAACGACCTGCCGGGGGTGGGACGGCTGATGACCGCCTCGCACGCCTCGATGCGCGACGACTACGAGATCACCGTGCCCGAGGTGGACACGGCCGTCGAGACCGCTCTGGCCGCCGGGGCCCGGGGCGCGCGGATGACCGGGGGCGGCTTCGGCGGGTGCGTGCTGGCCCTGGTCGACGCCGACCGCACCGCCGCGGTGGCCGCCGCGGTGGCCGGAACATTCGCGGCCCGGGGCTTCGCCGCCCCCGAGGCGTTCGTCGCCACCCCCCACGGCGGAGCCACCAGGATCGCCTGAACGACCGTGCGGGCCGGCCCTGAGGAATACCCCACCACCCGGCCCGTGCTCACGGCACCAGCGGCCGGCCCTGGCACCGAGGATCCGCCGGAGCCGGCGATCGGACGGGACCGAGCCAGGCCAGCGACGCCTGCTCGACCGGCCAGCCGTGGACGGTGACCGCGCTGAAGGGCACCTGGTCGTCGTCTGGACACAGCACCTTGGACACCACCTCGGCGTTGCGGACGAACCGCACGGTGCCCCGCCCGTCCAGCACGGTGGTCATCTGATCGTCGACGGTGATCACATGGCCGAGCAGCACCTGGTGGGCGGTGGCACCGGAGGCCTCGGGCTCGAGTTCGACGGCGACCGTCGGCAGGATCGGCGTCTGCAGGAAGACCGCGCCGATCAGGAACGGGGCGCTGAGCCCGGCGCCGTAGGCGATCCAGCGGGTGACCAGCCGCGCGGCGCCGGCCGGCACCGGGCCGGTCAGGAACACGGCCAGTCCGGGAGGCAGGAGCAGCAGCACGACGGTCACCGGCTCCCCCTCCCGGACCGCGGCGGCGATCGCCGGGGCCAGCCAGGCGTAGGCCAGCGCCGCCACGGCGATCGGCAGCGCGACACAGGCGAACTGGACGCGCCGGGCCGACGCGGGGTGCCGGCCGCGAACGGTCAGCCCGAACACCGCCAGCGACACCATCAGCAGCGCGGGCAGGAACCGCATCTGCCAGGTCAGGGCGGCGAGCGCAACGGAGAAGAGGACCACCCAGTCCGGCACCCGAAGGCTCAGCCGGGAGCGCCGCGCCTCGGCCTCGGTGGATGCGCTGACCCACAGCAGCCCACCCAGCATCCGGGTGACCAGGACGACCACGGGCAGGACCCACAGCAGGGTGGTCAGCAGGGCGCTGACCAGCCCGAGCGGGCTGACGTACTGGACGAGCAGCAGCATGATCGCCAGATCCTGGCGACTGAGATACCACAGCCGCAGCACGAGCAGCACCAGCGGGAACGCCGGCAGCAAGGTCAGCAGCCACTGCTGATCGCGGCCCGCGGTGTCGCGGCGGGGACCGGTCACCCGACCCGCTCCCACGGCCACTGGCGCACCGCCACCTTCGCCACCGTGGGCTGCTGGTCGACGGCCACCTGCTGCGGCAGGTTCGCCGGCTGCTCCGGCCGCAGGTACCGGTCGAAGGCGTCTTCCCAGCGCTGGTCGGCCGGGTCGTGGCGGGACTCGTACAGCGCCAGGTTCACCAGGTCCCGCAGCTCCTCGTTGCCGCCGGTGTTGATGCCGTAGGCCTCCTGGATCGCCAGCCCGATGTCGTGGTGGCGCAGATGCTCGGGATCGGCGTTGACGAAGCCGGCGAGGATCGCCGCGTCGGTCTCCACCGCGTCCACCTCCCCCCGCACCAGGGCGTCGACGCACTCGGTGATCTGCTGCCGGCTGACGCGCTGGACACCCGCGTCGTCCAGCGGCTCCTGCGAGGTGGTGGTGGCGATGGTGCACACCGGCCGCCCCCGCAGGTCGTCCAGGCTCTGCACCGACGGGTGGTCCGCGCGGGTGATCACGGACTGCTCGGTGTACAGGTACGGCGCGGAGAAACTGACCAGCGGCAGTGCCTCCCGCTGCGGGGTGATGCTGTAGGTGGCGACAACCAGGTCGACGGTGACGAACCGGTCGCTGTCGGTGCGGGCCTGCATCTTCGACCGGTCCTCGCTCTCGATCGGCAGCAGGGTCACCTCGCTGCGGCGGAATCCCAGATCGGCGGCGACCAGGTACGCCATGTCGATGTCGAACCCGGTGAACTGGCCGGTCTGCGGGTCGCGCAGGGCCAGCCCCGGCTGGTCGTCCTTGACCCCGATCAGCAGCTGCCGCTTGCCGATCAGCCCGGCCCGCTCCATGAGTTCCTGCCGGGAGGGCGGGCCCACCCGCGACACGACCACGGCCCCGGCGGCCCCGGCGACCACCACGACCAGCACCACGGCGCCGACACGCAGCGCCCGCATCACGCTCCGGCGGCTCGGCCACCGGGATACCACTGTCATCACAGTGGACATTGTTCCGGCCCGTGCGCGCATTCGCCAGGCCACCGCCCTCGACATGTCGGCCGCGGTGGATGCGGTCGGCGCCATCCGGACACGAGCCGCCGACCGCACGGGTCCTGGCGCGGCTCCCGCTGTGACGGGAACAACCCGGTCAGGGGGGAATGCGCTGTCGCGGCACGACGCTGAGACCAGACGAGGGATACCGCATGATTAGTGTCTTCTGCGAAATGTGTGACTATTCAAGGGAACAAGGAGTGTCTACCGTGACCGAGACCCCGGCCGTAGCCCCGACGATGCCCCGGATCGGCGATCCCGCGCCGTCCTTCACGGCCAGCACGACCCAGGGCGAGATCCAGTTCCCCGCCGACTACGCGGGCAGCTGGGTGATTTTCTTCAGCCACCCCGCCGACTTCACGCCGGTGTGTACCACGGAGTTCATGACCTTCGCCTCGATGCAGGAGGACTTCGCCAAGCTCAATACCAAGCTCGTCGGACTGTCGGTGGACGGTCTCTACAGCCACATCGCCTGGCTGCGTACCATTAAGGACAAGATCGTGTTCCGGGGGATGGAAGACGTCGAGGTGACCTTTCCCCTCATCGACGACATCACGATGGAGATCGCCCGCAAGTACGGCATGATCATGCCGGGGGAGGACTCCACCAAGGCCGTGCGCGCCGTGTTCGTGGTCGATCCGACCGGAACCATCCGCACGATCATTTACTACCCGCTCAGCCTCGGCCGCAACTTCGACGAGCTGCGCCGGGTGATCGTCGCCCTGCAGACGGCCGACGTGTTCGCGGTGGCCACCCCGGCCGACTGGCGCCCGGGGGACCCGGTGATCGTGCCGCCGGCCGGATCATGCGGGGTGGCCAAGGACCGTATGGAAGGCGCAGACGAGGGCGTGACCTGCGTCGACTGGTTCTTCTGCACCAAGGAGATCAGCGCGGAGGCCGTCACCGAGGCCATCGCGGCGGCATAGCGGTCCCCGGCCCCGGCGGGTG
>JABDRL010000414.1 GCA_013041765.1 Dactylosporangium sp. | reverse complement strand
CTGCCGCTGTGCGGGGCCACGGCCTGGGCGGTGCCGGCGGCCCGGCGGGTCCGGGCCTTGTCCACCCGGTAGAACCGTTCGAACACCCGCAGCTGCTGGTCCCGGGTCAGTCCTGGACCGGCATCGGATACCTCGATGATGGCCGTGGTGTGCTCACGGCGGACGCGGACCGTGACGGGGGTACCGGTCGGGGTGTGGGTCAGCGCGTTGGTCATCAGATTGCCGATCACCTGCCGCAGCCGGGGTTCGTCCCCGATGACCAGGACAGATTCGTCGCCGGTCGTCAGCGTGATCTCGCGGTCCGGGTCGACGGCCCGCGCGGCGGTCACCGCGTCGCTGGCCAGTGCCCGAAGCTCCACCGGGGCGAGGGTCAGCGGACGCGCCTGGTCCAGCCGCGCCAGTTGGAGCAGGTCCTCGACGAGCAGCCCCATTCTGGCGGCCTCACCCTCGACCCGTTCCAGCAGCGCCGCCGTCTCCGCGGGCGCCCTGGCGGCGCCCTGGCGGTACAGTTCCGCGAAGCCCCTGATGGTGGTCAGCGGCGTCCGCAACTCGTGGGAGGCGTCGGCGACGAACTGGCGCATGCGTTCCTCGGACATGGCCCGGGCCGCGAAGGCGCCCTCGATCTGGACCAGCATGGCGTTGAACGCGTTGGCCAGATGCCCGACCTCGGTGTTCGGATCTGACTCCGGCACCCTGCGGGCCAGATCGCCGGCCGCGATGGCCTCGGCCGTCTGCTCGATCTCGGTCAGCGGACGCAGGCTGGCCTGCACGATGCCGATACCCACGGAGGTCAGCACGGCCAGCACGCCGATCCCGACGATCAACTCGGCGGCCACGAGCCGGTCGACCGCGTCGTCGGCTCCGGAGAGACTCTCCCCGACGACGAGGTAGACGCCGTCGCGCTGGGGTCGGATCAGCAGGCGCCAGCGCTCGGCGCTGGACCTCGACGGCACGGTGATCGAACGATTCTCCAGATTTCGGATGTGGTCGCCGACCGGGATCACCGGGTAGCTGGACGCCGGCCGGTTGATCATCAGGTCGATGACGGACCCCCGGACGAAGGCGACGGCGTAGTCGCTGGGCAGCGACCGCTCGCCCCAGGGCTGCGGCGCCTTGTTGACATCGACGCTGTCGGCAATGTCGACCAGCTGCCGGTCGATCCGGTCGACGAGATAGGTCCGCAGGGCCAGCGCGCTGACGACCCCGATGAGCACCAGCGCGATCGTCACCAGCGCGAGAACCGCGGCGATGAGTTTCAGGCGAAGCGGAACGGTGCCGAAGACTGGTCGCGCCATGCGAACTCAGACCGGCAATCGCAACACGTATCCGACGCCCCGCAGCGTGTGGATCAGGCGGGGCTCGGTGACGTCGACCTTACGTCGCAGGTAGGAGATGTAGGACTCGACGATGCTGTCGTCGCCCCGGAAGTCGTAGTTCCACACCTGATCGAGGATCTGGGCCTTGGACAGCACCCGCCCGGCGTTCAGCATCAGATATCGCAGCAGCTTGAACTCCGTCGGTGACAGCGCGATGGTGGTGCCGCCACGCATCACCTCGTGGGTCTCCTCGTCCAGCTCAAGATCGGCAAACGACAGCCGGCTCGGCTCCCGCTCCCCCGCCGTCCGGCGCAGCACCGCCCGGATCCTGGCCGCCAGCTCTTCCAGGCTGAAGGGCTTCGTGACGTAGTCGTCGCCGCCGAGGGTCAGGCCGCGGATCTTGTCCTCGGTGCCGTCCCGTGCGGTCAGGAAGACCACGGGGGTGTGCAGGCCGGCCCCGCGGACGCGCCGGATGACCTCGAACCCGTCGAGGTCCGGCAACATGATGTCGAGCACGATGAGATCTGGACGGATGTCGCGGGCTGCGGTGACCGCCTCCGTGCCGGTGGTCACCGCATCAACCGCGAATCCGGCGAAGCGCAGGCTCGCGGAGAGTAGCTCGCGGATGTTTGGATCATCCTCAACCACGAGCAGTCTCGCCTCGGCCTGCGCCGCGCCCGACGACCCCGCACCCCCGGATTGTGCGACGCCGCCACGTGCCCCCATGCGTTTATTCTGGCCGCGCGGGCTGATGTCACGCTGAAGTTTGTCTGGGAATTTCCTGGGCATGCTGACTCCCTTCACGATGGTGATATTCAGCGCCGGGACGGCCCTCTCGCTCGTTTCCCACTGTGCCAGGACTCGGGCCGATCCGCAGATGACGAGTCCGACCGGCTCGTCCGGGTTTTGATCAGGACAAGTACAGTCGGCCGCGTCACCTTCACCTATAGGAGATCTCTATGTCGGACGGACACATCACCGTCTCCGGCTTGACCAAGCAGTACCGAGGTGTCAGAGCGGTGGATGGGCTGTCCTTCACCGTCAACCCCGGCAAGGTCACCGGTTTCCTCGGGCCCAACGGCGCTGGCAAGACCACGACCCTGAGGATGGCCCTGAACCTCGTGACGCCGACCGCGGGCACGGCGACCATCGGGGGACAGCGGTACGCAGATCTCCGGCAACCGCTCCGCACCGTCGGCGCGGTGCTGGAGGCTTCCGCCGCGCACCGGGGGCGCAGCGCCCGCAACCATCTCCGCTTCATCTGCGCGGCGGCGGGCATTCCCACCACGCGGGTCAACGAGGTCCTCGACCTCGTCGGTCTCGCACCGGCGGCCAAGCGCAAGTTCAAGGGCTACTCCCTCGGTATGCGGCAGCGCCTGGGCATCGCGGCGGCCCTGCTCGGCGATCCCCGGACGCTGATCCTGGACGAGCCGGCCAACGGCCTGGACCCCGAGGGCATCCGCTGGATGCGCAATCTGCTCCAGGGGCTGGCCAAGGAGGGGCGCACGGTCTTCGTCTCCAGCCATCTGCTGTCGGAGATGGAACAGCTGGCCGACGACGTCATCATCATCGCCGCGGGCAAGCTCGTCACCCAGGGACCGATGGAGAGCATCGTCAACGCCTCCGCTGGTTCGGCCATGGTGCGGGTGCGCACTCCGCAGGCCGAGTCCCTGACCACGGCGATCAAGGACCTAGGGGCCACGGTCACCGCGCAGGACTCCGGCGCCCTGCTGGTCACCGGCATCGAGGCCCCCGCCGTCGGGGCCGCGGCGCTGAAGGCCGGCGTGGAGCTGCACGAGTTGGTCACCGAACGCCCCGACCTGGAACAGGTGTTCCTCCAACTGACCGAGGGAAAGGCGGGCATTCGATGATCCGCGCTGTCCGCAGCGAACTGATCAAGGTTCGCACGACGAACACCTGGTGGCTGATGGCGCTGGGGGTCTTCGCCTTCACCGCGCTGGCGCTGCTGTTCAACGCCCTCAACGCGCACTTCGAGCTGGCCCATGCGGAGACGCCGAGAGAGATGCCGGCGGAACAGCGCGAGCAATGGGCCCACGATGAGGAAATGCGGTACACCGAGGCCCACACCGCCGCGGCCCTCGCGAGGACGGCCGCCAACCTCTACACCTCCGGGCAGTTCTTCGGTGTGATGCTGATCATGATTCTGGGTGCGTTGATCGTCACCAACGAGTACTTTCACCAGACGGCCACTGCGACGTTCCTCACGACGCCGCGCCGCACCACGGTGATCATGGCGAAGCTCGTCACCGGCGTGATCCTCGGCTTCGGAGCCTGGGCCATCACGACCACCACCAGCGTCGCCGCCGGCACTATCTTCCTGGGAACCGAGCACGTGCCGCACATGCTCGGCGAGTGGACCGTCCTGCAATCAATCCTGTTGAATCTCGGAGCATTCGCGATGTGGGCGGTGCTGGGCATCGCGCTCGGCACGCTCATCCGCAGCCAGATCGCGGCCGTCGTCACCGGAACCACCGTCTACCTCATCGGCATCGGCGTTGCCTCGCTGGTGTTCAATCTCGTCCGGGCCTTCCTCATCAAGGAGGACTGGGTCATCACGGCCCAGGTGATCGTGCCGGCGGTGGCTTCCCAGATCATGGTGACGCCGGGTGAGGCGTTCCCGCACGCGGCACCGCAGTGGGTCGGCGCGGCCGTCCTGTGCGGGTACGCGCTCGTCGCTGGCGTGATCGGCACTCTGCTCACCCGCCGGCGCGACATCTCATAGGTCGGCTATCCGACAGGCCGTCACCGGCCAGACCGTTCGGGAATGCCCCAGCATCCATAGATGC
>JABDRL010000330.1 GCA_013041765.1 Dactylosporangium sp. | reverse complement strand
GTCGTCGTAGCGCTGGTGGAACGGTCGGGGAGCCGCGACCGGCTCGGGGGAATCGACGGGCAGCGGGAGTTCGACGGGTTCGCTGCGCTCGACGGCATCGGTGCCGGCCTCGGCCGCCGCCGGATCCAGCGACGAGGTCTCGTCGTCGGCCAGGTCGGCATAGGGCGCGGCGCGTTCCCGGCGACGGTCGTTGAGGAAGGCGAACCCCACGGCCGCGAAGTACAGCGTCGACAGGGCAAGCGCCAGGAAGGTCATGCCGAAGGGGTCGGCGGTGGGGGTGGCGATGGCCGCGAACAGGAACATGAGGAACACCGCGATCCGCCACCAGCTCAGCAGCCGCTTGGCACTGGCGATCCCGGAGAGGTTGAACAGCACGACGATCAGGGGGAATTCAAAGGCCGCGCCGAACAGCAGCATCAGGTTGGTAACGAAGTCGACGTACTGGGTGATCTCCAGGGTCACCATGACGTTCGCCGGGGTGAACTGCAGCAGGAAGGCCAGGCCCTTGGCCACGACGAAGTAGGCGGCGAACGCGCCGAGGGCGAACAGGGGCGAGGCGATCCCGACGAACCAGTAGGCCCAGCGCCGCTCGTGACGGTGCAGGCCGGGGGCGATGAACGCCCAGAGCTGGTACAGCCAGAACGGGGAGGCCACGATCAGCCCCAGCCACAGGGCGATCTTCATTTTCAGCACGAAGGTATCGGTGACCCCGAGCTGCACGAACGGGCACTGCCAGTCGGGTCCGGGATTGGCGGCGATCTCGTGCATGAGTTCGCAGTAGGGCCGCTGGATCAGCTCCAGCGCCATGTTGGCGAGCAGCCATCCGGCGACGAAGCCGACCAGGACGGCGATGGTGGCCTTGAACAGCCGGTCGCGCAGCTCCCTGAGATGTTCAAGCAGCGACATGGAACCATCGACGGCGTGTTGGAACTGGTCCTTCCGGCGCCGCCGCAGACGAATACGCACGGTTGTGGCTAGGGTTCCCGGACGCGGTCGACCGGCTCGACCTTCGGCGTCACGACCGGCTGGTGCTCCGTCGGGGGCAGGGGCTGGTGTGCCGCCTGCGCCTCGGCCTTGGCCGCCACGTCGTCGTCAGCCAGTCCCCGGGTCTCGGCCTTCAGGATCCGCATGGAGCGTCCGAGGGAACGTGCCGCGTCGGGCAGTCGCTTCGCCCCGAACAGCAGCACCATGACCACCACGAGGACAGCGATATGCCACGGTCTCATCGCACCCATGTGCCGCCACCTCACTCAATTCTGTCGCGAATGGGCACTTCGCGAGCATGACCTACTCCGAACAGGTTCATCCTACCGGTCACCCTCGGGCGCCGGCAGCAGCGCGACAGCGCTCTGCCCGGCGCAAGTCTCCGCGACCGGGACGCCACCGTCAACCACCTGACCGGTGTCCACGGCCGGTCTGAAGAGCCAGCGCCCGCGCCTGGGCCCGCTCCAGGGGAGCCTGGAGTGTCTCGGCCCGCGCGCGCAGGTCCGCGATGGCGGCCAGTGGCTCCTCGGCGCCCTTGAGTCGGGTCTGCAGGGTATGCAGCACATCGGCGAGCCCCCGCAGACTGGCGACCGTCGAAACCACGGCCCATCCCAGCACGAGCAGGCTCAGCCCCAGCACCCCAAAGATGATCCACACCGTCACAGCAGTGACCCTAGCCTTCCTCAGGGTAGTTGGCGAGTGCGGCACGGGTATGGGCGACGACCGCGCCCGCCAGTTCCGGCGGGCCGAGCACCTCGACGTCGGTGCCAAGGCCCAGCACGAACCGGGTGGCCCAGGCCAGGTCCGTCGCACGCAGGGTGACCGTCCAGTCCTCCCCCTGCTCCTCCGCGACCTCGCAGGGGTAGTACTCGGTGATCCACCGGGCGCCCCGGCCGATACGGAGGGTCACCAGGGGCAGGTCGTCGCTGGGGCGGAACACCCCGTCGCGCACATCGGTGGGCACGGCCTCGGCGGGCACCGCCGCGGGCTCGCCGGTCTCCACGCAGGCATCGACCCGGTCGACCCGGAACAGCCGGACCCCCCGGCCGCGCCGGCACCAGGCCTCCAGGTAGGCCCGGCCGCCGGTGACGAGCACCCGCATGGGGTCCACGACGCGCTCGGTGGTCTCGTCCCGGCTGGCGGTGTAGTAGACGATCCGCAGCGCCCGGCGTCGTTCCACGGCCCCGCGCAGGTCTTCGAGCCGGTCGTTGTCGCCGCGTGACCCGACGGTGACCGGGGCGTCCGCGTCGGCGCCGGCGGCCCGCTGGAGCTTGGCCAGGGCCCGGTCGACGGCCTCGCTGTGCCCCATGCCCGGAGTCTGCCGCAGCAGCCGCAGCGCGACGACCAGCGCCATGGCCTCGTCCGTGGTCAGCCGCAGCGGCCGGTCGATGCCGGCGTCGTAGGTGATCGTGATGCGGTCGCCGTCCAGGGCCATGTCGATGAGATCACCGGGGCCGTAGCCGGGCAGGCCGCACAGCCACAGCAGGTCCAGGTCCTCCCGCAGCTGCCGCTCGGTGACCCCGAGATCGCCCGCGGCCTCGGCCACCGCGATCCCGGGGCGGCTGAGGAGGTACGGCACCAGGTTGAGCAGGCGCCCCAGCCGGCCGGTCGTGGGCGTCATCGCGCCGCCTCCTCCAGCACCGCACGGCGACCGGACTGGGACTCCGCGATCCGCCGCAGCCGGTCGACGACCGCCGCGCGCACCTGCGGGGGGTCGAGGACGACCACATCGGGGCCGTAGCCGACCAGCCAGCCGGCGAGCCAGTCCGGGTCGGCATAGCTGAGCACCACCCGGTCGCCGTCCGCCCCGGGGGTGATCTCCTCGGCCCACCGGCGCACGCCGGCGGCCCGACCGGGCCGGATGGACAGCACCGCCCGCCCGCGTCGCTCCACCGGCCCGTGCCAGCCGGCCACGTACTGGATGAGGTCGACGTCCGGCGGGGTGTACGCCCCGGCGCGGCCCACCCGGCGGACCGCGCCGACCATGCGGGACAGGCGGAAGCACCGGGGAGCGTCCCGGTCGAGGTCGTGGCCGACGACATACCAGCGCCCGCGCCAGGAGACCACGCCCCAGGGCCGCAGCCGCCGGGTGGTCGGCTGGTCGGCCTCCGGGACCCGGTAGCCGAAAGAGATCGCCTGTCGCGCCCGCACCGCGGCCGTGACGGGCTCGAACGTCGGGTCCACCAGCACCACCGGTTCGACCCCGAGGGTCGCCTGCTGGTCGACATCGATCCCGGCGGCGCGCAGCTTCGCCAGCCCGGAGGAGGCCGCGGCGGCCAGCCCCGCGTGCTGCCACAGGCGGGCCGCCAGACCGACGACGGCGGACTCCTCCGGATCGAGGTGGACATCGGGCAGCGCGTAGGCCCGCCGGGCGATGCGGTAGCCCGGTTCGGCGTCGAACACGCTCGTGGTGCCGGTCTCCAGGGGAACGCCGAGGTCACGCAGTTCGGCCTTGTCCCGCTCGAACTTGCGCTGAAACGCCTCGTGCCCGCGTGGTTCACGCGGGTCATGCTCGTAGCCTGGCACGATGGCGGCGATCTGGGCGGCTGTCAGGAACCGTCGCGTCGACAGCAGGCAGATCACCAGGTTGACCAGGCGTTCAGTGCGGCTCCGGGACACCGTCCGAACCTAGCAGTCCCGTCGATGACGGTGCGGGCGGGCCAGCGGGCCGGCGGGCCGGCTGCTAGCGTCCGGCCTGTGATGCGCTGGCGCTGGGGAACGGTCCGAACAGCAGGTCGTCGCTGGCGTGGCGCGGCCGAGTTCGAGGTGGCCGTGGCGCGACGACGGCCGGAGGATCCACCGGTGGTGCGGGCGCTGGCCTACCCCGCCATGGTCGGCCTGCCGGAGGTGGGCGACCGGGTGCTGCTCAACGGAAACGCGCTGGCCCTGGGGCTGGGTACGGGCGGGTACGCCATGGTGGTCGCCGTTCCCGACCGGTTGCCCGCCGATGTCGACGTCCCCGGGCACGTGGTCAAGGCCCGGTACACCCCGCAGCAGGTGGTGGTGCTCGGCGCCGACGAGGAGGCCTCCCCGCACCGGGACGCCCTCGCCGGGGAGGACCTGGATCTGGCCGGGATGCCGGTAATCACCGCTGACCTGCACTCGGCGCTGCCTGCCGTGCTCGCCGGGGTGCTGGCCGACCGTCCCGGCACCCGGGTGGCCTATGTCATGACCGACGGCGGCGCGCTGCCGGCCTGGTTCTCCCGCACCCTCGACGGCCTGGCCGGGCTGCTGGCCGGGGTGGTGACCTGTGGCCAGGCCTTCGGCGGGGAGCTGGAGGCCACCGGGGTGCACAGCGGCCTGCTGGCGGCCCGCTTCGCCCTGGACGCCGAGGTGGTCGTGGTCGCCCAGGGGCCGGGCAACCTCGGCACCGGCACCCCGTGGGGGTTCTCGGGGACCGCGGTCGGCGAGGCGGTGAACGCCGCGGCGGCCCTCGGCGGCCGAGCGGTCGGATCGCTGCGTCTCTCCGACGCCGACCCCCGGCCCCGCCACCGGGGCGTGTCCCATCACAGCCTGACCGCCTACGGTCGGGTGGCGCTGGCCGCGGCCGATCTGGTCGTGCCGGCCGGTCTCGACGGGGACCTCGCGGCTCTGGTCGACGCCGCACTCGCGCCGCTACGCGCCCGCCACCGGGTGGTCACCGTCGACCCCGCCGGCCTCCACGCCGCGCTGCGAGCCGCCCCCGTGCGGCTGTCGACGATGGGCCGGAACCTGGACACCGACCTGGTCTACTTCCTCGCGGCGGCGACCGCCGGCCGGCACGCGGCGGCGCTGCTCAGCCGGTAAGGACGACCGCGGCCCAGCCCGCCAGCACGATGCCGAGCGCGACGACGAGCACCCAGGTCGGCACCCGGTACTCGCCCCGCCGGTTGCGCTCGATCTCCTCCCTGATCTTCGCGCGGCGCCGCTCGACCCGGTCGATCCAGGCGGACCGACGGCCCCGATCCGCCATCGTCGAATCTCCTCACATGCCGGCGATCAGCCGCTCCACCCGCTCGTCCACGGCCCGGAACGGATCCTTGCACAGCACGGTCCGCTGAGCCTGATCGTTGAGCTTCAAGTGGACCCAGTCCACGGTGAAGTCCCGCCGCCGCTCCTGGGCGTGGCGGATGAACTCCCCCCGCAGCCGGGCCCTGGTCGTCTGTGGCGGTGTCTCCTTGGCCTCGAAGATCTCCACGTCGCTGGTCACCCGGTCGACCGCGCCCCGGCGTTCGAGCAGGCCGAACAGCCCCCGCCGCCGCCGCAGGTCGTGGTATGCCAGGTCCATCTGGGCGATGCGCGGATGTGACAGCGGCAGGTCGTGCTTGTTCCGGTAGTTCTCCAGGAGCCGGAGCTTGGTCACCCAGTCGATCTCACGTTCGACGCCGGTGAGGTCCCCGGTCTCCACGGCGGTGAGCGTCCGCCCCCACAGGTCCAGTGCCCGCTTGGTCGGAGCGTCGCCGCCCCGACGCTCCAGGAACTCGCTGGCCTTGGCGTGGTACTCCTGCTGGATCTCCAGCGCGCTGCATTCCTTGCCGTTGGCCAGGCGGACCTTGCGTCGCCCGGTGATGTCGTGGCTGACCTCCCGGATGGCCCGGATCGGGTTCTCCAGCGACAGGTCCCGCATCGGCACCCCCGCCTCGATCATGCGGAGCACGATGTCGGCGCTCCCGACCTTGAGCAGGGTGGTGACCTCGTTCATGTTGGAATCGCCGACGATGACGTGCAGCCGCCGGTAGCGCTCGGCGTCGGCGTGCGGCTCGTCCCGGGTGTTGATGATCGGACGGCTGCGGGTGGTGGCGCTGGAAACCCCCTCCCAGATGTGCTCGGCCCGCTGGGAGAGGCAGTAGACCGCCCCGCGCGGGGTCTGTAGCACCTTGCCGGCCCCGCAGATCAGCTGCCGGGTGACGAGGAACGGAATGAGGATGTCCGCCAGCCGCCCGAACTCGCCGTGCCGGCTGACAAGGTAGTTCTCGTGGCAACCGTAGGAGTTGCCCGCCGAGTCGGTGTTGTTCTTGAACAGGTAGATCTCTCCGGCGATGCCCTCGTCGTGCAGGCGTTTCTCGGCATCGACCAGCAGCCCCTCCAGGATGCGTTCTCCGGCACGGTCATGGACGACGAGATCTGGCACGGAATCGCACTCCGGGGTGGCGTATTCCGGATGCGAGCCGACGTCGAGGTACAGCCGAGCGCCATTGCGTAGAAAGACGTTGCTGGAACGTCCCCAGGAGACCACCCGGCGGAACAGGTAGCGGGCGACCTCGTCCGGCGACAGCCGGCGTTGGCCCCGGTGGGTGCAGGTGACTCCGTACTCGGTTTCAAGCCCGAAGATGCGGCGATCCATGTGTTGACAGTAGCCGCAATCGAGTCTGGTGTGGCGACGGCTCGAACGTGCTACAGATCAGACGGCGTGCCGCCGAGCGTCGGCAGCAGCCCGCGTTCCCGCACCACTGCCAGGCTCGGAGCGGCGGCGTCCCGCGCCGACAGTTGGGGCTCCGCGACCGGCCAGGCGACCGCCAGGTCCGGATCCAGGGGATGGATGGTGTGCTCACGCTCGGGGTGGTAGGTCTCCGAGCACAGGTAGCTGACCGCCGTGTCGTCGCTCAGGGAGCAGAATCCGTGGCCGAGCCCGGCCGCGAGGTAGACCGCGCACCGGTCGGTGTCGTCCAGGCGTACCCCCTCCCACTGGCCGAACGTCGGCGAGTCCGGCCGGATGTCGACGATGACGTCGAGCACGGCCCCCCGCACGCAGGTGACGTACTTGGCCTGGCCCGGGGGCAGTTGGGCGAAGTGGATGCCCCGGACGACCCCGCGGGCGGAGACCGACAGGTTGGCCTGGGCCACCGACATGCGGTATCCGGTCTCAGCGAGCAACCGGTCCGGACGGAACCATTCGAGGAACAACCCGCGCGGGTCGCCGTGCTGCCGGGGGGTCAGGGCGAACGCGCCAGCGATCGTCAGTGGCCGGATCTTCATAGTCGGTGATCCTAGTCAACCGCTCCCCGGTCGGCCTGGCCGACCGGGTCGGCCGCCCAGCTCAGCAAGGTCAGCAGATAGTCGCCGTAGCCGCTCTTGCACAGCGGCCGGGCCAGGGCCTCCAGCTGGTCGTCGGTGATGAACCCGGCCCGCCAGCAGGCCTCCTCCACACATCCGATCTTGAATCCCTGACGCTCCTCGATGACCCGCACATACTCCGAGGCGGCCATGAGCGACCCGAACGTGCCGGTGTCCAGCCAGGCCGTGCCCCGGTCGAGCACGGTGACGCGCAGCAGGTTCCGGCGACGGTAGGCCTCGTTGATGCCGGTGATCTCCAGCTCGCCACGGTCGCTGGGAAGCAGGTTCCGGGCGAGGTCGACGACGGTGTTGTCGTAGAAGTAGAGCCCGGGAACGACGTACTGGGAGCGGGGCTTGGTGGGCTTCTCCTCGATCGACAGCACGGTGCCGTCCGCGCTGAACTCCACGACGCCGTAGGCCTCCGGGTTGGCCACCGGGTAGGCGAACACCCGGCCCCCGCTGACGTCGTGGTGCTCGCGCAGCTGCCGGCCGAGGCCGACGCCGTGGAAGATGTTGTCCCCGAGGACCAGCGCGACCGGCTGGTCCCCGATGAAGTCCGCACCGATGAGGAATGCCTGGGCGATGCCCTCCGGTCTGGGCTGGGTCGCGTACTCGATCCGCAGCCCCCACTGGGTGCCGTCGCCGAGCAGGTTCTGGAACTGGGCGCGGTCCTCCGGGGTCGTGATGATCAGTAGTTCCCGGATTCCCGCCATGATGAGCGTCGTCAGCGGGTAGTAGACCATGGGTTTGTCGTAGACCGGCATGAGCTGCTTGGACACAGCTTTGGTGATCGGCCACAACCGCGAGCCGGTGCCCCCGGCGAGAATGATGCCACGCACCTGCCGCAGCGTACCCGGACGTGTCAGGTCCGGGTCGCGTAGACTGCCGAACCCGTGAGGATCCTCGTCACCGGCGGTGCCGGCTTCATCGGCTCACATTACGTGCGCACCCTGCTGGGGGGTGGTTGTGCCGAGCACGCTGAGGTGAGCGTCACCGTGCTCGACAAACTGACCTACTCCGGCAACCGGGCCAATCTCGTCCCCGTGGCCGGCCATCCAGGACTGACCTTCGTCGAAGGCGACATCTGCGACGCCGACCTGGTCGGCGATCTCCTGCCGGGACACGACGCGGTGGTGCACTTCGCGGCCGAGTCCCACGTCGACCGCTCGATTCTCGGGGCGACGCCGTTTGTGACCACCAACGTCCTCGGCACCCAGGTGCTGCTGGACGCCGCGCTCCGGGCAAAGGTGGACCGGTTCCTGCACGTGTCGACCGACGAGGTGTACGGATCGATCGACACCGGATCGTGGACGGAGTCGACCCCCCTGGCGCCCCGCTCGCCGTACTCGGCCTCGAAGGCCGGCTCCGATCTCCTGGCGCTGGCCTATCACCGCACCCACGGTCTCGACGTCACCGTCACCCGCTGCTCGAACAACTACGGGCCGTACCAGTTCCCAGAGAAGGTCATCCCGCTGTTCATCACCAACCTGCTCGACGGCAAGCAGGTGCCGCTGTACGGCGATGGTGGCAACATCCGGGACTGGCTGCATGTGGCCGACCACTGCGCCGGAATCCAGCTGGCGCTGACCAAGGGCCGGGGTGGGGAGGTCTACCACATCGGCGGCGGCACCGAGCTGACCAACCGGGAGCTGACGGGCATGCTGCTGGAGGCGTGCGGGGCCGGGTGGGAGATGGTCCGCCCCGTCGCCGACCGGTTGGGGCACGACCGGCGGTACTCCGTGAGTATCGACAAGATCTCCACCGAGCTGGGGTACGCCCCCTCGGTGTCCCTGCGGGCCGGACTCGACGAGACGGTCGCCTGGTACCGCGACCGCCGAGATTGGTGGCAGCCGTTGGCCGAGCGTGCGGCGCTGGTCCGATGACCGGGGCGAGCACGGGTCTGCCGGACCCGCTGGCGGCCCGGGTCGCGAACCGGCGGTGGTTGGTGACCGGCGCGCACGGGATGCTCGGCCGGGACCTGGTGGCGATCCTGACCGCCGCCGGGGCGACGGTGACCGTGACCGACCGCGACGAGGTGGACATCACCGATCTCGCCGCGACCCGGTCCGCGGTCGCCGATCACGATCTGGTCGTCAACACGGCGGCATGGACCAACGTCGACGCCGCCGAGGCCAACGAAGAGGCCGCCACCCGCATCAACGGGCTGGGACCGACCAATCTCGCGACGGCCTGCACCGAACTCGGGGCCCGGCTGCTGCACGTCTCGACCGACTACGTGCTGGCCGGGGACGCCTCGGCGCCGTACTCCGAGCACACGCCGCCGGACCCGATCAACGCCTACGGGCGCAGCAAGCTCGTCGGGGAGCAGGCCGTGCTGCGCCTGGCCCCGGCAATGGGATACCTGGTACGCACCGCGTGGCTGTACGGCGCCCACGGCGGCAACTTCGTGGCGACCGTGCTGCGGCTGGCCGAGCAGCGCGAGCACCTGGACATCGTCGACGACCAGCGGGGCCAGCCCACCTGGGCGTACGCGCTGGCGCTGCGGCTGGTGGAGCTGGGGGTGGCGGCGGTCGACCACGCCGCCCCGGCCGGTATCTACCACGGCACGGCCAGCGGGGAGACCACCTGGTTCGGGTTGGCCCGCGCGGTGTTCGCCGAAGCCGGCCTCGACCCGGACCGGATTCGGCCGACGACAAGCGACCGGTACCCTCGACCGGCGCGGAGGCCCACCTATAGTGTGCTCGCGCATAGTGGTTGGGCTCAGGCGGGCCTCCCACCGCTAGACGAGTGGCGTCGGATGCTTACCCTGGCGCTGCCGTCGCTGCTGGCCGCGCGCCAGACTTCGGCGTGAGGCAATACGTGGCATAGGCTCCAGGAAATCTGCGAAAGGCGATCCGTGAAGCTCACCATTGTGACCGGGCTGACCGGCATAGCGGTGCTGGCGTTCGTATTGGAGTTGCTGCGCCGCCGCAAGCTCCAGGAGAAGTACGCGGTCCTGTGGCTGCTGGTCGCCGTGGTGATCGTGCCCCTGGCATTCTTTCCCCGGCTGCTGGATACCGCCGCCGAGCAACTCGGCATCGCTTCGGGTGTCAGCCTGGTCCTATTCCTGGCCATCGTCTTTCTGCTGCTGGTCTGCATGCATCTGAGCTGGGAGGTCAGCCGCCTGGAGGAGGAAGGGCGGACCCTGGCCGAGGAAACCGCGTTGATCCGCACCGAAATACGCAGAATCCTGCCGAACGTCGACCATGGGGAGGACACGCCATGATCAACGGCAAGCGGGTGCTGATTATCCTGCCGGCGTGGAACGAGGCGGCATCGATCGCCGAGGTCATCGCCGAGATCCGGGGAGAGTTGCCCGGGGTCGATGTCCTGGTCGTCGACGACGGGTCCGCCGACACCACCACCCCGGTCGCCCTCGCCGCTGGCGCGGTGGTCGCGACGCTGCCCTACAACCTCGGGGTCGGTGGGGCGATGCGCACCGGCTACCGGTACGCCCGCGACCACGACTACGACGTGGCCGTCCAGATCGACGCCGACGGCCAGCACGACCCCCGGTACGTGCCGAAACTCATCGACGCCCTCAGCGACGCCAATCTGGTCATCGGCAGCCGCTTCGCCGGCGAGGGCGGCTACCGGGTCCGCGGTCCCCGCCAGTGGGCCATGGTCATGCTGTCGCTGGTGCTCTCCCGGCTGGCGCACACGAAACTGACCGACACCACCTCGGGCTTCAAGGCCGTCGACCGGCGCCTGATCGCCATGTTCGCCCGGTGGTACCCCGCGGAGTACCTCGGCGACACCATCGAAGCCCTGGTCCGGGTGGCCAGGTCCGGCTACCAGGTCCGGCAGGTGCCCGTGGCCATGCGTAGCCGGATGGCCGGCACCCCCAGCGCCTCGCCGGTCAAGGCGACGCTCTATCTTTTCCGTGCCTTTCTTGTACTGATACTGGCGCTTGTCCGCGCATGACCTGTCCGCGAGGCGACGCGTGCGTGGCCTATCCGCGTCTGGAGTCTGATGAATCGCCGCGCTACTGTCACAACACCTCCAGCGGCCGACAGGTCGGTCGCCGTGGCTGACGCTCCGTCCTCTCGTTCCTGGCACCTGCGGCGCTGGCTGATCGTCGCGCTCGTCGTCGGGTATGTGGTGCACGTCGTGTGGCGACTGTGGCTTCTTCGCGGCATGATCACACCAGCGGCCCATGCCGACGAGGACGGCTACCTGCTGGCGGCCCGGGCCCTGGCCGGCGGTGCCGGGGGCTACTCGACGGAGAACACCCTGTTCCGCCGGGTCGGATATCCGATGATGCTCGCCCCGATCTACTGGTTCACCTCCGACGCGTTCCAGGTCTACCGGGTCACCCAGGTCCTCAACGCGGTGATCAACGCGGCGCTGTACCCGCTGGCCTACCTGTTCGCCCGGCGGGTGTTCGCCCTGCCCCGCAGCTGGGCACTGGGCGGGGCGTTCGCCGTCACCGCCATGCCGGCGGTGGCCTTCTACAGCCAGTTCGCGATGGCCGACGCCATCCTGGCGACGCTGGGCATGGCCTGGCTGCTGCTGATCCACTCCACGCTCGCGGCGAGTACCCGCGCCACCCAGCTGCTGACCGCGGCCGGTGCCGGCGCGCTGGCTGGGCTGATCTACATCGTCCACATCCGGGGCATCATGGTCGCCCTGGCCCATGTGCTGGTCGCCGGGGCCTTCCTGGCGCTGCGGCGGATCTCCTGGCGCCGGGCCGGCGCCCTCGTCGGCACGATGGTGCTGGTGGCCTGCCTCGACCCGATCCTGAAGTACAGCCTCCACGACAAGATCATGGTGGAGGGGAACGATCCTGGCGGCAAGGCCATCAGCGCCGTCACCACGCTGCACGGGCTGGCGCTGACCGCCGTCCGGCTGCTCGGACAGCTGTGGTACCTGGCGATCGGCACCTGGGGCCTCGGGGTCGTCGGGCTGGCCGCGCTGCTGGTGGCGTTGTGGCCGCTGCGGCCCGCGCGGGACCTGTGGCAGCGGCTGCGGGAGCCCGTGGCGGGCACCCGCCTGCTGCTGATGCTCACGGCCCTGGTCTCCACGATCCTCGTCGGCTTCGCCAGCTCGGCGAGCCTGCCGACCTGGGACCACCGGATCAACTACTACGCCTATCCCCGCTACATCCACTTCCTGTTCCCCGTGTGGGTGCTGGCCGGGCTCACCGCGCTGCTGGGCGCCTCGGCCCGCCAGGTGCGGCTGCTGGCGATCGCCGCCGGAGTGCTGACCGCCGGCAGCGCCGCCGTGACCTATGCGGGCATCCACCGGTCCACGGCCTACCGGTTCCTGCCCTTCGACTCGCCGGAGACCAGCTTCCTGGCCTGGGACTGGGGCGCCATCCAGGTCGCCGTGCCGACGGTGCTCGGGGTGCTGCTGCTGGCGATCATGCTGTGGGGGCTGCCGCGGCGGCGGGTCGCGGTGGCGGTGCTCGCCGGGGTGACGCTGCTCAACCTGGCGGTGGTCACCCGCAGCCACGACACGATCGTCACACCGATGGTGGTCGACCAGTACTGCTGCGGCACCCCCCGGCTGGAGCGGGATGCCGGCCTCGGCCCCGGTGACACGGTCGCGGTGTCCACCGACACGGGGTGGTACGTGCGCTACAACCACATGCGGGAGGTGTGGTGGAGCCGGGTGATCCTGTTCGACAGCGACTCGGAGCCAGCACCCGACGAGGCCAATGTCGTCGTGGTGCCCCATGCGTCCCCGACCCCGGAGTCTGACTGGGCACCCGAGCCCGGTTTCGAACTCGTGGTCGTGGACGACCACCACTACTGGGCGGTCTGGAGGCGGTCGTGAGTTCCGAACCGGCGCGGGTGAGCGCCGTCGTCCTGGCGTACCGGGCGGAGCCGTGGCTGCGGAGCTGCGTCGCGGCCCTGCTGTCCTCGGAGAAGGTCAGCGTCGACGTGGTGCTCGTGGACAACGGGTGCACCACCGATGACGTCGAGGTCCTCGAGTCCACCACCGGGGTGACGGTGGTGCGGCCGGGGACCAACCTCGGCTTCGCCGGCGGCTGCAACGTCGGGGCCGCCGCCGCGCGGGGCGACTACATCGCCCTGGTCAACGGCGACGCGATCGTCGAGCCCGAGACGCTGTCGCAGCTGGTCGCCCAGGCCGTCCAGCCGGACGTCGCCGTCGCGGGGGCCAGCATCCGGCTGGCCGACGACCCCAGGCTGATCAACGCCGGCGACAACCCGGTGCACGTGCTGGGCCTGTGCTGGGCCGGGCGCCTCGGGCAGCCGGAGGACCGCACCGAGCCGGCCGACATCACCGTCGCCAGCGGGGCCTGCCTGCTCCTGCGCACCGAGCTGTGGCGTCGGATGGGGGGCTTCGACGCGGAGTACTTCGCCTACCACGAGGACACCGAACTGTCGATCCGCGCCGGACGGATGGGGCTCCGCGTGGTGTACGTGCCGGACGCGGTGGCGGTGCACCGCTATGAGTTCTCCCGCAACCAGCTGAAGTACTACCTCATCGAGCGCAACCGGCTGATGTTCCTGGCGACGTTGTGGAGCTGGCGGGCGTTGCTGCTGCTGTCCCCGGCCCTGCTGGCGCTGGAGGTCGGCATGCTGGCGCTGGCCGCCAGGCAGGGCTGGTTGCGGGGGAAACTGCGCTCCTACCGCTGGCTGGCCGGGCACGCCGGGCACATCTGGCGCCGCCGGCGGCAGCTGGCCGCCGAGCGGAGCGTGCCCAACCGGGTGTGGATGGCCCGGCTGACCGACCGGCTCGACACGACCGCGATCGATCTGCCGGCGGTCACCGGCGTCCTCAATATAGTCATGCGGGCCTACTGGCGGCTCATCCGAGCCGTGGTGTAGGCCCTCCCGGGCCCGCGCCCGCTACCCCTCCTGGGTTGGGGGCTCCTCGGCGGTCTCGGCGGCGGGTGCCGCTGCCGGCGGGGCAGGGGTCGGGGCGTCCGCGCCGGCCTCGGTCGGGGCCGGAGACTCGGACTCGGACTCGGAATCGGAATCGGCCGCCGGCTCCGCCGGCGGCGGGGCCAGCAGGGGCGTCAGCGCCGCCCCGGTGATCCGGCGGAAGGCCCGGCCGGCGCGTCCCCGGTCCAGCACGGCGACCTCCAGCTGGCTGGCCGGCAGCTCCCGGGGCTTGCCGCCCTCCCCACCGACGCTGCTGAGGGCCTCGACCGCCACCGCAAGGGCCTGCGCCAGCCCGAGGTCGGAGCGGTGCTTGGCGCGCAGCACGGTCGCCACCGAATCGGACTGCCCGCCCATGGCCATCCGGCCCGGCTCGTCCTGCACCGAACCGTCGTAGGTCAGCCGGTACAGCTCGTCGGTCTCCGGGCTCGGGCCGACCTCGGCGACGCAGATCTCCACCTCGAACGGTTTGGACTGCTCGGTGAAGATGGCGCCGAGGGTCCTGGCGAAGGTGTTGGCGATGGCCCGGCCGGTGACGTCCCGCCGATCGAAGGAATAGCCGTGCAGATCGGCCAGGCGCACGCCGGCGGCCCGTAGGCTCTCGAACTCGTTGTAGCGGCCGACGGCCGCGAAGCCGATCCGGTCGTAGACCTCACTGACCTTGTGGAGGGCCGAGGAGAGGTTCTCCGCGACGAAGAGCACCCCGCCCTCGTACGACATGATGACCGCGCTCCGGCCGCGGGCGATGCCCTTGCGGGCCAGCTCGGCGCGGTCGCGCATGACCTGCTCTGGCGAGGCGTAGAACTGCATGGCCACGGGGGATGTGTCTCCTTCTGTCGTCGCTTCGGGTATCTTCGAGCCGGATACGCGGGAGCCGTCAGCCGCCGGGGCGCTCCTGCCGGGCGTGCACGACGGATTCGGCGATCGCGCCGGTCTCGGCGTCGGTCAGCCGGCGGGCGCCCTCGGCGGTCGCGGTCATGACCACGGGGAAGAGCCGCCGGATCAGGTCTGGACCGCCCGTGGCGGTGTCGTCGTCGGCGGCGTCGTAGAGCGCCTCGACGGCCAGGCGGACCGCGTCGTCAACGGTGATGCCCTGGCGGTAGCGCTTCTTCAGGGCGGCCTTCGCGAACAGCGACCCGGACCCGATGGCGTCGTAGGCCGTTTCCTCGTAGCGGCCACCGGTCAGATCGAAGCTGAAGATCCGTGCGACCCGGGCCGGGTCCGTGGCGTCGGGGTCGTAGCCGACGAACAGCGGCACGACCGACAGGCCCTGCAATGCCATGGGGAGGTTCCCCCGGATCATGGCCGCCAGGCGGTTGGCCTTACCGTCGAGCGACAGCACCGTGCCCTCGATCTTCTCGTAGTGCTCCAGCTCGACCTGGAACAGCCGGATGAGTTCGATGCCCACCCCGGCGGTACCGGCGATGCCGACCAGGGAGGAGGCGTCGGCGGCGTACACCTTTTCGATGTCCCGGCTGGCGATGAAGTTGCCCATGGTGGCCCGGCGGTCGCCGGCCAGCACAACCCCACCGTCCGCGACGATCGCCACCACCGTGGTGGCGTGGGGCGCCAGTTCGCCAGCCGCCCCCGCCGGCAGGGGCCGCTGCCCGGGCAGCAGGTGGGGTGCGGCGATATTGAGAAACTCGCTGAACGACGAGGTACCGGAAACGGTGAAGACACTCGGAAGACGCCCAGAAGGATCAAGGCCCGCTGCCACGTGGTTCCTCTCAGGTCTGCGACGAGATGGACAGTTGAGTCACAATACGCTACTGCCCGCCCTTCTGGACGTAGCCTCGGACGAACTCCTCGGCATTCTCCTCCAAGACGGAGTCGATCTCATCAAGGAGATCGTCAACCTCTTCGTTGATCTTTTCAAGACGTTCGGCGGCTTCGGGCTGGGCATCGGCCGGTGGGGCGTCGTCGACGTCCTCGTCCTTGCGGGAGCGCCCGGTCTGCGACTGCCCGCCCGTGTTCCGACTCGTCATCTGCGGCCTCCTTCGCGCTGTCTTCCTTGCTTGCCAAGGTACCCCTTCGGACGATCGTCAGCCCGCTGTGATCACCTCAAGGAGATCCTTCGCGCTCGGGCACCGGTCGAACAGCGCACCGACGTGGAGGCGGGTGCCCCGCTCGGGTTCCATCATCGGCACTCGCACCAGCGATTCCCGGCCAACGTCGAAGATGACCGAGTCCCAGCTGGCCGCGACCACCTCCGCGGCGTACTGCCGCAGGCACCGGCCCCGGAAATAGGCTCGGGTGTCCTCCGGTGGGGTGACCATCGCCGTGGTGGCCTCCTCCGGGGTGAACAGGGTCTTCATCGCCCCCCGGGCCACCAGGCGGTAGTACAGGCCCTTCTCCTGGCGGACGTCGGAATACTGGAGATCGACCAGCTGGAGCTTGGGAGCCGACCAGGTCAGCGACTCCCGGTCGCGGTAGCCTTCCAGCAGCCGCAGCTTGGCGACCCAGTCCAGCTCGTCGGCGCACAGCAGCGGATCGCGTTCCAGCCGGTCCAGGATGCTCTCCCAGCGCGTCAGCACGTCTTCGGTGATCTCGTCGACGTCATCGCCCTGCCGGTTGTCGACGAAGGCCCTGGCCCGCTCGAAGAACGCCCACTGGATGTCCAGAGCCGTCAGCCGGCGGCCGTCGCGCATGCGTACCCGGTGGGTCAGGCCGGGATCGTGGCTGATCGCCCGCAGCTCCCCGACCGGATCGGCGATGCCCAGGTCCCCGCCGAGGGCCTTCTCCTCGATCATGGAAAGGATCAGGCAGGTCGTACCGACCTTCAGGTAGGTGGAGATCTCCGAGAGGTTGGCGTCGCCGACGATCACGTGCAGCCGGCGGTACTTGTCGGCGTCGGCATGGGGCTCGTCGCGCGTGTTGATGATGGGTCGCTTCAGGGTGGTCTCCAGCCCCACCTCGACCTCGAAGAAGTCGGAACGCTGAGACAGCTGGAAGCCGGGGGTCATCCCGTCCTGGCCGCGACCGACCCGGCCGGCGCCGCACACGATCTGCCGGGTGACGAAGAAGGGGGTCAGATAGGCCACGATGTCGGCGAAGGGCGTCGAGCGACGCATGAGGTAGTTCTCGTGGGCGCCGTAGCTGGCGCCCTTGTTGTCGGTGTTGTTCTTGTACAGGTGGATGGGGGCGGTGCCGGGCACCGACGCCGCGCGGCGGGAGGCCTCTGCCATCACCCGCTCGCCGGCCTTGTCCCACAGCACGAGGTCACGGGGGTTGGTGACCTCCGGCGTGGAGTACTCCGGATGGGCATGGTCGACGTAGAGGCGGGCGCCGTTGGTCAGGATGACATTCGCCAGGCCGAGATCCTCGTCGGCCAGGGCCTCCGCCGGATCGTAGATGGCGCCGGAATAGGTGAACCCCCTGGCATCCCGCAGCGGAGATTCCTCCTCGTAGTCCCACCGCGCCCGCCCGCCCCGGGTCAGTTCCGGCCGCGCCCCGTAGGCATTGACCACCTGCGAAGACGTCACCATCGGGTTGGCTCCCGGGTGGCCAGGCACGGAGACGCCATATTCCACTTCGGTGCCTAGAACTCGACGCACACTCATGTCGCAACCTCGCTTCGCCTGACGGCGCCCCAGCACGGTGTCGGACCCGGCCGCCCGAACGCGTCCGATACTCCGAGCCTACGGTGCCATGTCCGACGACAGGGTATTGGTGGACTTCGTCCAGCGCGACTGGCATGCGGAATCCGACCTATCCCAATAGATCACAATGCCATGTCCTTCGCACCTCCGCCAGGTGAGAACACCACACACCGGCAGTTCAATCGTCTTTGTCCTCATCCGAAGCATTCTGTGCCATCACCGAGTTCCGCGACGGCAACCGACCGATACCCTCCGCTGGACACGAGGAAACCCCTGACCCGCACGCCAGCCCACGCCGCCCCCGGTGGAGAACCCCAGCCGAGGGCTTCCCGGTGTCGCGAAGGCCGTGAC
>JABDRL010000275.1 GCA_013041765.1 Dactylosporangium sp. | reverse complement strand
GTCTGGGGCCGATCAGCCCCTCATCCGCCGATTCCCAGTTCCAGCGGGGGCTGGTCAGACGCTGGGCCGTCCCGGTATCCCCACCTCGCGTAGGTTCCGGACCACGTAAGGGCCGATCACCAGCGCGTCCAACCGAGACTCGTGGTATGTGCGTACCGCGTCCCCGGGGCTGCCGACGATCGGTTCGTCCGCATCGTTGAATGAGGTGTTCAGTACGACCGGGACGCCGGTGAGCGCCGCGAACTCCTGTAGCAATTGGGCGAACAGGGGATTGTTGTCCGCGGAAACTCTGCACCCGCACGGAGCCGTCCACGTGGACCACCGCCGACGTGCGGCTCTCGGCGCGGGGCAGTGCCTGTGCGGTGGCCAGCATGAAGGGATAGACGTGCCGGCCGCCGGGAGCGATCGCGAAGTACTCGTCAGCGGCGGTGTCGAGGATGGCTGGCGCCAGCGGCCGGAAAAGCTCCCGGCGCTTGATACACGCATTGATCCGCTGCGCGACACCCGCGTCGCCCGCTGCCGCGAGGATGCTGCGGCCTCCCAGCGCTCGGGGGCCGAACTCGGCGCGGCCCTGGAACCAGCCGATGATGGCGTCCTGGGCGAGCAGCCGAGCCGCAGATGCGGCGGGATCGGCGGTGCGTTCGATGTGGTGTTCTTGAGGCCGTAGGATCGCCAGCGCCTTCTCCGAGCGGTGGTTTCGCGGCGCTGGCGATCGGCAGTTCGCAGGGCGTCGTATCCCGCCGCAAGGACGCCCCCGGTGTGCAGGACCTCGTCAGCACGGCACCAGAGCGTCCTCGGCGCGTTCTGCCGTCCGATCTCGACGTTGGCTACTGTGCTGCGGCTGTAGCAGATCAGGTGGGCAAGTTCTTGTTGCCTGAGGCCAGCTGCTTCCCGGAACGCCGCCAACTGCTTCCCGGAACGCCGCCAACTGCCGACCCAGTGCCTGCCGAGCCGCCTCCATCCGCTCCGCAGCCGGCATAGACCCAACCGACGGATCGCCCGCGGGGCTGGGAACAGAAGCTGGGAACGGCATGTTCATCCTCGGTAATTCGTGGAGCGCGCTCTCGCGCTCACCATACCCAGGACGGATGGTTTCGGTCTCCACAGGCGATGTCGGAGTTTTGTCGGAGACGGATGTCGACACTGTCCGACATCCGTGTCGACCACCTTGAATGGGGCTGCGCCCGCAGTCAGGTATGCGGTTGTCGGTCAAGCGAGCGGGGAAAGCAGGTTCCCCTCGGCTGGCCCGGACGCCAGATGGAAGGACTCCGCGATGATTCGATCTGGGTAGAGCCGCATGAATTTGACGACGCTGCGGGCTTGGGATTCGTAGTGTCCGAGCGCGGACAGCTTCGCCGCCAATGCCTCCTGCGCATCGACGCTGGCAGTGGTCGCCAGGCTCATCCGCGCCACCTCTGCGGGGTGAAGGAAGCCTGGCCGGACTGGCTCTGCGAACTCGGCGGGCGAGGCGAAGTAGTGCAGCTCACCGCCCGGTTCCCGGCTCGTCTGGACGGCACAGGTGACGGCCTGGTGAGCAGCCACATGATCGAGATGACCGTTGACTCCGTTGGGCGGGAACGTGAACACGGCGGAAGGCTTCAGGCGCTCAAGTTCGCCCGCCACAGCGGCAGACAGCTCGTCGCCTTGGGCGGCGAGCCCACCATCGGGAAACCCGAGGATCGTCAGGCGCTCAACACCGAGAGCCGCTGCGGCAGCCCGCGCCTCACCAGCCCGGAGGACTGCGAGCTCGTCTTGGGCGCACATGCCCAGCGTGCGGCCGTTCTCCCCGCTCGTCAGCATCAGCACCGCCACCCGGTGTCCAGCGTCGGCCAGCCTGCGAATCGTCCCGCCGCAATACAGCGCCTCGTCGTCCGGGTGACTGACCGCAACAAGGACCGTCGCCACGCCTCCGCTCCTTCCCACAGCCGAACTTCGCCAACGATAGAGGAGCCCACCCCTGATGCAGGCAATGAGAACCCTGGACTTCCTGGACGGCACCACGTTCACCGTCAGCCGCGACACCTGCCGGGGCTGTTTCATGAACGACCACGACCACGAGCTGCCGCCGATCCTCGTACCGGTGCTCGACGACGGCATCATCACCGTCCGGCAGGACGCCGAATGGGCTGTTCCCGGATTCATGATCGTCGGCATTCGGCCGCATCTGGGTTCCATCGGCCAGATGCCGCTGGACCTCGCCCACCGGCTCACCACCGTCATGCACGTGCTCAGGCAGGCAATGGACGAGTTCCCCGACATCTGCGCCGTGCAGACCTACCAGGAGGAAAAGCTCGACCGTCCGCACTACCACACCTGGATGCTGCCCCTCTGGAAGTCCACGATGGACCGTCACACCATCAATCCCCGGATCTACGAGTCGAGCATCGCGCGCTACCTGGAGCTCTTCGAATTCCCCCACCACCGCGAGGCGATCCACGATTGCGCGGCTCGGATCCAAGACTTCCTGCGCGGCTCGGACCTGCTGCGGCGCCAGGGTTTCCTGCCGCGAACCCCGCCCGTTGCGTCGCGCCCCGGGTCGCACCACCTGGGAGGCGAGCCGATCCCATGCGTATAGCGCAGGTCGCGCCCCTGTGGGAGCCGGTGCCGCCGCCCCGGTACGGGGCCGTGGAGACTCTGGTCGCCGACCTCACCGGCGAGTTGGCCCGCCGGGGACACGAGGTCACGGTGTTCGCCTCAGGGGACTCGTCGGTGACCGGGTTGTCCGCGGTCTGCTCCGGCGCGCTCAATCACGATGGATCGCTGGTCGAGCCCGAAGCGTATCGGCTGCTTCAGATGCGGCAGGTCATCGACCGCGCCGCCGAGTTCGACGTGATTCACTCACATCTGCACTCCAACACCGGCTGCCTCGGGCTGCTGGCCTTGACGGTCCTTGTCACTCCAGTCGTCCACACCGTGCACTGCTTCTTCAACAGCGACAACAGGTCCCTGTTCCTTCGGCTCGCTGGCGAGCGATTCGTGGCCATCAGCGCCGATCAGCGCTTGTCGCTGCCAGGGCTGAACTACCAGGCCACCGTCCACCACGGCGTCGATCTGTCCCGGATTCCGTTCCGCGAGGTCCCCGACTCGCCGCCCTACCTGGCGTTCCTGGGGCGCCTGCGCCCGGAGAAGGGTGCCCACCTCGCGATCGAGGTGGCTCGGAGGCTCCGCCTGCCGCTGAAGATCGCGGGACGGGTCAAGGAGGTCGACCGCCCATACGCGCGGCAGATGATCAAACCGCATATCGACGGCCACCAGATCGAATACCTGGGCGAACTCGACCACGCTAGCAAGCTCCAACTGCTCGGGGGTGCGGTGGCGACGCTGCTGCCGACCACCCTGCCGGAGCCGTTCGGACTGGTCACCATCGAATCGATGGCCACAGGTACCCCGGTGGTTGGCTTCGACGCCGGTGCCTTCCGCGAACTGGTCGCACACGGTCGCACCGGGTTCATCGCCCGAACCATGAACGACCTCACGCGATACACCCGGCTGGCCGCGCGGCTCGACCGGGGCGCCTGCCGGTCGCGGGTCGCCACGGCGTTCTCCCTGCCGCACATGGTCGACCAGTACGAGGAGGTGTACCAGGAGGTTCGGCGACCGCTGATCGCGACGCCGGGCTGACCCGGCGCCCCGCACGTCCGGCCAGAAGGAAGAGCCATGCTCCGCAGTCTCATTCTGTCCGCCAGCAACCGGTGCTTCCTGTCGTGCCCCGGCTGCTACAACCACTTCGGGCAACACGTCGCCGCCGCTGGCGACGTCGTGTCCTTCGTCCGGCTCCTGCACGCCCGGATCCCGCTGCGGAAACTCACGGTGGGTGGGGGTGATCCGCTGACCAGGCCCGACATCATCGAACTCCTGGCCGGTCTTCGCCACCTTGGTCTACGGATCCACCTGGACACGGTCGGGTCAGCCTTTCTCGGCAGCGCCCCCATCCGGTTCCGAGGCCACGGATCCGTGCCTCAGGTCGACGCCTCGGTGGTCGCCCGCCTCGTGGACTTGGTCGGTATCCCGCTGGACGGATCCACCGACGAGGTCTTCCGCCGGTTCCGGAGATTCGCCTCGGTCGCCGAGCAGGAATCCGTCCTCGACGTGCTCGCGGACGCCGGGGCCACCATCTGCGTCAACACCGTCGTGCACCAGGGAAACCACGACGACGTCCCCCGGATCGCAGCGATCCTTGGCACCCATCCCCAGGTCCGTGAGTGGCAGCTGTTCCAGTTCATGCCCATTGGGCCGCTGGGCTACCGGAACCGGCACGGCTACCAGATCAGCGAAGCCGTGTTCGACGCGGCGGTCCGGAACCTTCAGGGGACCGTGCCGGCGACGGTCCGGATCGTCGCGAAGTCCGCCAGCAGCCGCAAGCACCGCTACCTGCTGATGGACTCCGCCGGGATGCTCTGGACACCCCGCCAACAGGGCGGTGGCGCTTGGACGATCACAGACGCCAATGACGACCGGGCTACCTGCGGCACGATCGAAGACCCGTCGACCCTCGACCGGCTTGCCGCAATCTTCGCCCCTGATGTTCCCCGCCAGCGACGCCGCAGTTACGACCGCGTGTGACGACCCGCTGTCGCTGTCCCGGGCTGGAACGGCCGATGCCTCGACCAATTCCAGCCCAGGCGCGCGGATCCTGTGGCTACGCCGCAGCGATGGCTGCGGTGATGTTCTCGACGACCTGGTCTGGGGACACCTTGCGGGTCTGACCGGTGGCCCGCTCGGTCACCTCGACGACGCCCTCGGCCAGCCCGCGCTTGCCGACCGTGATGCGCAACGGGATGCCGACCAGTTCGACGTCCCGGAACTTCACGCCGGGGCGCTCGTCCCGATCGTCCACGATCACCTCGACTCCGGCGGCGCGCAGGTCCTGGTAGACCCGCTCGCCCAGCGCGGCGGTCTCGGCGTCGCCGATCTGGGCGACGACCACCGCGACCTGGAACGGGGCCACGGCCATCGGCCAGATAATGCCCCGCTCGTCGTGGTGGCACTCGACGATCGCCGACATCGCCCGCTCGACCCCAATCCCGTAACTGCCCATGATCACGGGGATCCGCTGGCCGCTCTCGTCGAGCACGGAAACGCCCAGCGCCTTGCTGTACTTGTAGCCCAGCTTGAAGATGTGGCCGATCTCGATGGCCTTCTGCACTGCCAGGGCCTGGTCACAGCGGGGGCAGGTTTCCCCGGCGGCCACCTCGCGCAGATCGGCCCACTGCCCGACCTGGATGTCGCGGTCGAGGTCGACCCCGCGCAGGTGCACGTCGTCGGTGTTCGCCCCGGTGAACATGTCCCGGCGGCCCCGAAGCGTCTCATCGGCCAGGACGGGCAGGTCGACGACGCCGACCGCGCCGAGGCTGCCCGGCGAGGCGCCCAGGGCTTCGCGGATCTCCTCCGGATGCGCCGGGCGAAGCTCCGTCGCCCCAGTGGCGTCGGCCAGTTTCTGCTCCATCAGCGGGTGGTCCCCGCGCAGCAGCACCAGGGTGAGCCGGTCGTCCAGCAGGTACACCAGGGTCTTGATCTGCCGGTGGGCCGGGGCGTCGAACCGGGTGGCCAGGTCCTCGATGGTCCGGGCGCCGGGGGTGTCGAACCGCTCCGGCTTGTCCAGCCCAGGGCCGTCCTCGACCGCGGCGATCCGGGAGGTGGCCTTCTCGACATTCGCGGCGTACCCGCAGGCGGGGCAGTGCACCACGAAGTCCTCGCCGGCCTCCGACGGGCACATGAACTCCGTCGAGGTCGACCCGCCCATGCTGCCGCTGGATGCCTCCACCGGGATCGCGGGGATCCCCAGCCGGGCGAAGGCCCGCACATAGGCCCGCCGGTGCAACTCGAACGACCGGTCCAGGCCGGCGGCGTCGGTGTCGAAGGAGTACGAGTCCTTCATCGTGAACTCGCGGGTGCGCATCAAGCCGGCCTTGGGGCGGGGCTCGTCGCGGAACTTGGTCTGGAACTGGTACCACATCTGCGGCAACTGCCGGTAGGAGTTCAGTTCCAGGGCCAGGGTCGCGAAGATCTCCTCGTGGGTCATGCCGAGCCCGATATCGGCGCCCTTGCGGTCGCGGAGCCGGAACATCTCCTGGCCCATGGACTCCCAGCGCCCCGAGCGCTGCCAGATCTCTGCCGGGTGCATCGCGGGGAGCAGTAGCTCCTGGGCCCCGATCCGGTCCAGTTCCTCCCGGATGATCGCGATCACCTTGGCGCGAACCCGCACCGCCAGCGGCAGCAGCGAGTAGTGGCCGGCCATCAGCCGCCGGGCGTAGCCGGCCCGCAGCAGCAGCCGGTGGCTGGCCGCGTCCGCGTCCGTCGGATCCTCACGCAGCGTCGGGATGAACGTCTGAGACCAGCGCATCGCGGGACACTCTCATCTTCGATGTTTGGGCAACACTTCGACCGATGTACCCACATACCGACTCGTATTGTGGCCCAGGTCGCGAAGCGTATTGCCACGTGGACTGACCCATTATCCACCGCTACGCACGGTGACCTAATGACGCGTCTTTGCCGTTCCTGGGGCTTCACGGGTTGCTGACGGCGGTACGGGTCGTGATGCCTTTGGGCGGCTGCTGGCGGCAGCGTGTCCGGTCTGACGGCAGAGACGAGGGATGCCGTCCCGGTTCCGGAGCCGTGGCATCGTAGCAGGATGAAGGTGGGAGGTGATTCCGCGATGACGGAACCCGGTCAGGTTGTGGAACGCGTGCTGGTCGTCATCGCCCATCCCGACGATGCCGAATTTTGGCTCGGCGGCACGATCGCGGGATGGACGGCTGCCGGGGTCGCGGTGTCGTACCTGGTCCTCACCGACGGAGAAGCTGGTGGGTTCGACCCGGACGTACCACGCGCCGACATCCCCCGTATCCGGCGGGCGGAGCAGGAACGGGCCGCCGCGATCCTCGGCGTCGACCAGGTACGGTTCCTCGGCCTGCGGGAGGGCAGTCTGCTGCGACCCAGCAGGGACCTGCACGTCGCGGTCGTTCGGGCCGTCCGTAGCGTCCGGCCGCAGATCGTGGTCACCTGGAGCCCGGAGTGGAACTGGCAGCGATTCCGGAGCTGCCACCCCGATCACCTGGCCACCGGAACACTGACCCTGCAAGCGGTATATCCGGACGCCGGCAACAGCTTCGCCCTGACCGCCCTGTTGGAGGACGAAGGGCTGGAGGCCTGGACCGCCGAAGAGATCTGGCTGATCAACAGCCCGCACGTCAACCACTACGTTGACGTCACCGACGCCTTTGACGCCAAGGTCCGGGCGGTCGCGGCCCATACGAGCCAGAGCGGCCACTATCTGGACCTCGCCGGACGGCTTCGCGGCCGGCTGGCACCCAACACCGCACCCGCCGGCCTGCCAGACGGGCGACTGGCCGAGGCATTTCAAGTGGTCTCCAACCGGTGATCCCGACCCTCGGCCGACGGATCGAGTAGGTATTCCTCGGCTTGGTCCAGGAAGCCCCCCGTGACGGGGGTCGTCCTGTCCCGCATGGCCTGAGTAAGGCATCTGACCTCTTCGTAGACATGCCGGGAGCGCAACTGTCGGGCGGCCTCCACCATGGTCGAGCCCAGACGGGCGGCCTCGTCGAGATTGCCCTGCTCGACATGGGCCGCCGCGAGGATCGCGGTGCGTTGAACCAGGGCCCGTCCGTGAGCGGAGTGGCAGCAAGCGATGGAATCCTGGGCATGCCGCATGGCAGCCGCACCGTCGTGAAGGTACCGGTAGGCGCGGGCCGCATGCCCGGACAGGCCTCCCGCGTCGAACTCCAACCAGTCCGGGCGTTCCTCGCCGACCGGAGCTGCTGCGAGAGCGTTTTCGGCATCGGCCAGCGCCTGGCAGCAGGAGCGGCGGTCACCGACGGCCGCGTGGCTCATCGCTTCCATCATGGCGACGGCGGTCGCGGGTGCGATGCGGTCGGTGCCGGCTCGCGCGGCCCGGGCGAGACTCTGGACACCATAGTGAACCTGGTGATCCCACGGCTACGCCGGTCGCGGGTGGGCCGGCTGACGCTCACCGGAGGCGAGCCGTTCGTCCACCCCGACCTGCTGGGCATCTGCCGCGCCGCCACTGATGCCGGCCTGCCTCTCGGAATCTGCACCAACGGCACCCTGGTCACCGCGCCCCGGATCCGAGCGCTGCGCGATCTGGGTGCGGTCCACGTCAACGTCAGCTTCGACGGGTTCCGGGCCGACAGCCACGGCCGCTTCCGGGGCCGGCGCTCAGCGTTCGCGACCACTCTGGACACGACACGGCGGCTGGCCGCCGCCGGACTGTTGCAGGGCATCCTGTCCACCCCGAACCGTTGGACGACCCCGCAGGAGTATGGGCAGTTGTGCGAATTCGCCGTCGAGGTCGGCGCGAAGTACATGCCGATGAACCCGCTGTCGAGCATGGGTCGGGGGGTGCGTTCCCAGAACCTGGCTGCCCAGGAGTCCACCATGCGGGCGATCCGGGAGGCCACCACCGGGTTCCAGACCCGAGGGCTGGAGGTGGTGCACGTCCGGTTCCCCAACGACGACCAGCCCCTGGGTGGTTGCCTGGCCGGGGAGATCGTCTACGTGTTCGCCGACGGTGCCACGGTGGTGTGCCCGTACCTGGTCTTCGCCGCCCGAACGCCGGGCTCAGCCCACCGAGATATCGAGTTCCTGGCCGACAATATCCTGCACGACGAGATCTCCGAAGCCCTCGATGCCTTCGACCTGCACCAGCGGTACCCCGTGGTCGATTCCGCCACCTGCCGGTCCTGCCCAGTCAGCCGAGACTGCGGGCGCGGTTGCCCGACGGCAATTGTCGCCCGGGGCCGGCGGCTCGGCTCGCCGGACCTCGACCAGTGCCCCAACCATCGCGCTCAACCATTGGTCGGTTCGCCCTTGGTGTGCTCGTGACGCCCCTGTTCATCTGCGGCACTCCGAGGACACCGTGCACGGGCGGGCGTTCGCCCTGGCCGTAGCCGCCGACCGGTACGCCCACATCGACGACGAGATCATCCCGGAACTCGACGCCGGCCACCACGTCGTCACCGACCGCTACGCCCAGTCGTCCCTCGTACTCCAGCGGGTCGACGCCATGGACCTGTCAGAGATCTGGACCTACAACCGCTACGTGCTGCCCCCGGCCATGTCGGTCTACCTGGAGGAAGACCCCGAGGTCATCCGCGCCAGGTTGGAGGCCCGCCCCCGGCGCAGCCGCCTGGAGCTGACCGGCTCCCCGGAACGAGAACTCGCCCTCTACCGCGAGACCCAGCGGTTCCTGCGCCGCCAGGACTGGTACCAGGTCCGCGTCGACTGCCGACGGCTTGACCCCGACCAGATCGTCACCCGAATTCTGGAGCAGCTCCCCGAGCGGAGAGACTGAGCCCATCATGCTGTCGCTGCTGACGTTGAACATCGCCGCCGCGGCCCTGCCCCGCGCCCAAGCCCTGCGGAGTTGGCTCACGGCGCAAGACGCCGACATCCTCGTGCTCACCGAGACCAGTGGTGGCCCCGGCACCCGCCATGTGCTCGACCGGTACCGGCAGGCCGGCTGGCATACCAGTCACGCGGCGAACCTCAACGGCGACCGGGGCACGGCGATCCTCACCCGGCTACCGGCCACGATCCGGCCGGAGATCACCGACGGAATCACCCCGGCCGGGCGGGCCGTTGCGGTCACCGTGGACAGCACCCCAGCCGTCACCGTCCTGGGGATCTACGTGCCCTCCAGCGACCGCGAGCAAGCCAAGATCGGCCGGAAACGGGAGTTCATCCGCACGCTGCTGGGCGCCCTGGACCGGCTCGACGAGGTCGACCGTCAGCATCTGGTCCTGGCCGGGGACTACAACGTCGTCAGCCGTGATCACCAGCCCCCATACCAGGGGTTCCTGCCGTTCGAGTACGACCTACTCGACAACCTGGCCACCCAGAGCCTGACCGATGCCCACCAGCATCTGCACCCCGGAACCACTGTGCACAGCTGGTATGGGCGGGGCGGCAACGCCTACCGCTTCGACTACATCCACACCGGACAGGCGATCACGCCGGTCGTGCTGGGCTGCGACTACCTCCAGGAACCCCGGACCACCAAGCTCACCGACCACGCCGCGATCCGGCTCACCTGCGACATCGCCGTTGACAAGCGGCTGCCCGTTGACGAGGAACTCCTCACCGACGCCGGCACGCTGTTCTGACGATCGAGAGACACCCCGACTATCCCATGATCAGCGGAGTGCTGCGCTGCCCGCCGGGCAACTCGACCAGCTGGGCGCTGCGGACCGTCGCACGGACCGGCAGGGGAAAACGGGCCACGGTCTGGGCGACCGCCGAGGTGTCCGCGACTCCGACGGCCAAGGTGCAGTGCGGCACCAGGCCATCGGGCGTGTAGTAGGGCCAGATGCCCTCCACCAGCGGTTCGATCGCATGGTGTACAGCACGGTGCAGCCCGAGGAACCCGGAGGTGGGCACGACCCCGAGGAACGCGGGAGCCTCCTCGGTGAGGAAGAAGCCCAGCGACGCCAGGGGAAGCGGCAACCCGGCCGTCGTAGCCAGCACCGGCCGAAGTGCCCCTGCGACCTCGGCCGCATCGCCCCGCTCGTACACCGAGAGAGTGACATGCGGGTGGTACCGGGTGCTCGGGGTGCTGCCCAACGAGGTGACGCCGCGCTCGTCCAGCGCGGCCCAGATCTGGCGAACCCGGCGGTCGGCGTCCTCGTCCAGGAACAGTTCGACGGCATACAGCATGACGAATCATTGTGCCCGCCGTACCGGTCAGGGCGGGAATCCGGATGTCGGACACCGGCGACAGCAGACTCCGACAAAACTCCGACATCCGTGACGGTATCCGCACCGGCACGGTTTGCCACACTGTCAGGACCGCGCCATGACGGGGACTCTGGGGGAACTGATGGCCGATCCACGCGCCGCCGATGCCCAACGGTCCCTGGGCGAACGCCTGGCGACGTTGCGCCATATGGCCGGACTCAACCAGGCGCAACTGGCCGCACACGTCAGTTACAGCCGCAGCACCGTGGCGAACACCGAAACGGGGCGTCAGCGCGCTCCCATCGACTTCTGGCGACGCTGCGACCAAGTATTGGAGGCCAACGGCGAACTCGTGGCCGCCTACCAGCAGACCACTGGCCCGACGCACCATCAGAACCGGAACTCCTACGCCCTGGTCGGGCAGCCCAGGTGGGGCGGACAGGAAGTCCGCAGCCCGTCATGGACCACGTCGCTCCAGGACCAGGCGCTCGCAGCCGACGATGAGGCCCGCGCGGCGGCTCGATTCGCCCACCAGGTCGCGTCGGGTGTGACCAGCACCGTGGCGATGGAATACCTGGAGGTCGCCGTCTGCGGACTGGCCCGCCGGTACGTCAGCACCCCGCTGTTCGACCTGTTCTCCGACATTCGCGGGCTCCGCATCCAGGTATTCACCATGATCGACGACAACCGCTGCCCCAGCCAGATGCGCGACCTGCATCTGGCGGCCAGCCGACTGTGCGGACTCCAGGCCCATGTGTGCCTGGACCTCGGCCAGTACCCGCAGGCAGACGACCTCGCCCGCACCGCGTGGCTGTGCGCCAACCTCGCAGATCACCCCGGGATGCGTGGGTGGGTCCGCGCGCTGCAATCCCTGATCGCCTACTGGGACAACCGCCCAGCCGACGCCCTGAACGCGGCCACCGACGGCATGACCCGGGTCCACGAGGGATCCATCACCATACGACTCTCAGCGCTCCAAGCCCGCGCGGCATCCGCCCTCGCCGACCGCCCCGCGGCACTGAGAGCGCTGGAGGCAGCCGAACGCGCCCGGGAACGGCTCCGCGACGACGACAAAACCGGAGGACTGTTCGTCTTCCCCCAGGCCAAGCAGGAGACCTACGCCGGCACGACCCTCCTCACCCTGGGCTGCCCAGCCCTGATGCGCCAGGCGATCGACCATTCCCGGCGGGCCATCGCCCACTACGAGACAGCGGCACCCCCAGAGCGCTCCAGCGGTGATCTCTGCGCGGCGCACCTCGACCTGGCACAGGCATACCTGCGGTGCGACGACCTCGACGCCAGCGACCACGAGCTACGGGTTGTCCTGGCCCAGCCACCGACACAACGCACCGCCAGCATCCGCACCCGCGTCACCCAACTCGCCGATCGCCTGACCGCCCCACGCTACGAGCCGGTGCCGCTGGCCCGCGACATGCGCGGGGCCATCGACGGATTCCACCTGCCCCTGACGGCACTGCCCTCCAGCGGGGGCGCCAGCCACAGATCTGGAGGCATCGCACATTGACCCGTTCCGCCATCGAATCGCATGCGTCGACCGACCGCCGCGTGATCGCCGGGGAGGCGTACGGCACTGGCACGCACCTGGCCGCGCGGCAGCGGTTGTACCAGGCACAACGACCCCGTCACGATCTGCCGGCCATCGCGGCCACCCACCTCGCCGACGTGACCGGTACCGTCGCCGACATCGGCTGCGGCAACGGCTGGTACCTGCGGCACCTGCGTCAGCACCGTCCGGACCTGACCGTGGTCGGGGTGGACCTGTCCGCCGGGATCCTGGCCAACCTGCGACCACCGCTGGTGGTCGCCGACGCTCAGGCCTTGCCCTTCGCCAGCGGCTCGTTCCAGGCGGTGCTCGCCATGCACATGCTCTACCACCTGCCCGATTCCGACGCCGGGCTCCGGGAACTGACTCGGGTCCTCACCTCGGGCGGCACGCTCATCGTCTCGACCAACGCCCGCGCGGACAAGCGGGAACTCGACCAATTGTGGTCCCAGGCCGCCGCCGACGTCCTCGGAACCCCCGAAGGCCCCCACCGGATCTCCCTGAGCGACCGGTTCCCGCTCGACGACGCCCCAGCTCACCTGGCCCAGCACTTCGACGACGTTCGCCTCGTCGACCTGCGGGGCGTCATCAGCGTCACCGAACCAGCTCCGGTCATCGCACACTTCGCCTCCTACCAGGCGTGGGCTGCCGACAGCGGGGTTCCCTTCATAGCAACCCTGGCCCGGGCCGAGCAGCGTTTGACGGAGACGATCGAGCGGGACGGCGCATTCACGATCACCTGCCAGAGCGGCATGCTCATCTGCCGCGCGCCAGCGGAACCCCGGCAGTAGCGGGAGTACTGCTCTTGGCGGCGCGCACCAGCGAGTCGTAGGTGTCCATCACCCGCCGCACCGGCACCCCGAGCTCCGCCACGAACCGGTCCAACTCGGTCTGGGCCGCCAACTCGTCCCCGCCCACTGGGGCGATCAGCTCGACCTCCAGGAACACCCCGGCGTGCTCGACCTCGTCCACGCACAGCCCGAACACCCCGACCTGGGCGGTCCTGCGGGTCTTGACGATCCGAATCGTTGGGCGCAACCCCATCGCCAGCAGCGCCTGGTGCATCTGGTCCCGATCGTCGACCAGGGTCTCCTGCTCCGCGCAAGCCTGCTCATTGGCCAGCGGCGTCTTCACCGTGAACAGGTGCCGTCCAGCTTGGGTGCGCAACCTGGCGAACGGCACCCCACCGGGACGGGGGACACAATGTCGGCAGATTGTCGGAACTCGCTGATAGTGGTGTCCGACATCGACCCCCGGCACGTTGACTCGACCCCGGTGACGACCTGATCACGATGGGCGCCGTTTCGGTGGCGTCCCACCTGTCGCACCTCCCGTTCGCAGTGAACGCCCCCGGAGGTGTCCCCGTGCACCACACCCATTCCCCGCTCCCGCCACCCCCACCACCGTTCGAGGCCACCACCAACGTCGACGACCTGATCGGGTTCGTCTACCAGCCGCAACTGCGCCGCACCCTCGGGTTGTGGCCGCTGCTGGCGTTCGGTCTGGTGTTCATGGTTCCGATCGCCCCGTTCGGAATCTTCGGCGGGGTGTTCGCCGCCTCCAGCGGCATGGTCGCCCTCGCCTACACCGTCGGCGCGCTCGTCATGCTGCTCACCGCCTGCTCCTACACCCAGATGGTCCGGGCGTTCCCCATGGCCGGATCGGTCTACAACTACGCCGGACGGGGCATCGGCCCCCGGATCGGATTCCTCGCCGGCTGGGCCATGCTCCTGGACTACGTCCTGGTCCCCGGACTGCTGTCCCTGATCGCCGCCGTCGCGTGTCACGCCGCCATCCCCCCGCTGCCGGTGTGGATGTGGATCGTCGGGTTCCTGCTGCTCAACACGGTCATCAACCTCTGCGGGCTGCGGCTGACCGCCCGAGTGACCAGCGCCTTCCTGATCACCGAACTCGTCGTCCTCGCCGTGTTCCTGGCGGTCGGGGTGTGGGCGCTGTCCCAGGGCCGGGGCCAGGGGCTCTCTCTCGACCCGGTGTTCAGCCCAGACACGTTCACCTGGCCGGTGCTGTTCACGGCAGTGTCTGTGGCCGTGCTCAGCTTCCTGGGCTTCGACGGGATCTCGATGCTGGCCGAGGAGAACCGGGGCGGCTCCCGCCAGATCGGCGTCGCCATGACCGGCGCGCTGCTGCTGGTCGGGGTCCTGTTCATCGCCCAGACCTGGGTGGCGTCCCTGCTCGTGGCAGACCCGGCCAAGCTCATCGCCGACGGTGACCCGGACGGGACCGCGTTCTACGACGCCGCGAGGGTCGCCGGCGGGCACTGGCTGGCGACCCTGACCGCCGTGGCCACCGCCCTGGCGTGGGGGATCGCCAACAGCCTCGTCGCTCAGGTCTCCACCTCAAGGTTGCTGTTCGCCATGGCCCGCGACCAGCAGTTGCCGCGGTTCCTGGCCAGGGTGTCGGTGCGCCGGTCCGTCCCCGTCAACGCGGTCCTGCTGGTGGCCGCCCTGTCCATGGTCCTGGGGTTGTACATGGCCTCCCGGTCCGACGGGATCGCCGTACTGTCCTCACTGATCAACTTCGGGGCGATCATCGCGTTCGGGACTCTGCACGCCTCGGTGATCTGGCACCACCTGCTCCGCCGCCGCAGCCGCCGCTTCGCGGTCCACCTGCTCATCCCCGTCGCGGGGATCGGGATCCTGGGCGCGGTCGCCATCCACGCGAACATCCTCGCCCAGAAGGTCGGCCTGACCTGGCTCGGCCTCGGCCTCCTCGTCCTGATCGCACTGACCCTGGCAGGGCACAGCCCCCGCCTGTCCGGACTGGGGGCCTGACCATGGTCGAGACCATCGAGTACCAGCCGAACCGATCCGAACTCGGCCACACCATCGGCGGACGCACCCCGGTCCTGCGCATCCATCCCGGCACCGGGCTCCGCGTGGCCTGCGAAGACTGCTTCGGCGGCCGGGTCCGCACCACAGACGACCTGCCGTCCCAGGTCTGCGACCCGCACCGGCTGAACCCGGTGTCCGGACCGTTCCACATCGTCGGCGCCGAACCCGGCGACACCCTCGCCGTCCACATCGTCGCCATCGAACCAACCCGCGACTGGGGTGTGTCGGCAACCTATCCCGCGTTCGGGGCGCTGACCGGCACCCACCAAACCCCGAACCTCCAGACCCCGCTGGAGGAGCGGGTCTGGGTCTACGAGGTCGACCGAGACGGCGAAACAGTCAGGTTCCAGGACACCAACGGCCGGTACCGCGTTGACCTGCCCCTGGAACCGATGATCGGCACGATCGGGGTCGCCCCCTCTGGAGGTGAAGTCCGCACCTCGGTCGTCCCCGACGCCCACGGCGGGAACCTCGACAGCCCCCAGGTCCGGGCCTGCACCACCGTGTACCTACCGGTCAACACCGACGGAGCACTCCTGGCCCTCGGCGACGTCCACGCCCGGCAGGGCGACGGTGAACTCTGCGGCGTCGCCGTAGAGATCGCAGCCCACGTCACTGTGGTCGTCGACCTGGTCAAGGGCGTGGCGATCCCAGGTCCCCGGCTGGAAACCGACACCCACCTGATGAGCGTCGGCTGCGCCCGCCCTCTGGAAGACGCCTACCGGATCAGCCAACACGATCTGGTGCGCTGGGCGGCAGAGCTCACCGGCCTGGACACCCTTGACGTATACCAACTCGTCTCGCAGGCCGGCACCGCCCACGTCGGCAATGTCTGCGACCCGAACTACACCATGATCGCCGCGATCGACAAGACCCACCTTGCCGGGGCGGTCGCGTTCGGCGGTATCCACCAGCGGCTGCGCGGCCTCGCCGACGCCGTCCGCTGACCCCGGTACACACCAGATGAACCCGCCAAGGACAAATGAGATCCGCGATGCCCGACGTTGAGCCGTCGCTGGCCTACCAGCGCCTGTTCCTGGTGGCCCACGACGAGTACCACAGCTTCCGGCCCCGCCTTCACCTGCCGACCCTCAACGTCGGGCTGGCCGGAGCCCTGCTCATCGACCTCGTCCTCGCCGGACGCATCCATCTGCAGGCCGCCCGGATGGGCATCGCCGATCTCTACGACCGCAGCCTGGTCGGCGACCTCATCGCCGACCAGGTACTCGCCCAGATCCGCAGCCGACCCCTACTGAGCACCACAGACCCGCTTCGTGACCAGGTCCTCGTCCTCAGCCAGGGCCTCTACGAGCGGGTCCAGGGTGCCATGGTGGCCGCCGGATTCCTGACCAGCACCCGCCGCTGGGGTATACAGCGCCACCAGCCCATCACGGATCGGCTCCCGATCCACGTCCAGAACACCATTGGCAGTGAAGATCCCCCGATTCTCTGGAGGACCGGGCTACCTGGCTCCGGTCGGGGCCAGATCGGTGTCAGACGATGCTGACGGATCGAGATGCGTTTGCCTGTACGCGGCCTCGTGCTCGTCCGGGCTGAG
>JABDRL010000273.1 GCA_013041765.1 Dactylosporangium sp. | reverse complement strand
CTCAGCCCGGACGAGCACGAGGCCGCGTACAGGCAAACGCATCTCGATCCGTCAGCATCGTCTGACACCGATCTGGCCCCGACCGGAGCCAGGTAGCCCGGTCCTCCAGAGAATCGGGGGATCTTCAGGCTACGGTGGGGGTCAGGATGGTGCGCCGGTCCCCGCGGGTGGATTCGATGGGGAACCCGATCGTCGCCTCGGTCATCGCGAACCCTCCAGGCAGTGGATATGGTCGATGACTTCAGCATCGGGCCCCCGGCGAGCGGTCACCAGGTCATGACCTCGTGATGGGTGTTCACCACCAGCCGGTTCAGATGCGCAACTGGTGACAAAATCCCTGGCCATCGCATCCGGGGTCGACCTGTTGGGCGGCTGCCGGCCGACGGTGGCGCCGACTACACTCCATGGTCTCGGATCGTCAATATTCCATCGCCGAGCGTGAGGGAAGTTGAGCGTGGTTCAGGAAGCGCTGTTCGATTGCCCGGCCGCCGCCATAGGCCAGGTCGCCGAGCCGATCCTGATGTCGTTGGACGCCGCATACTGGGACCTGATCTGGCAGGGCCAGAAGATCCACGAGTTCCGGCGGCGGTTTCTGACCGGACCGGCCACCTGGTACGTCTACCTGACCGCACCCGAATCCCGCCTGGCCGGGGTCATCGACCTCGACCCCCCGATCATCGACACCCCACAGCGGATCGCCGCCATCGCCGAGGCGGTGCGGGCCGGCAACGGCACCTCGGTGTACACCTACCTGGCCGACCTGTCCCAGGGATACGCGATGCCGATCCGCCAGATCCGCGAGTACCCCGCCATCGGGATCAACGACCTGCGTCGGACGCTCGGCACCTTCCACCCACCACAGGGGTACACGCTTCTGGGCCGCCATCCCGACCTGGCCGCCATCTGCCGGCATCTGACCGAGGGCCCGCCGCTGCGATCATTGGCCATCACCCATCCGGCACCCGCACCGACCATCACCCAGTAGCCGGCCATGACAGCGCGACGGGCGGCGACCACCACGACGGTCAGCCCGCTGCGCCAAGCCCGCCAGGCCCGAGCCCAGACCCTGGAACAGGTCTGCGCCGACCTCGACCAGCAGTCGGCGTCCGGCACCTGCGGCATCACTCCGAGCATGCTCTCTGGCTGGGAACTGGGCCGACACGTCACCAGCGCCCGCTCCCGGCGGATCCTGGCCGCCTTCTACGGCCAGCCGACCGAGCTGCTGTTCGCCCACCAGGACGCGCAGCTTGCCGTTGACGACCAAGCGCCCCGCCTGCTCGTCGGCCATCGGGAGCTGTACCAGGCGATGACCGACGTCGTGCGTGGCGCCTGCCGATACCTGGTCCTGGCCGGTTCCCGGTCCCGAAACGCCCCCTACCTCCAGACGATCGAGGACACCCTGGCCGCGCGACCGGACCTTGTGCACTACCGGGTGCTGTTCGGGCCACCCCAGCACCAGATCCTCCACGATCACCTGTTGCGGCTGCTGACCCTGCGTGACCCCAACGACCGCAGCCTCGGCCCGAAAACCCTGCACCTGGGCATCATCGACGACACCGTCCGCACTCCGGAGCGGTTCCTGTGTGTCTCCGAGCAGGCCGCAGTGGTGCCGATCCCGTCACTGACCTCCGCAGAGGGCTTCGACTCCGGGCTGTTGCTCGGCCCGAGGGCCGCTGAGCGCTACATCGACCATGTTCGCCAGTGTTACGCGGGCGCCCGACGGGTGGAGACTGTCGACATGGTCCACGCGCTGCCCATCGTCCACCCGCGGTCAACCGGCCCGGATCGTCCAGGCATGCACCGGTGAGTGCCATGATCGCCAGCATCGGCACCACAGCGGCGGCAGCCGCCGACCATGCCGGTGTGCTCGCCCTCGCCCAAGACCTCGTCCGGCTGCCCAGCCGTGCGGGCATCGACCCATACGAGCTGGTCCTCTCCCACACCGAGGCATGGCTGGCCGCCCACACTCTGCCCAGCCGGCGGCTGCTGGACACCACCGGCGCAACAGTGGGCCTGACCTGCGAGGTCACCGGCACCCGCCCCGGGCCACGGTGGGTGCTCGACGCCTGCCTGGACACCGCCCCGTTCGGCGACGAGATCGCCTGGACCCACCCTCCCACCTGCGGCACCATCGCAGACGGCTGGCTGTGGGGGCGGGGGGCGGCCGACTCCAAGACCGGGGCGGCCATCTTCTGCCACATCGCCGCCCGGCTGGCCGCCGACCCGACCAGCCTGCGCGGCAGCCTGGTGCTCCTGCTCGACGTCGACGAGCACACCGGCGCGTTCGGCGGCGCCACCCGCTACTTCGCCGGCTCTGACGCCCCGGACGACGTCGCCGGAGTCATGATCGGGTACCCCGGACTGGACAAACTCGTCGTCGGCGGCCGGGGTGTGCTGCGAGCCCGCCTGCACGTCCACGGCGTCGCCTCCCACACCGGAGGCCGCACCAGCAGCCCCAACGCGATCGAGAAGGCCGCCCACCTGGTCAACCAGCTTGCAGCCGCGGACCTGAACGCCGCCGTCGATCCCACGTTTCCACTGCCGGGCAAGCTGACGGTCACCGCCATCACCGGCGGCCAGGGGTACTCGATCACCCCTGACCTGTGTACCGTCGCCGTCGACATCCGTACCACCAGGGGCTTCGACGACACCGCAGCCCTCGAACTGCTCCACACGACCGCGGCCCGCGTCGACGGGGGTTGGCCTGCCACCGGACCCACCCACGTGCAGATCGAAACCCGCTGGCCGGCCTACGCCCTGCCACCCGACTCCACCCTGCGGACCGCGATCCTGGACGCGGCGCAGGCACACGGGGTGGTCGTCCCGGCCTCGATCGCCGGCCCGTCCAACATCGGCAACTATCTCGCCGGCCTCGCCATCCCCGCCACCGCCGGATTCGGAGTCACCTACCGGGCTCTCCACGCCACCGACGAACGCATCCGCATCGACACGATTCCCATCGTCCAGGCGATCTACTACGACGCGATCCTCAGGCTCATGGGCAGCCGCTGATTCAGAATCGAGGTCACCGGCCCCGTGGTGGGCGGCCTGATGCGGACAGCCATACGTACGTGTCAGCGGGATTGACCGCCATCGCCACAAACGGTTTCGTTGATTTGGTGCCCGTATCCCATTTTTCGCGGTGTTGCTGGTGAGATGCCATGGCTCAAGCTCCTCGTCCGTTGTCGCCGCATCAGTCGCCGCGGCACTTCTTCGGCGCCGAACTGTGGACCTGGCGCGAGCGCCGGGAACCGTCGCAATCGGCGCTGGGATTGCTGGTGCTGCACGGCGGCGCGGAGATCGGCAAGGTCGAGAAAGGCGAACGTTGGCCGACCGAGGACCTGGCAACCCGCTGCTCCCCGGCCGGGCCGCAAGGGCCGGGGCTCAGTGTGATTCGGTGTTGCGGAGCAGGATCGGTAGCCGCATGTCGGAGGCCTTCATGGTCTCCACGAGGATCCGGCCGGCCCGCAGCAGCCACCACAGGTCGGCGATCACCAGGAACCCGGCGGCCAGGGCGGTGGTGGCATTCAGGGCGATACTCATCGCGAAGATGATGGCCACGGTGAACCCGGTGAACAGGCGCAGCGGGATCGGCGCGGGTTTCGGGGTGATCAGGGCCGCGGTGGCCAGGCCGAAAACGATGGCCGCGGCCCGGGCCGGGACCTCGTGCGGCACAGGAACCCACACGGTGTGGTAGGCCACGTCGATGGCCAGCACACTCACGGTCACCGCAACCGTGACCGTGATGGGAAACCGCAGACCAGCGATCTGCTGCGGATCCGGCGGGCGGCGACAGCCGCTGGCCGCAGCCAACATGCCCACGGCCAGACCGATCGGAACGACGGCGGGCAACGTCCACCACACGGTCTGGGACAGGGGCAGCCCCAACCGTCCGGACACCAGGATCGCCAGAAGCCCGGCCAGGGTCAGAGCCGCGGCGGCCCCACCCAGCAACATCGTGCGTGGCGTCGGCGGCGGCGGAATGTCCAGCGTGGGCAACACCATGTTCACAGTGGCGATCGCGGCAAACGCCGCGGCCAGGGCATAGCCACCCGGCTCGGTCCGCACAGTACGGGTACCCCAGGACGGGCTGATGTCGATGTCGGCCAACACCAGGGTGGTGGCCAGCAGCAGAAACGCCCCGACGATGGCCACGATCGCCCCCAGATACTGGCGCAGATCAAAACGCCACCCCAACCGGGGACGACCCGCAGCCGGGACAGGGGCCGAAACACTCGGATCTGGCGGCACCCACAGCGCCCCGTCCGCAGCAGCCGCAGGTCGGCAGACCACAAGGCCGGAGCCCACCACGACCTCCAACCGGCCCACCAGCACCCCCTGGACGGCCCCGGGCCCGGCCACCAGCCGACCAGCACAGTCCGCGGGGTCCACGTCGGCGGCGGCCACGACCCGCTGGGCGCTGGCGCCCACCTGCCGAACCTGGGCATCGAGCAGCGCATCCAACTTCTCGCGGGTGACGGTGATGGACACCTCCGGGACGGGGCTGGCCACGATCGCAGTGGCGGCGGCATCCAATCGGTGCCGGGCGTGGCGGACCTGCCCGGCCATCCGGTGCCGGGCCTGCCGATCCGCGGGGGTCCCCGGCTCGGCAAGCGCGGCGGCCAGACCGGGGCGGTGCTCGGCCAGGGCCTGCAGACACCCATCCAGGAGTTGGTCGTCGAGGGCGCCCAGCCCGGTGCCGGGCAGATCGGCGGTGGCCAGCACGAGATCATCGGTGGGGGACAGGGCCACCACCGAGGCGGTGAAGGCCGCATCACCAAGGTCGTAGACCAGCACCCACTGATCGGCGCCCACCTGCAGGCCGCTGGTCTGCTGCCAGTGCAGGGCGACGGCCACCGGGACCGGCACGGTGCGGGGATGGGGCAACCCGGCCTGAACAGCGGCCTGGCGCAGCAGGGCCTGCCGGCGCGGCCCCCACCCGCCGGGCACCGTCAGCATCGTTTCCCCAACCGGCAACCGGCAACCGACACCCGGTAGCCGCAGCAGCGGCAACCTGCCGGAGGGTGAGGGCCACCCCGTCAACGGGGTCCACCCCCATGGACACCGCCGCATCCGGGCGGGCCCCCAGATGCCGGTGCGGATAGATCAGGTGCCCGTCACAGCGGTCGATGGCCGCCTGCTCGGCGGCGGCACCCGAGACCAGCAGCCCGTTCTCGGCGACCCACACCGCACTGGAGAAGCCGCCGACGTCATCGACACTCAGCTGTGTCAACGCTTCTCGAAAATTGGTTCTGGCCCACTTTCCGTGAACGATCTTGGTTTGGGGCTACGGCGCCAGGAGTACGCGTTTGCGGAGCAGATCGAAGTTGGCGCGGCCGTACATTTGCCTCTTGATCATTTTTAAGCGATTGAC
>JABDRL010000265.1 GCA_013041765.1 Dactylosporangium sp. | reverse complement strand
ACCGTGCGGATGGCCGACGCGTCGGTCAGCACGGGCTTCCAGATGATCTCCACGACGATCCCGCCGGAGGCGTCCAGGATGCGTTGGATCTGCCGCGACTGGTCCGCAACCTGCTCCAGCGTCTCAGGACCGTAGAGATGCTGGCTGCCGGTGAGGAACCAGACCTGAGGTTTCGTTGCTGATGGCATGGCCGGATCTCCTGCAGATAGGTCGTACTCCTGGAATGGCTCGCGGGTGGGCCATCGGGTCGGCGAACTTGGCATGAGTGTTACCGTTCACATCGGCACTGTCAATGGCGCTTGGTAACGTCCAGGTAACGGCGCCAGCGCTCGCTGGGCCGCCCGCCGCCCCGGTGCCGGCGGGCGCCCGGCGGCCTCCCCGGCGGGGCCGCCATCGGCTCAGGGTCGCGGGTTCAGGGGCCGGTCAGGGTCGGATCCCGATGCCGACGGCGACACGGATCCCGCACGCTTGTCGGGTCACGTTCGCCCCGCCCCGCGCAGCACCAGAGGATGCCGGTCGGGCCGCCGCCGAAGGGAAGTCACCGTCATGACGACCATCTACGACACCTGCCGCAGCCACGGGCTCGTTCGCCCCCGGGAGGGCCGGATCCTCGGCGGCGTCTGCGCCGGACTGGGCGAGCGCTTCGGGCTCGAGCCCTGGATCGCCCGGCTGCTGTTCGTCCTCATCCTGTTCGTCATCCCCGGCAGCCAGATCCTCATCTACCCGATTCTGTGGATCGTCATGCCGCCGGTGGACCCCGGCCCCGGGCCGGCGAGCCCCGTCACCCTCGACAAGCCGTTCCCCCACCAGCCGTCCTGACCCCGCCCGAGTTCCCGGCGCTGGTCCGCCACCCAGTTCACGGCAGGCCCGGCCGCAGCATCCGGGCGACGGCCAGCGGCCGACCGCCGGGGGTTCCCGCATCTGCCACGGTCCACACCTCAGACAGCATCGCCTTGACAAAGCCCCAGGCCACCACCCGCTCGCGGGCCAGGCCAAGGCCGCCGCGTCGCCGGACGCTCCCCTCGCCCGGTCGTGGGCCGGCAGCCGCACCGCGCCGCTGCCGGCGAAGGTCCTCAGGGCCGCCGTCTCCAGGTCGAGGTTCCCCGCCCGGGGCGGGCCGAGCTTGAGCACGGCCGCCGACCCGTCCTCGGTGATCACCGGGGCCACCCAGTGGTACATCTGGGGGAAACCCTCGGCCGGCTCGGGCTAGACGCGCACCGACCAGACCTCGACGAGTTCGTCGACCAGCCGGGGCAGATCGGCCAGCCAGCGCCACCCGGCCGCGCCCCACGCTCCCGCGATGTTGTCCGCCAGCACCGAGGTGACAGCCACCATCGGCTCATACTCCCGTATCCGCCCCGCGTCGGCGGGTGCCGGGCCGGCAGGTACATATCACCGAGAGGCATCGCCAGATGGGACCAAAGTCCCTATCCGACCCCGGTGATTACCATACCCTGTACCGTATCTGTTCCGCATGGCGAGGAGGCACACCGGTGACATCGAATGAGCTTGGGTCCATCACCGTTGACACGGTGATCGATGCCAGAGGAACCTCCTGTCCCGGACCGATCCTCGCGGCGAAGAAGGGCATCGTCAACGTCACCGTCGGCGGGGTCATGGAGGTCATGGCCACCGACAGCGGCACCCTCAAGGACCTGCCAGCCTGGTCCAAGAAGATGCGCCACGAGTTCCTGGGGGCCGTCGAGGAAGCCGGCTACTGGAGGCTGTTCATCAAAAGGGCGCGGTAGTGGCCGGCCACCCGCCGACCGGCGACCAGCACCCCCGCATCCTGGTCTTCTCCACGAACACGATCTCCGATCCCGGCATCGACCTGGCCGGCAGCTCCCACCTGCACTACTCCCCCGGCATCAGAACCATCAGCCTGCCCTGCACCAGCGGCATCAAGCCCGCCTGGATCCGGCACGCCATCCAGCGTGGCTTCGACGGAGTGTTCATCGCCGCCGACGGGGACGAATGCGCCTACCTGCCCGACTGCGCCGAACGGGCGTCCGACATCACCGCCCGCGGCCAGCAGCTGCTACGGGAGGCCGATCTCGCCCCGCAGCGGGTCAAGATGGCCGCGATCTGCTCGGTCTGCGCCGACCCGTTCATCACCCACATGCGGGAGTTCGCAGCGGCGCTGACCCGGCTCGGACCAGTGCACGCCCCAGCGGAAAGGGTCGCGGTATGAGGTACGACGCGCTGGTCATCGGCAGCGGCATCGGCGGCATGGAATCGGCGCTCAAGCTCGCCGACATGGGCTACCAGGTGCTCGTCGTCGAGAAGGAGGCCAGTGTCGGCGGAAAGATGATCCTGCTGTCCAAGGTCTTCCCGACCCTGGACTGCGCCAGCTGCATCTCCACGCCCAAGATGGCCGCCACCGTCCACCACCCGAACATCACCGTGCTGACCCATGCGGAGGTCACCGGCATCCGCCGGGACGGCGCCGACCGGTTCCAGGCCCGGATCCTGGCCAAACCCCGGTTCGTCGACACCGCAGCCTGCACCGGCTGCCGGCAGTGTGAGATGTCCTGCACGGTCGCCGTTCCCGACCAGTTCAACGCCGACATGGTCGCGCGGCGGGCGGCGTACATCGCCTTCCCCCAGGCGGTGCCGAAGAAGGCCATCATCGAGCGGGCCGGCACCTCGCCGTGCACCGGCGAGTGCCCGGCCGGCATCAAGGCCCACGGCTACGTCGCCCTGGTCCGCGCCGGCCGGCCGGAGCAGGCGTTCAACCTGGTACTAGAGGCCACACCGCTGGTCGGCAGCCTCGGGCGGGCCTGCTACGCCCCATGCGAGGGCACCTGCACCCGCGGCGAACTCGAGGGATCGGTGCCCATCCGCCGGCTCAAGCGCTTCGTGGCCGACGCCCACTACGCCACCGGCCAGCCGCCGTCGGTGCCGGTCGCCGAGTCCACCGGTCGGCGGGTGGCGGTGGTCGGCTCCGGACCGGCCGGGCTGACCGCGGCCTGGCAGCTGGCGCTGCGCGGGCACCAGGTGAAGGTCTTCGAGTCGGCGCCCCGGCCCGGGGGCATGCTCCGCCTGGGCATCCCCGCCTACCGCCTGCCCAACGCCGTGGTCGACGACGACATCGCCAACCTCACGGCCCTCGGGGTGGAGATCGCCACGAACACCCGCATCGACAACCTCGCCGCGCTGCGGGCCGGCGGGTTCGACGCGGTGCTGCTCGCCGCCGGCACCCATGCCCCCGGCCGGCTCCGGGTGCCGGGCGAGGACCTGCCCGGAGCGGTCAGTGCCCTGGCGTTCCTGCGCTCGGCCAAGCTCGGGCGGGCCACGACCGCGGCGGTGGCCGCACCGGCCGACGTCGTGGCGGGGACCGCCCCCGACGGCCAGACCACCATGACCGACGGGGTCGACGTGTGCGGCCAGCGGGTCGCCGTCATCGGGGGCGGCAACGTCGCCATCGACACCGCCCGCACCGCACTGCGGCTCGGCGCGGCCGAGGTCCACCTGGTCAGCCTGGAGTCCCGGGAGCAGATGCCGGCCCACGACTGGGAGGTGACGGAGGCCCTCGCCGAGGGCATCGTGGCCCACCCGGGGTGGGGCGTGCGCCGCTGCCGGGGTGCGGAGCGGGTCACCGGCGTGGCCCTCCGGCGGTGCACCGCCGTGCTCGACGCCACCGGTCGCTTCGCCCCCCAGTTCGACGACACCGACACGATCGACCTGCCGTGCGAGGTCGTTATCGCGGCGGTCGGGATGGCGGCGGACACCGCAGACTTCGCCGCGTCGCTGCCAACCAACCGCAACGGGACGATCGCGGTCGATCCTGGCACCCTCCAGACCCGGCTCGGCTACGTGTTCGCCGCCGGGGACGTGGTCACCGGCCCGTCGATGATCACGGAGGCGGTCGGGCAGGGGCGCCGGGCGGCGTTCATGATCGACCGCTGGCTGTCCGGACACGAGCTGGACCCGGTGGCCTTCGACGATCGGCTGCCGGTGGTCGACCGGCAGGCGGTGCTGTCCCGCCAGGCCGACCACAGCCGCCGCGGGCCGCTGCCGCCCCCGGCGGTGCCCGGTCACGCCCCGGACGACTTCGCCGAGCTGGAGCCGCCGATCGCCCCGCAGGAGGTGCGGTCCGCGACGGCCCGCTGCCTGGACTGCGGGGTCTGCTCCGAATGCCACGAGTGCGTCAGCGCCTGCCCGGCGGACGCGATCGACCTGGGTATGCGGGCGGAGGAGATCGACGCGGAGATCGGCACGGTCGTGCTGTCCACGGGCTTCCGGCTGTTCGCGGCCGATGCCAAGCCGCAGTACGGCTACGGGCGGTTCGCCAACGTCATCACCGGCATGCAGATGGACCGGCTGCTGGCACCCACCCGCCCGTACCACACGGTGCTGCGGCCCAGCGACGGCAAGGTGCCCGACCGCATCGCCTACGTGCTGTGCACGGGCTCGCGCGACCAGACCGTCGGCAACCCGCTCTGCTCGAAGATCTGCTGCATGTACTCGATCAAGCAGAACCAGCTGATCATGGGAACACTGCCCCTGGCGGACGTCGCGGTGCACTACATCGACGTCCGCACCGTCGGCAAGGGCTACGACGAGTTCTTCGAGCAGGCCAAGGGCATGGGGGCGGAGTTCGTCAAGGGCCGCGTCGCCCACATCGACGAGACCGACGAGGGCAACCTCGTGCTGACCTACGAGGACATCGACCACGGCGGCGGCCTGGCGACCGCCGAGTACGACCTGGTCGTCCTCGCCGTCGGCGTCCAGCCCAATCCCGAGGTCGCCGCGCTGTTCGGCGGCCTGGACCTCGGGCTGGACGAGCACTACTACGTCGAAGAGGTCAACGAGGATCTCGACCCCGGCCGCACGACCATCCCCGGGGTGTACGTCGCGGGAGCGGCCTCCGGCGCCAGGGACATCCCCGAATCGATCCTGCACGCCGGGGCGGCCGTCACCCAGGCCGCCGCCCATCTGGAACGCCAGCGCCAGCCGCAGCGGTCCGCCCAGCAGGAGAGGACCCGGGTGCCAGCATGAGCGAACCCAGCCCAGCCGACCGGCGCATCGGGGTCTACGTCTGCTCCTGCGGCGGCAACATCTCCGACTACGTCGACGTGCCGCAGGTCATCGAGCGGGTGCGGGACGAGCCCGGGGTCGTCGTCGCCCGCCGGGCCATGTTCACCTGCTCGGACGCCACCCAGCAGGAGATCATCGCCGACATCCGCCAGCAGCGGCTGGATGGACTCGTCGTCGCCTCCTGCTCACCGAAGCTGCACACCGAGACCTTCCGGGCCGTCGCCCGCCGGGCCGGGCTCAACCCGTACCAGTACACCCAGGTCAACATCCGGGAGCAGTGTTCCTGGGCGCACACCGACGACCACGACGGCGCGACCGGCAAGGCGATCGGGCTGGTCCGCGCCGGCATCGCCCGCACCGCCCGCACCCGCCCGCTGGAGCCGATCACCGTGGAGACGGTGCCCCGGGCCCTGGTCATCGGCGGCGGCATCACCGGGCTGCGGGCCGCCCTCGCCCTCGCCGATCTGGGGCTCGGGGTGTTCCTCGTGGAGCGGGAGGCGACGCTGGGCGGCTGGGTCGGCGGCTTCGGCGCGATGTTCCCCCACGACCGGGACGGTCGCACCCTGATCGCCGGCCTGGTCGACCGCGTCCGGGCCCGGGAGGAGATCACGGTCTTCACCGGGGCCGAGGTGGTGTCGCGATCGGGCAGCTTCGGCAACTACCGGGCCGGCATCCGCGTCTCCGGCACCGGGACCGGCATCGGAGCCAACGGCGGCCCGGATCCGAAGACCGCCGAGTCGATCACCGTCGAGGTCGGGGCGGTCCTGGTGGCCACCGGATTCGACACCTACGAGCCGGGCGAGGGCGAGCTCGGCTACGGCCAGGGCGGGGTGCTGACCCTGCCGCAGTTCAAGACCCTCGTCGACGCCACCGACGGGCCGCTGACCCACCAGGGCCGACCCGTACGGACCATCGCCTACATCTACTGCGTGGGCAGCCGGCAGCCGCACGGCACCCCAGGGGCCAACGAGCACTGCTCGCGGTTCTGCTGCACCGCGACGGTGCACACCGCCCTGCGGGTGTCGGCCAGGGACGCCTCGGTCCGCCAGTACCACCTCTACCGGGACATGCGCAGCTACGGGAAGTACGAGCTGCTGTTCGACGCCTCGCGGCGGGCCGGCTCGCGCTACCTCAAGGTGGTCGACGACCAGCCACCGGAGGTCGCCGCGCAGGACGGGCCGGCCGGTGGGCTGACCGTCACCGCGCACGACGCCCTGGCCGGTGGCGAGGAGCTGGCGCTGCCCGTCGACCTCGTCGTCCTGGTCACCGGGGCGGTCCCCCGGGCCAACGAGGAGCTCACCGGGGTCCTGAAGATCCCGGTCGGCACGGACCGCTTCTACAACGAGATCCATCCCAAGCTGCGGCCGGTGGAAACGGTCGTCGACGGGGTGACCATCGCGGGAGCCTGCCAGGGGCCGAAGACCTCGATCGAGGCGGTCACCTCCGGGCTGGCCGCGGTCGCCCAGAGCGCCGCCATTCTCAAGCGGGGCCACGCCGAACTCGACCCGCTGGTGGCGGTGGTCGATCCCCTGGCCTGCGGCTGGTGCGACCGGTGCCAGGACTCCTGCCCCTACGGGGCGATCGGGCGCGCGAAGCGCGGCGAGTCGGAGGTCGCCGTCATCGACGAGACGGTCTGCAAGGGGTGCGGCGGGTGCGTGCCGGTGTGCCCCCGGGACGCCATCGATCTGCACGGCTACACCGACACACAGATCACATCCATGATCGACGGTCTGGCGGAGGCGGTGGCATGAGCGCGACCACCCGGGACGTTCGGGAAATCATTCGCGACGAGCAGGTGATGCGGGCACCCATTCTCGCGGCCCTCGCCGACGGCCCGCTGACCATCCCCGACCTCGCCACGGCGATCGGCCACCCGACCAGGGAGGTGGTGTTCTGGGTCATGGGTATGCGCAAGTACGGCCACCTCACCGAACTCAAGGGCGCCGACGACGAGGGCTACTTCCGCTACCAGGCCGTCGAGCGGCGGGAGCCGGCATGACGACGACACTCGACCCGGACCTGGCCGACCAGATCGGTCTGCCGGGCACGTTCGCCGCGACGGCCTGCACGAACTGCGGCGTGTGCACCGCGGTCTGCCCGGCCGGCCTCGACCTGCTGCCCCGCCGGCTGATGCATCTGGTGCTGCTCGGCGCGGCCGACCGGCTGCGCGCCGAGACCGAGACCATCTATTCCTGCCTGCTGTGCGGGCTCTGCGAGGAGCAGTGCCCGGCGGGGGTCCGCATCACCGACACCATGCGGGCCCTGCGGCACTACTGCAACCGCACGACCTTCGGGCTCTAGGGGAGGCCGTCCATGCCACTGCCCATCGGCGACGTGATCGGCATCCTGTCGGACAACCTCCGGCTGCGCGGATCGGTGCTGCCCATCCCCCCGAAAAAGGCCACCCGGTGGGCCCGGGGGCTCGGGCTGCCCCGGGGCGGGGCCACCGTGCTGTACACCGGCCAGATGTACCAGCTCATCCCGTACATCGAGCTGGCCGTTCGGGCGATGGAGCGGGTGGAGTCCACTCCCCTGGCCGCCCTGGCCCCGCTCGGGCGGCGGGTCAACCGGCTGCTCAACCTCACCCCGCTGGCCCTGCGCCCGCTGGCCCGCACCCGGGCACCCTACGACCGGGTCCTCGGCGACATCGCCCACCTGCTGCGGCAGGCCGGCGTCGGATTCGGCTACCTCTACGACGACGACCTGTACTCCGGAGCCCTCGCCTACGACCTGGGGCTGGACGAGGTCGTCGCCCGGCACGCCCACCGGGTCGTCGAGGCCTTCCGCCGCAACGGGGTCAGCAAGATCATCACCGTCGACCCGCACACCACCACGATGCTGCGCACGGTGTACCCGACCCTGGTCGACGGCTTCGACCTGCGGGTACGCAGCTATCTTGAGGTCCTGGCCGAGCGGCTGCCCCCGGCGGACGCCCCGCTCGGGCAGCGGCTGGCGCTGCACGACTCCTGCGTGCTCGCCCGGGCGGAGGGCGTCGTCGAGCAACCCCGCGCCCTGCTGGCACAGGCCGGGGTCACCGTGTGCGAGCCGGCCGCCACCGGCCGCCTGACCTGGTGCTGCGGCGGCCCGGTGGAGGCGCTGTACCCGGCCAGGGCCCGCGCCACCGCAGCCCGCCGGGTCGAGCAGTTGCGGGCGGTGGCGCCCGCCGGGGTCACCATGTGCCCGCTGTGCCTGGTCAACCTGCGCAAGGCCGCCGCCGACGAGCTGCCGCTGCGGGACATCTCCCAGGTCCTGCGCGAGGCCCACACCATCCCGACGACTCCGACACTCACCACTGCCACGAAGAAGGCGGACTGACACGATGGACACCACCAAGAAGACCCTGATCGTCTTCAGCGGCGACCTGGACCGGGCGCTTGCGGCGTTCATCATCGCCAACGGCGCCGCGGCCATGGACGATGAGGTGACCATGTTCTTCACGTTCTGGGGGTTGAACATCCTGCGCAAGCCGGCGAGGGTCCGCGCGCGCAAGCGCCCGTTGCCGGCGATGTTCGGCGCCATGCTGCCCCGGGGGGCCGGAAGGCTCGGGCTGTCCAGGATGAACTACGGCGGGTTGGGCGCCCGGTTGATGAAACGGGTCATGCGCCAGCACAACGTCGCGACCCTCGACGAGCTGATCGCCACCGCGCAGGAGCAGGGGGTCAAGCTCGTGGCCTGCACCATGTCCATGGACGTGCTGGGGTTCAAGCCTGACGAACTCATCGCCGGGGTCGAGTTCGCCGGGGTCGCCACCTACCTCAGCGAGGCCGACGAGGCCAACGTCAATCTGTTCGTCTGAGCCGGTTGGCGGTCCCCGCCCGGACCGCCGGCCGCCTACAATGCGGCGTGCGCTACCTTCCAGCAGACGAGCGGTACACCTCCATGGACTATCGCCGCTGCGGTGCCAGTGGCCTGCGGCTGCCCGCCATATCCCTGGGGCTGTGGCACAACTTCGGCGACGACCGGCCGGAACCGCGGCAGCGGGAGATCTGCCGGCGGGCGTTCGACCTCGGGGTCACGCACTTCGATCTCGCCAACAACTACGGCCCGCCGCCGGGCGCCGCCGAAGAGCGCTTCGGCCGGATCCTGGCGACCGACTTCGCCGGATACCGTGACGAACTCGTCATCTCGACCAAGGCCGGGTACCGGATGTGGCCCGGCCCCTACGGCGAGTGGGGCTCCCGCAAATACCTGGTGGCGTCCCTGGACCAGTCGCTGCGGCGGCTGGGGCTGGACTACGTCGACGTCTTCTACCACCACCGGCCCGACCCGGACACGCCGCTGGAGGAGACGATGGGAGCGCTGGACGCCGTCGTCCGCGCCGGCAAGGCGCTGTACGTCGGCATCTCCAACTACACCGCCGAGCAGACCGCACGGGCCGCGACCATCCTGCACCGGCTGGGCACGCCGCTGACCATCCACCAGCCGTCGTACTCGATGTTCAACCGCTGGATCGAGTCCGACCGGTTGCTGGACGCCCTCGGGCGGGCCGGGGCCGGGTGCATCGCCTTCAGCCCGCTGGCCCAGGGGTTGCTGACCGACCGGTACCTCACCGGCATCCCCGCGGACTCGCGGGTGGGCACCGGGGGGTTCCTGACCGCGGAAGACCTCACCGATGCGGTGATGGCCAGGGTCCGGGCGCTCACCGCCATCGCCGACCGCCGGGGGCAGTCCCTGGCGCGGCTGGCCCTGACCTGGGCGCTGCGCGACCCCCGGATGACCAGCCTGGTCGTCGGCGCCAGCAGCGTCGGGCAGCTGGAGGCCAGCCTGGGCGCCCTGACCGGCCCGGCGCTCGACGACGAGGAACTCGCCGAGATCGACCGGTACGCCGTCGACCGCTGAGCACCGCCGTCGCGCCGGCGTCAGTCCAGCAGCCCTCGGCGGCGGGCGGCGGCCACCGCGGCGCCCCTGCTGCCGACGGCCAGCTTCGCGATGATGCGCGAGACGTGGACGCTGGCGGTCTTGGGCGAGATGAACAGCCGTTCGGCGATCTCTCGGTTGCGGTGTCCCTCGGCCACCAGGCGCAGCACCTCGCACTCCCGCGGGGTCAGGCGCTCGGGTCCGGAGCTGGCCCGGACGGTCGGCTCGGCCCGCTCGACGCCGATCTGGCGGGCCAGTTCCCGGGCGTCGGCCAGCAGCGGCGCCGCGTCCAGGCGCTTCGCGATCGCGGCGGCCTCCGCGACGGC
>JABDRL010000263.1 GCA_013041765.1 Dactylosporangium sp. | reverse complement strand
GGCCTGCGCACCACCCCGCTGGCGGCCGGCCCCGGGGCGGTCATCGCGGCGGATCTCGGCCGGGAGGACACCGCGGCCCTGGCCGCCGCCGCGCACGCCGCCGGGGTCACCCGCTTCGAGTGGCTGCTGACCGCGATCGGGGTGCTGCTGCGCCGCTACGGGGACGCGTCCCCGGTGGTCGCCGTGGATGTCTCGACCCGGCCCTGGGGGACCGAGGACACCATCGGACTGTTTGTCAACGAGCTTCCCGTGCCGCTGCCGGACGGCGGAGGCAAGACCTTCGCCGAGGTGGCCACCGCCACCCGGGGGCTGCTCCGCGAGATCTACCGGTACCGGGCGGTGCCCGCCGGGCGGGTCATCAGCGGGCTCCGCCCGGCCGCCGCGGTTGCCCCGGTGTCGGTCAGCTACCGGCGAGGGTCGGCCCCGACGCCGACGTTCGAGGGGCTGCACACGGACGTCGACTGGACGGTCTTCAACGGCGCGGCCCGCAACGCGCTGCACGTCCAGGCCGTCGACCACGGCGAGACCATCACGGTACGGCTGTCCTTCTCCCCGGCGGCCCTCGAACCGGCCGCCGCGGCGCGCATCGGCGGCCACCTGCGCACGCTGGTGGCCGCGGCGGCGGCCCAGCCGTGGTGCCCGGTGGGAGACCTGCCGATCCTGCCGGAGGACGAATACCACACCCTGGTGCACGGCTGGAACGACACCGCCAGGCCCTACCCCCGGGAGGCGACCCTCGACGGGTTGTTCACCGAGCAGATCCGGCTGCGGCCGGACGCTCCGGCCGTCACCTTCGAGGGCGAAACCCTGACCTATGCGGACCTGGATGTCGCCGTGGACGCGCTGGCGGCCCGGCTCCGCCAGGCCGGGGTCTCCGCTGGAGATCTCGTGGCGGTGCGGCTGCCCAGATCCCGGGACCTGCTCGTGGCCTTCCTCGCGGTCGGGCGCATCGGCGCGGCGTACCTGCCGGTGGACCCGGCCTACCCGGAGGCCAGGCAGGCCACCGTCCTCTGGGATGCCAAACCGTTGGTTGTGGTCACCGCCGACTGGCTGGCCGAGCGCCGGGCGGAGGCCCGGCCCGCCGGCGAGGTGTCGGCCCCGGCCGGGCGCGTCGCCGGCACCGGACCGGACGACCTGTCCAACGTCATCTACACCTCGGGCTCGACCGGGCGTCCCAAGGGCGTGGAGATCACCCGAGGGGGGCTGGCCAACCTGCTGCTGGCCCTGCGCGACGATCTCGGATCGACGGGCGAGGACGTGTGGCTGGCGCTGACCTCCCCGTCCTTCGACATCGCAGCCGTGGAACTGTACCTGCCGCTGGTCAGCGGTGGGCGGGTGGTCATCGCGCCCGAGTCCGCGACCAGGGACGGCGCGGCGGCCAACCACCTGATCCGGACCTGCGGTGTCACCCATGTCCAGGCCACGCCCTCCGGTTGGCGGATGCTGCTGGAGACGGGATTCGGGGAGGGCATCGCCCCGGGGCGGGAACCGGTGGCCGTCACCGGCGGGGAGGCCCTGCCGCTGGCCCTGGCCACGGCCCTGCGGGCCAGGACCCGCCGGTTGTTCAACGGGTACGGCCCGAGCGAGACCACCATCTATTCCACGATGGAGGAGATCCCCCGGGATCCCACCGCGGTCACCATCGGCCGGCCGGTGGCCAACACCACGGTCTACCTGCTGGACGGGGAAGACCGGCTGGTACCGATCGGCGTCGAGGGCGACCTGGTCATCGGCGGGGTCGGGGTGGCCACCGGGTACCTCGGGCAGGCGGATCTCACGGCGGAACGTTTCGGCACCGATCCCTTCCTGGGGCGGCCCGCCCGGATGTACCGCACCGGTGACCGCGCCCGGTACCGCGCCGACGGGCGCATCGATTTTCTCGGTCGTCACGACAACCAGATCAAGATTCGGGGACACCGGGTCGAACTCGGAGAGGTCGAGCACCGGCTCCTGGAGCACCCGTCGGTGGCGCGGGCCGCTGTCGCGCTGCGGCAGGCCCAGCGGGAGGATGCCGATCCGCGCCTGGTGGCCTACGTCGTGCCGGCTGGCGGCACGATGGACCCCCCGGTCCTGCGCCAGTACCTGGCCGGAACCCTGCCGATGGCGACGGTCCCCACGGCATGGGTGCGCCTGGACCGCCTGCCCCTGACGCCCAACGGCAAGCTGGACCGGGCGGCGCTGCCAGAACCGCCGCCGCCGGGGCCCGAGGCCGACGACCCCGGGCGCCCGCCGGCGGGTGTCCAGGCCCTGCCGGAGCGGCCCGCCGATCCGATCGCCGAGGAGATCCGGAGTATCTGGCAGGACGTGCTGGGTATCCCGGACATCGCCGACGACGAGGACCTGTTCGACCTCGGCGGCCACTCGCTGACGATCACCCGGATCTCGGCGCGCATCACCAAGCGCCTGGGGGTCGCCGTGCCCCTGGACGTCTTCTACGACACCCCGACCGTGGCCGAAATCGCCGTTGCGGTCCAGTCGCACGGAGGTGCCCGATGACCACACTGTCCCAGCAGGTCGCGGCCCTGGTGCACGCCGCGAGCGAGGGCGAGATCGCCGTCTCGGACGCCCTGGCCGGGGGAGCCTCCCTGCTGGGTCTCGGCCTGGGGTCCCTGGGATTCCTGCGGCTGGTCGACGCCCTGGAACGGGACTTCGACGTCGACCTCGACCTCGACGAGGGGTTCGGCGGGCTGGACCAGGTCGCCTGGATCGTCGAACGTCTCGGCCAGCTCGGCGTCGGGTCCACGACGGGTGACAAGTCCGCGACGGGTGACATGTCATGATCGAGACCAGCCTCGCTCCGCCACCCGTCGCGGTCTTCGAGGGCAGCGGCACGGCCCCCATGCCGCTGCTGTGGGCCCAGCGGGAGCTGTGGGACATCATCCAGGATCTGGTTCCCCGCGACTACGTCACCAATGCTGGGCGGGTGGTGGAGGCTCCCCGGCGGCGGATCGGGATCGGTGCCGCCGCCACCGCCATCGGCCACCTCCTCTCCCGGCACGAGATCCTGCGGATCCGCGTGGTCGGGGACGACGATCCCCGCCAGGAGGTGCTGACCCGGGGCTGCTGTGAGATCACCCTGGTGGAGACCACGGCGGAGCTGGCCAGGGCCGAGGCCAGGCCGCTGATGGAGCGGTTGCGGACCGTCCGGTTCGCCAGCGATCGCGAGTTGCCGGCTCGCTTCGGGCTCATCGTCGTCGACGGTCTGGTGCACTACGTGACGTTTGCCGCCAGCCACGTCTCGGCGGACGGGCACGTCCTGGACCAGCTGGCGCGGGATCTGCGGATGCTCCTGCTGGGACGGTCACTCCCGCCGAGGTCGGGCCTTGGCCTGGCGGACCTGGTCGCGCGGCAGCAGTCGGCCGGATCCCGGCACACCCGGAAGGCCCTCGCCCACTGGCGCGACGGGCTGCTGCGGGTGCCGCAGACGACCTTCGCGGCCCGGCCGGAGAGTGCCGAGCCCCGGTACCGCTATCCGGTGCTGACCTCGGCGGCGATGCTGGGTGCCGCGCGGCGGCTCGCGGCGGTGCACCGGACCACCACGTCCATCGTGCTGCTGGCCGCGACGGTCGGGGCCATCGCCGAGCTGACCGGCCACGGCACCTGCGGGCTGCTGATCCACGTCAGCAACCGGTTCCGGTCGGAGTGCGCGACGGTCGTCGCCCCGGCGGCCCAGATGGGGCTGGTGGTGGTCGAGGTCGGTGGCCGCCCGGAATGGTCGGAAC
>JABDRL010000261.1 GCA_013041765.1 Dactylosporangium sp. | reverse complement strand
GGCCTGCGCCTCCGCGATGATATCTGCGGCCGCCGCGCGCGCCTGGTCGCGGATCTGCTCGGCCTCCCTGCGCGCGGTGGCCACGTGTTCCTCGGCGGTCCGCTGGGCCATGCTCAGGATCTGTAGGGCCGTGGACTGATCGCCGGCTTGCGCCACGGGAGGTCGGGACCCGGTGGGGGCGGAAACGGCCGAGCTGGCCAGGACGTGGTCGGGATACTGCCTCATGGCGTTCTGGGTCACGGCGCTGCCTCCTACTGGCGGATGTCGGCGGGCAAGCCACGGTGCCCGACGGCACCGAGGCCGGCGCGGCCGTACCGACCACGGCAGCCTGGACATCGGCCCGCGTCGAACGTCCCGCGCAGAATACTCGCTGTAGTACCCGCCTCCGGCTTGAGTTTTCTCGGCGGTGGTCGATGCGTACGCCGGCCCCGACGATCACCTCCGGGCTGGGGTCCAACGCGGTCTGCCGGCGCCGAGCAGGTACGGGTACAGCAGGGCGGCCCATTCGGCTCATCGACCGGGAAGGTCACCATGGTCTGGACGGTAAACCAGGTCCGGGCCGTGGACAATGGGCAAGCCGGCGAGGCCGTCCACGGCCATCTGATCAGCGTCCCGCGGCACGCCGAAAAGGTACCCACCTTGCTGCCGTTGACGGCCCCATCGCCCCGGTCGAGTTCGATCAGCGACGCCGCATCCGGTATGTCCTGGAAGCGGCTTCGATCCGCCGCCTGGTGCGGGTCCCCGGGCCGATGGCCCGCCGTGCCCGGCCGTACAGGTACACCCCGCCACCCACGACGAGCACCCCCACAATGAGATAGGCCAGCATGCCCAGCAGGGCCTTGAACAGCCAGATCGCCAGCGCTCCGACCACTACCAGCCCCGCCAGGGTCACAACGATCCCGGCCACTACACGTCCCATGCCGCTCAACTCCTCGTCCCCGTGCCCGCCGGTGGTGGCCGACCACGCACCCACGATGTTCAGCATGCCCCGGGAACGACCCGGGCCGCCATCGGGGAAGGCCCCGGTCCGTCCCCGGAGTTCCCCGCCCGGTACGCATGCGTGGTCCGGAGAGCGTCTCGCGAGATTCGGAACCCGTCCCTGGCGGGAACCGGGATCCGCCTAGGATCTGCGGGCGAGATGACTGCCACCCCTCGCCGGATCCTGGCCCTCACCGTCGTACTCACGGTGATATTCGTCGCGACCGCGTTGACCACCAACGACATCGGCGGCGAGCATCCGGCGTGGGACGTGCTGCTGCTGGCGCTGTGCTCGGTGCCGGTGGCGGGGATCGGCCGGAATCCGCTGCTCGCCCTGCTGACCGTCAGCCTCGGATACCCGCTCTGGATTCTCGCCGGGCACGACGGGCACGTTTTCCACTCCCTGCCGGCCCTGGTCTGCATCTACGCCGTCGGGGCCTGGGACCGGCCGCTCCGGCTGCGGGCGACGGGGCTGCTCGCCCCGGTGTGGATGCTCGGTGGCTCGCTGGCCGGGCTGTGGAATACCGGTGGTATCCAGGATATCTGGTACATCGCGGTGATATTCGTGCTGGGCTGGGGGCTCGGGGCGGCGATGGCCTCCCGGGACGCCTACGCCAGGCAGTTGGAGGCCAGGACGGCCGCCCTGCAACAGGCCCGCCGCGAGTTGGCCGACCGCGCCGTCGCCGACGAGCGCGCCCGGATCGCCAGGGAACTCCACGACGTCATCGCCCATGCGATGAGTGTGATCACCGTTCGGGCCGGAGTGGGCCGGTACCTCATCGAGACCCGCCCGGCCGAGGCTGCCGAGGCCCTCGGGGTCATCGAACACACCGGCAGGCAGGCGTTGTCGGAGATGCGCCGGATGCTGGCCGTGCTGCGTGCCCCCGGACCGAGGAGACCGGCACCGCAGCCGCAGCCGGGGCTGGCGGACCTGCCCGACCTGGTCGAGCAGGCGGGCCAGGCCGGGGTCACGGTGATGCTCGCCGTGGACGGCCCGGTGCGGTGCCTGCCTCCCGGCCTCGACCTGGCGGCCTACCGGGTGATCCAGGAGGCGCTGACGAACACGGTCAAGCACGGGACCGGCGGTCGCGCGACGCTGGTGATCCGCTACCGGCCGGATCGGGTGGAGACCGAGATCCGCAACCCGTGCCGGGCGCCGGCCGGGCCGGTGGATCCGGGGCACGGGCTGCGGGGGATGGCCGAGCGGGTGGCGCTGTACGACGGCCGGTTGGAGACCGGCATGATCGACGAGGGGCAGTTCCGGGTGTTCGCCCGGTTCCCGAACGAGGCGGAGACATGATCAGAGTCGGGATCGCCGACGACCAGGAGCTGGTTCGGGCCGGGTTCGCCGCGCTGCTCGACGCCGATCGGGGGATCGAGGTCCTCGGCCAGGCCGGCGATGGGGCCGGAGCGGTCGACCTGGCCCGGCGGCACCAGCTGGACGTGATGCTCATGGACATCCGGATGCCCCGGATGAACGGCATCGAGGCCGCCCGGCGGATCCGGGCGATGGTGGATCCGCCGGAGATCCTGATCCTGACGACCTTCGACACCGACGAGAACGCCTTTGATGCGCTCGAAGCGGGGGCCGCCGGGTTCCTGGTCAAGGACACCCCGCCGGGACAGCTGCTGGACGCGGTCCGGGCCGCGGCCGGCGGCGGGGCGGTGATCTCCCCGGTCACCACCCGCCGGCTGGTCGACCATCTCGTGGCGGCGCGGATGGTGGTGGACCGGCCGGTTCCCGCCCGGCTCGGCGCGCTGACCGAGCGGGAGCGGGAGGTGCTGGTCCTGGTGGCGCGGGGCCGCTCCAACCGGGAGATCTCCGCTCAGCTGCGGATCTCCGAGCTGACCGTGAAGACGCACGTGTCCCGGATCCTGACCAAGCTGGGGCTGGAGAGCCGGGTCCAGGCCGCGGTCATGGCCTACGAGACCGGTCTGATCCGTCCGGGGGAGTAGCCGCCTGCCGCCCTCCTCCCAGCGGAGTACCGGTGGATGCCATCGTTTCGCCGACGACCCGGGGTCCGACGATTCCTACGGTGACGGGCGTGGACACAGTTATCACCGTCGAACATCTGAGAAAGACCTACCGGCGGACGGTCGCGGTCGAGGACGTCTCCTTCTCCGTGGGGAGGGGTGAGATCTTCGGCGTGCTCGGCCCGAACGGCGCCGGAAAGACCACCACCGTGGAATGCCTGCAGGGGCTGCGATCCTACGACGGCGGCCAGTTGCGGGTGCTGGGGATCGATCCGGGCCGGGATCCCGACCGGCTACGGACCAGGATCGGATCCCAGTTGCAGTCGGCGGCCCTTCCGGAGCGGCTCCGGGTCGACGAGGCGATCAAACTCTTCGCCCGGGTGCACGCCGGATCTGTCGATCTTCCGGCGGTACTGGAGGCCTGGGACCTGACCGGGCAGCGACGCCAGCCGTTCGCCGCCCTCTCCGGTGGACAACGCCAGCGGCTGTTCCTGGCTCTGGCACTGCTGGGCCGGCCGGAGGTGGTGTTCCTGGACGAGCTGACCACCGGTCTCGACCCCACCGCCCGCCGATCGACCTGGGAGCTGGTCCGCCGGGTCCGCGACCGGGGGGCGACGGTCCTGCTGGTGACCCACTTCATGGAGGAGGCCGAGACCTTGTGCGATCGGCTGGCCGTCGTCGACCGGGGCCGGGTGGTCGCGATGGACACGCCGGCGGCGCTGACCGCCGGCCAGGGCGGTCCGGTGACGATGACGTTCACCGCGAACGGGTACGACCCCCGCCAGCTGACCCGGATCGACGGGGTCGACTCGGTCGCGGTGGAGCGGGGGCGGGTCATGGTCCGGGGGCTGGGAACCGCGACCGTTCCGGTGGCCGCGGCCCTGGCCTCCCAGGGCCTGGCCCCGCACGACTTCCGGACCAACTATCCGTCCCTTGAGGACGTGTTCCTGTCCCTGACCGGCCACAGCATGCTGGAGGAAGAACCGTCATGACCGCGGGACTCGTCTGGACCGAGATCAAACTGCTGGCGCGGGAGCCGCTGGTCCTCGTGGTCAGCCTCCTGTTCCCCCTGCTGCTGATGGCGCTGCTGCTGGTGTCGTTCAGCGACGACGACGGCACGGCCTACCTGGGTCTGGGCGGCGCCACCTTCTACGTCACGGCCTACCTGTCCGCGGCGGTGGCGGCGATGGGGTTCATGGGAACCCCGACCCACCTGGCCTCCTACCGCAGCAGCGGGGTGCTCCGGCGGTTCCGGGCCGCCGGGATCCGCTCCTCCGCGTTGCTCCTGGCCCAGATCGCGGTGATGGCGATCCTGGCGGTCGTCGGGGCGGCCCTGATGCTGTCGCTGGCCTACGCCGGATGGGACCTGACCGGTCCCGAGTCGGCCGTCGGGGTGGTCGTCTCCTTCGGGGCCGGGGTGCTCGCCTTCGCCGCGTTGGGGGTGTTCCTCGGATCGGTCATCGGCAGCGCGCGGGCGGCCCAGGGACTGGGACTGCTGCTCTTCTTCGGGACGTTTTTCCTGGTCGGTGGGGGACCGCCGCCGGACATCCTTCCCGATGCGCTCAGCACGGCCGCCGGGTGGACCCCGACGGGCATGCTGGTCGACGCCATCCAGTCCCCGTGGATCGGCGACGGTTACAACGTCACCGCCCTGCTCGGGCTGGGAGCCACCGCCGTGATCGCGTCGGTCCTGGCCATCGCTCGTCTGGCCCGGATCTGATCGGGGCCGCGAAACCGCACCGGATACGCGATTATCGGCCCGTGCGGTCGGCGGCAAAACGGCTTTCAGCAGATGCATTCCGTATCGGATAGTCGACATTGATTGCCTCGTATGGATGGTGGTGTCGCACGTCATCGCATGTCATCGATTTCCGAGTTTCCGGCTCCGCCTCCGGGCTGCTGCGCGGCAGCACCGATACACCCCCGACGGCCAGGTCGCGAAGATGACCGACCCGCGCGGCGCGGTGTACCGCTACGAGTACTCCGACCGGGGAGAGGAGACCGCGTCGATCAAACCGGACGGGGCGATGCACCGGCTGCGCTACGACGCCGCCGGCAGGCTGGTCGCCACCGTGGACGCCAACGGCGGCCAGACACGCTACACCTACGACGCGGCCGGTCGCCGGACCAGCGACCGACGCCACCGGCACGACGACGTACAGCTACGACGCGGTGGGGCGGCTACTGAGCGCGACCGAACCCGACGGCGCCAGCACGGCCATGACCTACGACCTGGCCGGTCGGCAGACCTCGCTGGCGTATCCGGACGGGTTGACGGTCGCCTACCAGTACGACGCCAGCAACAACCTCATCGGTCTGGATTCCCCGGCCGGCTGGGCGCGGTACACCGTGGACCCGGACGGGCGGCTGCTGGACGAGCAACTGTCGGGCGGGGCGCTGGAGTACCGCTACGACGCGGCCGACCAGCTCATCGCGCTGCGCCGGGGCGACGACGGCGAGATCCTGCTGGGCAACCTACGACCAGGTGGGCAACCGCACCGGGATCACCCGCGGTCCGGTGGAGACCCGGCTGACCTACGATGCGGCCGACCAGCTGACCACGGCCCAGACCGGTGACTACCGCGTGGACTACAGCTACGATCCGGTCGGGCGCCTGACCGGACAGACCGACGGCGCGCAGCAGTGGTCCATCGGTTACGGCGGCTTCGGTCTGCCCGCGGTGACCACCCACACCCACGGCAAGACCACCCAGACCCAGCGGGCCACGTACAACGGCGACAACCTGCTGGTGGGCCTCGATGCCAGCACCGGCTACGAGGACGTCCCGGTGGCGCTGCCCCCGCTGGCCACCCGGTACCGGTGGAGCCTCACCGACGAGGTCCCGCAGGTCCTCAGCCAGCGCAGCGGGTTCGGGTACGAGCCCAGTGGATGGGGTGGACCGGACCGGCCACGGTTCGGCTACCGGGGCGAGATCGGGGAGCCGGAGCAGTGGCTGCCCGGCGGCCCGGACCGGGACACCGTCCGGCGCCGGGGCAGGGAACTCCTCGCCGGTTGCCTTCCCTGATCGATCAGGCGCGTTGCCGTGCGGGAAGGCCGCCGTCAGAGTTTCTTGATCACGGTATGAGCCACCTGGGCGGCGCGTTCCAGCTGCCGTGCGTCGGATTCATCGGTGATCACGATGATGTCCAGCTTCACGGTTTCCACCAGCACCATCAGGTGGCCGTTGATGGTGTACGCGGCGTCGCCGACACCGGAAACCGGCTGGTTCTCGCCCATCATGGTATTGAAGTTCTTGGCGGTGGTCCGGTTCAGGATGAGATAGAGCGACCCGCCGGGAGTGAGCGACCACAGACAGCTGGTCTGTTTGTCGCTCTCCGTCAGGGTGTTGCCGCTCTTACTTCCCACGGTCATCCCGATCAGCGATTTCACCTCGCCGTCGGTCAACAGGGGACAGGCCTTCGGGATCGCTCCGGAGGCAGCCAATCCACCGTTCTCGGCGGGGGACCGCGCGCTGGCGGACCCTCCGGTATCAGTTGTGGGAGCGGTTGAGACGGGGTCGTCCGGGCTGGTGTCGTTGCCGCAACCGGCGAGGAGCGTAGCGGCGAGGAGCACGGTGAGGGATCGGGTCAATATGGTACTCGAACGTGTCATCATGCTTGGAGGCTAGCCATCTGGGGCAAACGTCCGGAGTCGCGTACCGCCGGCCTGTTCCGGGTGCCGGAAAGCCCGTCCTCCCTGGTCGCCGGCGGTTTGAACGTCAGCGCAGCGCGGGCTCGGCCGGGGCGATGACGGGCGGTGGGGCATCGGGCGTGTCGTCGTTGTGGTACAGGAGTTTCTGGCCCTCGACGTCGACGTTGGGCAGGATTCGGTCGAGCCAGCGGGGCAGCCACCAGGCGGTGCGGCCGAGGAGGGTCAGCACGGCCGGTACGAGCGTCATTCGCACGACGATGGCGTCGAAGAACACGGCGATCGCGAGGCCGAAGCCGACCGACTTGATGAGCGTTCCCGGGGAGAAGATGAATCCAGCGAAGACGCTGATCATGATGAGTGCGGCGGCGGTGACGACGCGGGCGCTGTGGCTGAAACCGCTGCGGACGGCGTCGCGTGCGGGCGTGCCGTGGACGTATTCCTCACGCATCCGGGTAACCAGGAACACCTGGTAGTCCATGGCGAGCCCGAACACGATCCCGATCAGGAAGATCGGCAGCAGGCTGAGGACCGGGCCGGCCTGGGACACCCCGAACAGGTCGGCCAGCCAGCCCTTCTGGAAGACCGCGACCTCGGCGCCGAAGGTGGCCGCGACGCTGAGCAGGAACCCGAGGGCGGCGGTCAGCGGGACCAGCAGGGACCGGAATACCAGCATCAGCAGCACGAAGGCCAGCCCGACCACGACCGCGAGATAGGGCAGCATGGCGTCGTTGAGCCGGGCGGAGATGTCGATGTTGACCGCGGTGGCCCCGGTGACGCCGACGTGAGCCGCTGGGATGGTGCCGTCGAGACGGCGGATGGCCCGCACCAGGTCCTCGGTGGCGGCGGAGCTGGGGCCGCCGGCCGGGATGACGGTGAGGATCGCGGTGTCCCCGGCCGGGTTGGGCACGGCCGGCAGGACCGCGGCGACGTCGGGCAGGTCGCGAACGTGCTGGGCCAGCTGGTTGGCGCTGGCGGCGGCCGATCCGGTCGGGGCGTCGACGACGACGGTCAGGGGCCCGTTGACGCCAGGGCCGAAGCCGGTGGTGACGAGGTCGTATGCCTTGCGCTGGGTAGAGTCCGGGGCCGCCGTGCCGTCGTTGGGCATGCCCAGCCGCAGGTCCATCGCTGGGATCGCGATGACGCCGAGCGCGGCCACGGCGGCCAGCAGCACCGCGATCGGCCGGCGGGCGATCGCGCCGACCCAGCGGGCACCCAGCGTCGGGGTGGTGGTGTCGCCCTCTGGATCGCGCGCCGCCAGCCCCGGCAGCCGCCCGCCGAGCACGCGGCGACCGAGAAAGCCCAGCATCGCCGGTAGCAGGGTCAACGCGATGATGACGGCAACGACCACCGTGGCGGCGGCGGCCACGCCCATCTGGGTCAGGAACGGCACCCCGACCACGGACAACCCGGCCAGGGCGATCACGACGGCCATGCCGGCGAACACGACCGCGGACCCGGCGGTGCCGACCGCGTGGCCGGCAGCCTGTTGTGGATCACGGCCCAGGGCGAGTTCGTGGCGGTAGCGGGAGACGATGAACAGGGAGTAGTCGATGGCCACCGCCAGACCGATCATCAGAGCCAGGATCGGGACCTCGTCGGCCAGGTCGACGAAGCGGGTGGCGGCGCTGATCAGGGCGAGGCTGATGCCGATGCCCAGGATGGCCAGCAGCAGCGGCAGCCCGGCGGCGATGAGTGAGCCGAACGTGATGACCAGCACCACTGCGGCGATCGCCAGGCCGGCGACCTCGACGATCCCGGTCTCCATGGGCGGGTGGATGGCGCTTCCGCCGATCTCCACCCGCAGCCCGCTGGCGCGGGCCTGCTCGACGATGCCGGTCAGCGTCGTCCGGGAGTGCTCGGTGATCTTCGCCGTCGGGGCGGTGTAGGTGGCCTGGGCGTAGGCGACGGTGCCGGCCTGGTTGACCGCTCCGGTGGTGAACGGATCGGTCACCGAGGCGACCTGTGGAGCGGTACGCAGCCGGGTCACGACGCGTTCGATCGTCGCCTGGTGCTCTGGCTGGTTGATCTGCTCGCCCTCGGGCGCGGCGAAGACGATCCGGGCGGTGGCACCGCCGGCGGCGGCCTGGGGGAACCGCTGGTCCAGCAGGTCGATCGTCTTCTGCGCCGGAGTCCCGGGGATGCTGAACGTACCCGAGCTGGGTTGTGCCAGGGTCGCCGCTCCGACGATCGCGGCGGCGAGTACAACCAGCCACGCGGCGGCGACCAGCCACCGCCGCCGGTAGGCGAACCGGCCCAGCCGGTCCAGGAACACGGCCATCGTGGTGTCTCCTGTTCGAAGGCGTGCGAGATTGTCCGTCCGTCCAGCCCGGTGGCCGGCGGCGGTGGTGGTGGCGATTCAGCCGACCAGCGTGTCGGCGGTCATCGGGATGCCGGCGTACAGGTGCTGTAGGCAGGCGCGGATCAGGTCGGGGAGGGACAGTTCGGTGGCGCGGGTGGCCCACATCATGGTCGAGGTACTCAGCGCCGTGGTCGCCGCGCCGGCCAGCAGCCGCGGTGCGGGGTTCCGGGCGAGATCGGTACCGGTGCGGGCGGCGATGACCTCGGCGAGGCGCTGCCGGCCGCGTTCGAACATCACCAGGGTCTGCGCCAGGATCCCCGGGCTGTCCTCGACCGCCTGCACCAGGACCGCGATGTCGTCGCGCTCGCCGAGGATCTCGGCGATGGCCGTCGGGAGGACCTGCATCAGGCTGTCCCGGATCGGCTCCCCGGCCGGGCGAGCGCTGACCTGGTCGGCGATCGTGAGATACCGCTGTATCAGCTCGTCCAGGATCGCCTCTTCAATGCTGGTGAAGTAGCTGCGGAACGTCCGCGCCGAGACCTCGGCCGTCGCGGCGACCGACTCCGGCGTCACCGCGTCCAGGCCCTGGTTGAGCATCATCGACCAGGCGGCATGGCTGAGCGCTGCTCGCGTCCTGGCCTTCTTGCGTTCCCGCAGGGGGAGCGGCTCCGACGTCACGCACCTACCATCAGTCATTGCTTCCAAATTTGCAAGTTTTCCAAACTGGAAGTCATTCGTCCGTGGTGCCCGCCGGTCCACCCCGCGGCGGTCGATGGCGTGACCATCGCACCGTGATCAGCGGCATCCCCTTCTGGAGCCGGAAGGGCGCGGTCGAAGGCCGGTGGTCGCCCGCCGGCGGAGCCCCTCTTGCGGCAGGTCCAGGACCTGCTGGATGGGGAGCGCGATGTCGAGGTCTCCGCGGAAAACCGGGAGGAAACGCTCGCATACCAGCGGATGATGACCTATGTGCAGACGCTGCCCGACGTCGAGGATTTTCACTACGGCACACATCGGGCCCGCAGCCCAGGGCCGCGATCAGCGCGCTGAGGCGGACCAGGCTCTCGCTGGCGTCCTCCTCGCGGGTCGCGCTGCCAACCGGGGGACGGCCCGGTCCGTTCGCGATTCCCATGAGCCACGCGCTCACCTCGGCCCGGTCGACCGCTGGCCGGCCACCGGGCCCGTCGCCCGTCTCGACAGTCGCCCTGCGGGCCAGGGCCGCCGCGGTCGCCAGCAGCACCCCCCGGACCGTGGGATCGTCCTCGATGGCAAAGCGCTCGCGCAGGATCCGCAGGGTGCCGGTCGCCCCGGTGCGACGGACCAGCAGGGCGTTGGCCGCCTCACCGCGCACCGCCGGATCCGGGTCGGCCACGAGCCGCTCGAAGAGCGGACCGGCGGCGGAGATCTCATCGCGGGCCCGGCGGTAGTTCGCCGACCACGCGATCATTTCCTGGTCGCCCTCGGCCTGCCCGCGCCGCTCGTGATCGAGGGTGTCGCTGTCGGCAGAGCCCAGGCTGGCGAGCAGTCCCAGCACCTGGGCCAGCCCCGGCAGGCCCGCTTCGACGATCCGCAGCAGAAACGGGATGGTGGCCAGGGTGGAGTCATAGATGTCGCCCTGGTGGTGAACGGCCCCGTAGTAGCCGTCGAGGCATGCCTCCCGCCGCTGGGGATCCTCACTGACCAGCCCGCGGAGCAGATCGGGCACCTCCTTCGCCGAACCGTACGCATGCTCCAGGGAGACCCAGTCGATAGCGTTCAGGCCAGCGAGAACGCGGTGTCCGCAGGACTCGGTCGCGAAGGGGTCAGACATGGCCGCAGGATAGATCGGGCCACCGACAGTTCCGCGCGCCCGCACGCTGTCCGAACCTTGCCGGGGGCACCGACGCCCAGTAGCCTGCGGCAGGTGCGAGACCCGGTGGCGTGGTGGCGTGGTGTTGCGGTCGCGGTGACGACACTGGCGATGGCCGCCTGCGGCGGCGGGGCCAGCGGCGCGGGTCCACGGCCGGTCGGTGCTTCCCCGGCCGGCGGCGGGACGGCGTCCGCGACCGCCTCCACGCCGGCTGGTTCGCCGACCTGCCGGGCGCAGGGCGGCACCGCCGCGGTGGCCAGCCCCCAGCACGTCCGGACCATCGCCACCGGCCAGACCGGCTGGTTCTCCTCCCCGGGGCTGGTCGACCTCGACGGCGACGGGACGTTGGAGATCGTCGCCCCGGACTACTCCACCTTCGTCTACGGCGCCAGCGGCGACCGGCTCGGTGCCGGCACGGCCGGCAAGGGCCGGGTGTACGCCCCGGCCGTGGTCGCCGACCTCGACGGCGACGACGTCACCGACATCGTGGCCGGGGGCAACGACGGCACCGTGGCGGCCTACGAGTTCCGCGACCGGCGGCTGCGGGTCAAGCCCGGCTGGCCGGCCTCCACCTGTAGCGGCGGGCAGTGCCCGGAGACCCGGGGAATGGCCGCCGGCGACCTCGACCACGACGGCCGGATCGAGGTCGTCGTCAGCACCACGAACACCTCCCGCACCGGGTCGCAGGTGTTCGTCTTCACCCCGGACGGGAAGCTCTACCACCCCCCGGGCGCCCCGGAGACGTCCTGGCCGCGCTACAACACCCGCTCCGGTCCGGGCAACGATGCCACGTTCAACGGCGCGGGGAACCACGGCTTCGGGGCCTACGGCGAGAACGTCGGCATCGCCAACCTCGACGACGACCCCGACCTGGAGATCGTCGTCACCTACGACAACCACGCCATCAACGTCTTCAATCCCGACGGTACGTCGGTGCTCGCCTCCGACTGGTTCACCAACCGGAACAGCAAGTACCGAGGCGAGAGGCTCGGCTGGGGGCAGTTCATCCGGTGGCTCGACCCGGCGGTGGAGGAGGCGCACTACCACCGTCACACCGGGTCGTGGCCCAGCGTGAAGACCACCATGTGGTTGCAGTGGACGGCCTCGCCACCGTCCATGGCCGACCTTGACGGCGACGGCCACGCCGAGGTGATCGGGCTGCCCAACGCCGAGATGCGGGAGCCCTACCAGACCCAGGGCTACGCCGTGACGGCTTTCGACGGGGCACAGGACGGCGGTGCCCGGTCCGCCCGCCGGCACGCCGGGTTCGAGCGGCCGGTGCTGTCGGCCAAGCCGGCGGCCCGCCAGAGCGGGGACTGGTACCCACCGACCGGCATCCCGGCCCCCACCCTGGTCGACCTCACCGGCGACGGCCGCCCCGAGATCGTCTCCGCCGTTCCGGACGGCCGCGTCTACGCCGTCTCCCCGGACGGGACGTTGCTGTGGCGCTACGACTACGCCAACGGCGCGGCGAAGACGTACGGCTCCGAAGTGGTCGCGGCCGACCTCAACCGGGACGGCACCCCCGAGCTGGTCTTCGGCACCTACGCGCTGCACGCCGGGGCCGGGCGCCTGGTGGTCCTCTCGGCGTCGGGGGAGCCGCTGTCCGACACCCGGCTGCCGAAGCAGCGCACGGACGGCAACGGCATCGGGATCGCCGCGGCCCCCTCCATCGGCGACCTCGACGCCGACGGTGCCCTGGAGATCGTCACCTCCAGCATCGACCACGGCCTCGACGTGTTCACCGTGCCCGGCTCCGGCACCGCCTGCCTGCCGTGGCCGACCGGCCGCGGCAGCACCCTGCGGGCCGGCACCGCCCGCTGACAGCCCGGCTCACGGCCGCAGACCGGCGGTTGACCCGGCCGCCGGCTCGGCGAGCTGCTCGGCGAGGACCCGGGGCGCATCCGCGAGTGAGGGGCCGTACCAGGTCAGGTGGCGTCCGGAGACCAGGGCGTACCGCTGTGCTGGCCACGCGTCGGGGCCGTCGGCAGCGGTGAACGGGTATGGCTCATCGGGCAGGACGACGAGGTCCGGGGCAAGTTCTCGCAGCCCGGCCAGGTCGGACCGGGGGTAGCGGTCCGGTCCGGCCGGGCACAGGTTGTCCATCCCGAGCCGGGACAGCAGGTCTGAGGCGAGGGTGTCGGGTCCGATGACGATCCACGGGGCGCGCCAGACCGGTACGAGGCCGCGCCACCGGGGCTCCGGTGTGACCAGGGCGGACCATGCGGTGCGGGCGGCGCGCAGCCAGCCCGGCTCGCGGTCGACGCCCAGACGGCGGATGAGTTCGTCCAGCTCGGTCAGGGCCGCGTCGACGGTTCGTGGATGGGTGACGTGGACCGCGATCCGTGCGGCGCGGAGGGCCTCGGCGTCGGCGCGGCGGTTCTCCTCGGTGTTCATCAGGACCAGGTCGGGTCTGAGGTCCTGGATCGTGGCGAGGTCGGGGGTCTTGGGCCCGCCGAGGCGGGGTACGTCCAGCCCCGGCGGGTGGGTGCACCAGGCGGTCGCCCCGATCAGCGACTGCGGCAGGGTCATCGCCACGGTCTCGGTCAGGGAGGGTACGAGCGAGACAACCCTGATCACGGCACCGCCTGGTGTTCGTTGTCGGTTATGGACTCTGCGAGATCACCCAACACGTCAGGGGAAGCGGCGGGTCGGTCATCCCCACCCTGCCCCGCGGCCCCGGCCCCGGCCGAACCCGCGACCCGATCCGGCGCCCTGGCCGAATCCCCGGCCGCGCCCGCGGCCTCGGCCGATGCCCCAGCCCAGGCGCCCCCAACCGATGTCGTCCGGGGTGCGGCGGGAGGCCGCGTCGGTGTCGGCCTTCCGGCGGCAGAGCCCTCGGGCCCAGCCGGTCAGGGGGCCGTCTCCTCGTGGTCCGCTTCTGTCGTGGTTTGGCATTGTTCTGGTCCTCTCTGCGGTGTATCTGGTTGGTCGGTGTTGGCCTCGGTGGTGTGGTCGAGGGCGCCGTCGATGGCATCGACGATCGCTCGCAGCGTGGCCGCTCGTTGCTGGAGGTGTTCGCGCCACTGGGTGAGTGTTTCCCGGCCTTCCGGGGTCACCTGGTACTGGCGGCGTTGCGGGCCGTGGTTGCCCTCGGCCCAGGCCGAGGTGACCAGGCCGTCGTCTTCGAGCCGGCGCAGCAGCCGGTAGAGGCCGCCGGGGTCGGCGGGCACCAGCGATCCGGTCATCTCTTCGACGGCGGTGCGCAGGTCGTATCCGTGTCTCGGGGCGGTGGTCAGTGCGGTCAGGATGGCCGGTTCCAGTGGTGCTCCCCAGCCGCCGCCCCGGCCACCACGTCCGTGACCGCCACCGCCACCACGTCCGTGACCGCCGTCGGGGCCCGGACCGCCGCCCCGCCCGCGCCCGTGGCCACCACCGCGCTGACGGCCCCAGCCGTGCCCTCGTCCACCGGGCATCCCTCGTTGTTCTTCCATCACATCTAGATGTTAACCACATATAGGTGTGGAATGCAAGAGTGACATCCCGCGGCGGTTATTGCCAAGAACTTGCATCTGCGGAAAGGTTGCAGCATGCACTGCCGGGGGTCCGAATCCGCTCGCCGTGGGAGGCTGCATGGACGTTGACGAGATCCGTAAGCAGTGGACGTCGCGGCGGACCAACAAGCAGGCCAGCGTCGACCTGTGGAACTCGATGGCGGGGGGCTTCGGCGAGTTCGAGCTGCCCGGCTTCCACGACGATTCGTTCCTGAAGCTGCTCGACAACCACGGAATGCTGGACCCCGCGGGCTCCGTGCTGGACGTCGGCTGCGGCGCGGGGAAGTACGCGTTCGCCATCGCCGGCCGCTGCCGGCGGGTCGTCGCCACGGACCTGGCCTCACAGATGATCGAGATTGCCCAGCGGAGACAAGCCGAGCTCGGGATCGAGAACGTGGACCTCGTCTGCGCGGACTGGCACCAGCTCGATCTCGACCGGGCCGGATACCGGCACCAGTTCGACCTGGTCATGGCGCACCTGACCCCGGCGGTCGGAGACGCGGAGACGTTCGAGAAGCTGTCGGCGGCGTCCACGGGCTGGTGTGTGCTGTCCAAGCCGATCCGGCGCACCGATCCGGTCTCCGATGCGGTCAAGGCCCTCGTCGGGATCACCGAGCGGCGGGAGAGCAGCGACACCGACCTGCTGTACGCCTTCGAGCTGCTCTGGCGACAGGGGTACCTGCCGAGACTCGACTACGAGCGGCAGTCCTGGAAGCTGCGAAAGACCCTCGACGAGGCGTGCGGGCTGTATCTCAACCGGATCAGAACCTACCGCGACATCTCCGCGGCGGAGGAGGACCGGATCAGGGCCTACCTGGGGTCTCTGCTGAACGACGGGTTCGTCCGCGAGGACATCGAGACCACCGTGGCAACGCTGTTCTGGCGGGTGGATCGACCGGCGGCGTGAGGTCACAGGAGCCGGCCGGGATGGGGACAGCGAAGCTCGTCGCGGACCCCGCGGGGGAGAGGGCCAAGACCGACCCGTACCGGAAATTCACCGGACGGAAGAAGGCGATCCTCGCGGCCCTGGTGCTCCTGGTCTTCCTGATGGCGATCGTCGCCCTGCACGCGGGGGCCATGAACCTGGATCCGCGCCAGGTCCTCCGGTCGATCCTGGGCGACGGGGGCCAGGTCTCCGGCGTGGTCATCTGGCGGATCCGGCTGCCGAGGATCCTGGCGGCGATCGTCGCCGGGGCTGGGCTCTCGGTGGCCGGATGCGTCATCCAGAACAACCTGCGCAACCCGCTGGCCGCGCCGTCCACCCTCGGCATCTCCAGCGCCGCGGCCTTCGGCGCCAACCTGGCGATCATCGTGTTCGGGGCCGGGGCGGTCCAGGTCTCGAACACGGAGACGATCACCATCAACAGCCCGTACCTGGTGACCGTCTGCGCCTTCGCCTCCGCGATGCTGGCGGCGGTCGTCATCCTGCTGCTGGCACGGATCCGGGGGTTCTCCCCGGAGGCCATGGTCCTGGCCGGGGTCGCGCTGAACTCGCTGTTCCACGCGGGAACGATTCTCGTCCAGTACTCCGCCGAGGACCTGCAGATCGCCGCCGTCGTGTTCTGGACCTTTGGCGATCTGGGGCGGGTCTCCTGGCGGGAGGTCGCCATCCTGGCCGGCCTCACCGCGATGGCCCTCGGCTACTTCACGTTTCGCCGCTGGGACTACAACGCCCTCGACAGCGGGGAGGAGACGGCGAAGAGCCTCGGCGTGCACGTCGAGCGGATCAGGCAGCAGGGGATGCTGGTGGCCTGCCTGATCACCGCCGTTGCGGTCTCCTTCCTCGGCATCATCGGCTTCATCGGGCTGGTCGGGCCGCAGATCATACGCAGGGTCATCGGCGGGGACCACCGCTACCTCATTCCCGCCTCGGCGCTGACGGGATCGCTGCTGCTGCTCGTCTCGGACACCCTGGCCCGGACGATGGTGTCCCCGGTGGTGCTCCCGGTGGGGGCGATCACCTCGTTCTTCGGCGCTCCGCTGTTCCTGTACCTGCTGGTGCGGGGGTATCGGCGATCATGATGCTATCCGTGGCGGGGCTCTCGTTCTCCTACCCGAGCAGGCCGGTCCTGCGGGACGTGGACTTCGACCTCTCGGCCGGCGATTTCCTCGCCGTGCTCGGCGTCAACGGGGCGGGAAAATCGACGCTCCTGAAATGCGTCAACCGGATCCTCAACCCCGGTGCCGGTGTGGTTCTCGTCCAGGGCGAGCCGGCGGCGCGGCTGAGCCGGCGAGAGCTGGCGCGGCGCATCGGCTATGTCGCCCAGCGCCAGGCGACCGGCGGCACGACCGTCTTCGACGCCGTGCTGCTCGGGCGGAAACCCCACATCCAGTGGGAGGCCTCCCGCAAGGACCTGGAGGTGGTCCAGCGGGCGCTGGAAACGCTCGAACTGGAGGAGTACGCGCTGCGGTACACCGACGAGCTCAGCGGCGGCGAGCAGCAGAAGGTGGTCATCGCGCGGGCGCTGGCGCAGGAGCCGCGCGTCCTGCTGCTCGACGAGCCGACCAGCAGCCTGGACCTGAAGAACCAGCTTGAGGTCGCCCGGATCATCCGGCGGGTCGCCACCCAGCAGCGGATCGGCGCGGTGGTCAGCGTGCACGACCTGAACCTGGCGATCCGGTTCGCCAACAAGTTCCTGCTGCTCAAGGACGGCGAGGTGTTCGCGGCGGGCGGGCTGGAGGTGATGACGCCAGAGACCATCGAAAGCGTGTACTCGGTCCCGGTCGCCATCCAGCGATTCGCTGGCGTGCCAGTTGTCGTCCCGGTCTGAACGGACACCACGATTGGATGGTTGCGATGGAGCGGAAACGGGTGGCCCGGGTGTCGGCGCTGCTGTGCCTGACGGCTGCGCTGGCGGGATGCTCCGCCAGCGGGCCGGCTCCGGAATCCGGCGAGGGGACCGCCGTCACGGACGCGCTGGGTCGGCGGGTCACGGTCGCCGGGCCGGTGTCGCGGGTGGTGGCTATCGGCCCCGGCGCCCTGCGGCTGGTCTGCTATTTCCAGGAACCCGGCCTTGTCGCGGGGATCGAGCGGCTTGAGGTGGACCACCCGGCCGGCCGGCCGTACCTGCTGGCGAACCCCGCGCTGGCCAGGCTGCCGGTGATCGGGCAGGGCGGTCCCAACAACGCCCCGGACCCGGAGAAGGTCCTCGCGGTCCGGCCCGACGTCATCTTCACGACCTACGCTTCGGACCAGGCCGCCGCGAACAACCTGCAGTCGCAGACCGGGATCCCGGTGGTGGCGCTCAGCTACGGCACGACATCGACGTTTGATCCGGCCGTCAACACCTCGCTGACCACGGTCGGCACGGTCCTGGGCCGGCAGCGGCGGGCCACCGAACTGGTCGAGATCATCGGGGGGTTTCAGGCCGACCTCGACGCCAGGACCCGGGACGTGCCCGAGGAGGAGAAGCCCTCGGTCTACGTCGGCGGCCTGGGCAGCCGGGGCACCCACGGCATCGAGAGCACGCAGGGCGGCTACGCGCTGTTCGACGCGGTGCACGCCAGGAACGTGGTGGACGAGACCGGAAAGACCGGTTCCCTGATGATCGACAAGGAGCAGATCATCCAGTGGAACCCGGACAAGATTTTTTTTGACGGTGCGGGATTCCCGTCCGTCCTCGACGACTACCGGAAGAACGAGCAGCTCTACCAGACCCTGTCCGCGGTGCGGGCCGGGGAACTCTACGCCATCCTGCCGTACAACTACTACACGACGAACATCGAGACGGCGATCGCGGACGCGTACTACATCGGGAAGACGCTGTACCCCGACCGGTTCGACGATGTCGATCCGGCTGCCAGGGCCGACGACATCTACCGGGCCTTTCTCGGGGCGGAGGCTTACGAGCAGATGGCCGACGTCTACGGCGGGTTCCGGCGGGTGGCTCTGCGCTGACGGCTATCGACCACTGCGCTGAGTGCCGTTCGCCGGGCATCGCGGCGATCCGCAGAATATGGATATTGTGCTGATAAATCCCGGATGTAGATTGTGGGATGAAAAAGGCGGATAATTCCCTTATGGGGAGATCGTCATTTCTGAAACAGTGCGATAGTTTCATTGAAATGTTTCGGAATATTGGAGATCACGATTGTGGCAGAAGCGTGCTGCGTCCGTGTTCAGCCGGGATCAAGCACCACGGTGAAGCCTTGTGCCGGCTCGCGGCGCTGTCGAAAACATTGACGTTCGCTTGAGCCGAATCCCAGAATCGGCAGCACCGAACGCCCAACCGCGGCGGCACCACCGCAACCGACGCAGGAGAGGTTCCCTGACCTCGACGCGCCGGCATGACCGAGTCCACGGTGACCCGCGGACCAGTGTCCCCAACGCGCTCATTTCATGGAGCAGACATGATCAAGAGTATCTGGCAGGGCGGCACCCGCCCGAAGGTGAGATCCCGCAGGAACACCGTGCTCGCGATCGGTGCCGTGGCCGCCCTGGCCGTTGCCGGTGCCGTGGCCGTGACCACTACCGCCAGCGCCGCCACCACCCTTGCCGGTGCGGCCGAGGCCTCTGGGCGGTATTTCGGCACCGCCATCAACGCCGGCAAGCTCGGTGACTCGCAGTACACCACGATCGCCAACCGCGAGTTCGACATGGTGACCGCCGAGAACGAAATGAAGATCGACGCCACCGAGCCGTACCAGAACCAGTTCAGCTTCACTGCCGGTGACCAGGTCTACAACTGGGCCGTGCAGAACGGCAAGCAGGTGCGCGGGCACACCCTGGCCTGGCACTCCCAGCAGCCCAGCTGGATGCAGGCACTGAGCGGCACCGCGCTGCGCAGCGCCATGATCAACCATATCAACGGGGTGATGGCCCACTACAAGGGCAAGATTCCCTACTGGGACGTCGTCAACGAGGCATTTGACGACAGCACCGGTGGGCGCCGCGACTCCAATTTGCAGCAGACGGGCGACGACTGGATCGAGGTCGCCTTCGAGACCGCCCGGGCGGCCGACCCGGCGGCCCAGCTCTGCTACAACGACTACAACATCGACAACTGGACCTGGGCCAAGACCCAGGGCGTCTACAACATGGTGAAGGACTTCAAGGCCCGCGGCGTCCCGATCGACTGCGTCGGCTTCCAGGGCCACTTCAACACCGCCAGCGCGTACAACACCAACTACCGTACGACGCTGTCCAGCTTCGCCGCGCTCGGCGTCGACGTCGCCATCACCGAGCTGGACGTGGAGAGCGCGCTGCCCACGTGGTACTCCAGCATCACCAACGACTGCCTGGCCGTTTCCCGCTGCCTGGGCATCACCGTCTGGGGCGTGCGGGACAGCGACTCGTGGCGCGCCTCGCAGACCCCGCTGCTGTTCGACAGCAGTGGCAACCCGAAGGCCGCCTACACCGCGGTCCTCGACGCCCTCAACGCTGGCGGCACCGTCGTTCCGAGCAGTGCTCCCCCCACAACCGACCCCGCGAGTGACTGCACCAACGGGTATGTTGCGCTGACCTTCGACGACGGGCCGAACAGCAACACCAACACCCTGCTGAATACCCTCACAACCGCCGGGGTACGGGCGACCCTGTTCAATACCGGGCAGAACGCCGCGAGCAACCCGTCCCTGGTCCAGGCCGAGGCCGACGCGGGCATGTGGATTGGCAACCACAGCTACACCCACAGCCACATGACCACTCTGAGTTCCGCCGCCATGACCGACGAACTGTCGAGAACCCAGACGGCGATCCAGAACGGCGGTGGCGGCACTCCGGCGATCTTCCGGCCGCCGTACGGTGAGACCAACAGCACCCTGGAGTCGGCGGCCTCCGCCCTCGGTCTCAGGACCGTCACCTGGGACGTGGACTCCCAGGACTGGAACGGCGCCACCACCGCCGCGATCGTGTCGGCCGCCAACAACCTGACCGACGGCCAGATCATGCTCATGCACGACCAGTACGCCACCACCATTGCCGCGATTCCCCAGATCGTGAGCAACCTCGAGAGCCGGGGCCTGTGCGCCGGCATGATCTCCGCGACGACCGGTCGCGCCGTCGCGCCCGATGGCACCACGTCGCCGACCGCGTCGTCGACCGCGTCCCCGACCGCGTCGTCGACGAGCCAGCCGCCCACCGGCACTGGCTGCTCCGCAACGCTGCGTGTGGTCAACGCCTGGAACAGCGGCTGGCAGGGCGACGTCACCGTCCAGAACACCGGAACGTCATCCATCAGCGGCTGGACCGTCACCATGGTCCTTGGCACCGGCCAGACCATCAGCAGCCTCTGGAACGGCTCCAGTTCCGGTACCAGCGGCACCATCACCGTCACGAACCTCTCCTGGAACGGCAACCTCAGCGCCAGCGGCTCGGCGGTCTTCGGCTTCGTCGCCAACGGCAGCAGCAGCCCCGCCCCCGCGGTCAGCTGCACCAGCTCGTGACCTGTCCACGGAACGCCTTCTGACACCACCATGACGGTGCGGGGTGCGAGACCACTGGTCTCGAAC
>JABDRL010000401.1 GCA_013041765.1 Dactylosporangium sp. | reverse complement strand
GCCCTGGGCATCGCCGCGCTGCACGAGTGCGGCGGCCCCCACACCTCCGACGAGGACGACTTCACCATGCTGCTCGCCCTGGCCCGGTCCGGGGGGCGACTGCCGGCGGTCTACGGCTACTGGGGGGAGCTGAACGCCGTGGCCAAGGCCCGCGAGCTGGGCGCCATCGGCGCCGGTGGGGATCTGTTCGCCGATGGTGCCCTGGGATCGCACACCGCGCACCTGCGCCGGCCGTACGCCGATGCCCCCGATACCACCGGCGTCGGGTACGTCACCGAGCCGCAGGTCGCCGAGCACGTCATCGCCTGCGTGCGGGAGGGGGTGCAGGCGGGGTTCCATGCGATCGGCGACAGGGCGCTGGCGACGGTGCTCGGCGGGTTCGCGGCCGCGGCCAGGGACATCGGCCGGGACCGGGTGCGGGCCGGACGTCACCGGATCGAGCACGCCGAGTTGCTGGACCGGTCCATGATCGCGGCGATGGTGAAGTACGGTCTGGTGGCCAGCGTGCAGCCGGCGTTCGACCGGTTGTGGGGTGGGGCGGGCCGGATGTACGCCTCGCGGCTGGGTGCCGAGCGGGCGCGGGTGGCCAATCCGCTGGCGGCGCTGGCCGGGGTCGGTGTTCCCCTGGCGTTCGGATCCGATGCGCCGGTGACGCCGCTGGATCCGTGGGGCACGGTGGTCGCGGCCACGCGGCACCACAATCCCGGGCAGCGGTTGGGGCCGAGGGCGGCGTTCGCGGCGCATACGCGGGGTGGTTGGCGGGCGACGGGTCGTGATGGTGAGGGGGCACTGTTGCCGGGGCGCCGGGCGACGTTCGCCGTGTGGCGGGCGCCGGGTGGGGTGTTCGACGGTCTGCCCCGGTTGGTGGCCCAGGATCCCGACGAGCCCGCGCCGCCGAGGCCGGTGTGCGTGCGAACCGTGTCGCGGGGTGTGGTCATCTTCGACGCGGATGCACCGGTGTCCGGGTAAGGGGCGCGGGTGGGGTGGATCGACACGCCGGTTCCGACACGCCGGGGGCGGAAAGCGTAGCCCTGCGGGCGGTTGACAACGTCCCCCGTCCACCGCGTACCGTCGTGGCGTCCGACTTCGGGAAGGTGGTTGCTGTTCGCTTCTCTTCCTCGCGTACTGGCCGAGTGCGGGGACGGCGGTGTTCTGCATCATCGTTGTCGCATGTGACCAGGTCCAGTGGAGTGAGGGAGTTGGTGGGGCGACGCGAACGGCTGTGATTCGGTGTCGGGGCGGATTCCTGTGATCAGTAGACAACGGTGTGGGGCTGGCAGCCAGTTCGTGTCACGCTGGAACGAAGGTCATGCTTGTGAGCCGCTGAGATGCCGGATGGGACGGGGCCGGGACATCGGGGCGTGACTGCGGTCGCGCCCCGATTCCATTCCCCTCTTCCCGACCAGACCGTACGGTCTCAGCATGGCGACGGGCGTGTTGGCGGGGTGTGAGCCGGCGGAGACCCGGTCGGGGCGGTCGGCGGCGCGGTGGCCGTGGCTGGTGGCCGTGGTTCGCGCGGTGGCCGGGACGGTGGCCGGGCTGCTTCTGCTGGTGTCGTTTCCCCCGTTCGATGGATGGTGGCTGGCTCCGTTCGGGGTGGCCCTGCTGGCGGTGGCTACCGCCGGATGCCGGCTCTGGGGTGGGGCCGGGGTGGGCCTGCTGTGCGGGGCCGGGTTGTTCGTGCCGTTGCTGGCGTGGACGGGTATGCACACCGGGTGGATGCCGTGGCTGACGCTCGCGGCGTTGGAGGCGGCGTTCGTCGGGGTGCTGGGGGCCGTCTCGGCGTGGTCCTGGCCGCTGGTGGCGGCTCGTCCCTGGGTTGCGGTGCCGCTGGTCGGGGCGTTGTGGACCGGGCAGGAGTTTGTGCGTGGCCGGGCCCCGTTCGGGGGGTTCCCCTGGGGCCGGTTGGCGTTCGGGCAGGGGGATTCGCCGGTGCTGCGGCTGGCCGGTCTCGGCGGGGCGCCGCTGGTGACGTTTGCCGTGGCGGCTTCTGGCGGGTTGCTGGTGGCCGTGGGCCTGCTGGGGTGGCGGGCGTTGCGGGCGCCGGAGCGGGGGCGGGTGGGGCTCTGGTCGGTCACGGCCGGGGCGCTGGTGGCCGTGGTCGGGGTGCTGGGATGTCCGGTGACCGTGCCGGACGGTCCTGAGCTGACTGTGGCGATCGTGCAGGGCAACGTTCCCCGGTTGGGGTTGGATTTCAACGCTCAGCGCCGGGCGGTGCTCGACAACCATGTCACGGGGACGGTGGCGCTGGCCGCGCAGGTGGATTCGGGGGCTGTTCCCCGTCCGGATCTGGTGGTGTGGCCGGAGAATTCCAGCGATATCGACCCGCTGGTGCATGCGGACGCGGCGGAGCGTATCGAGGAGGCCGCGGTGGCGGTCGGGGCGCCGATTCTGGTCGGGGCGGTGCTGGAGCAGGGTGAGCGGGCGCTCAACGCGGGGTTGCTGTGGTTGCCGGGTCGGGGGGTGGAGCAGCGGTACGTCAAGCGTCATCCGGTGCCGTTCGCCGAGTATGTGCCGTTGCGGGATCTGGTGCGGCGGGTGACGACGAAGGTGGACCTGGTGCGGGTGGATTTCGTTGGTGGCGACCGGCCCGGGGTGCTGCGGGTGGGGCAGGCGCGGGTGGGGGACGTGATCTGTTTCGAGGTGGCCTATGACGGGCTGGTGCGGGATGTGGTGCTGGGGGGTGCCGGGCTGATTGTGGTGCAGACCAACAATGCGACGTTCAATCCGGCGGAGGCGGCCCAGCAGTTGGCGATGGTGCGGCTGCGGGCGGTGGAGCATGGTCGTCCGGCGCTGATGGCCTCGACGGTGGGGATCTCGGGGTTTGTGGGCGCCGATGGGCGGGTGCGGCAGGCGACGGGGTTCAACACCGCGGCGGTGCGGGTCGAGCGGCTGCGGCTGGGGTCGTGGAGGACGCCCGCGACGGTGCTGGGGCCGGTGGTGGAGTACCTGATCGTGGCTGGGTTGGGGGTGGGGCTGGGTGTGGCTGGGTGGCGTCGGCGGGGGCGCCGTCCGGGTCGGTGGTGAACCCGGACGACGCCGGTGCCGGCTAGGCGGAGCGTCCCCGGCGGGTCCGGACCTCTTCCAGTCGTTCGGCGAGGATGTCTTCCAGCTCGGTGATGGAGCGGCGCTCCAGCAGCATGTCCCAGTGGGTTCGGGGAGGTTTGGCCTTCTTCTGCTCTGGCTCGGTGCCGTCGACAAGCCGGCCGATGCTGCCGTCGAACCGGCATTCCCAGGTGATGGGAACCTCGGCGTCAACGGCGAAGGGAACCTCGAATCGGTGCCCCTTGGCGCAGAGGTATTCGCGGGTCTGCCGCGGGGCCAACTCGGTGTTACGGTCGGACTCGTAGCTGACGGCTCCGAGACGGCTTCCGCGCAACATGCGCTCGCCCATGGTCGATTCTTCCCTTTCGCGGCTGTGGTTGATTTTGTGCTCTGTGGCTATAACGATGCAGGGTGGGCCGCCGATTCCCGTGAGGGGTGTCGGGTGGCGTTGTGCTGCCGTGGAACCGAGGGTAGCTCACCGGGGGCTGGAGATTCTCACAGCACGCGGGGAGGGACGTTGCCGGCGGCGATGATGGCGCGGCGCATGGGGACGGCGGCCAGGGCCAGGAAGCCGACGATGAAGAAGATCAGCAGGGACACGATGGCGGCCCGGTAGCTGCCGGTGGTGTCGTAGATCAGGCCGAAGATGAGTGGTCCGAGCCAACTGGTGCCCTTGTCGGAGATCTCGTAGAGGCCGAAGTACTCGCCTTCCTTGCCGCGGGGGATCAGGTGGGAGAACAGGGAACGGCTGAGGGCCTGGCTGCCGCCGAGGACGACGCCGATGCCGGCGGCGAGGGTGATGAACGGGATGCTGTGGCCGGTGGGGAGGGCGAAGGCCGCCAGCACGATGGCGATCCAGATGATGAGGCTCAGGAGGACGGTTTTCCATCCGCCGATGCGTTTGGCGAGGGCGCCGAGGCTGAGGGCGCCGAGGAAGGCCAGGAACTGGACCATGAGGATGGTGGGGACGAGGACGTCGCTGGGGAGGGCGAGTTCCTGGGTGGCGTAGATGCCGGCCATGGCGATGACGGTCTGGATGCCGTCGTTGTAGACGAGGAAGGCCAGCAGGAAGAACAGGGTCAGGGGGTAGGCCTTCAGGCTGCGGAGGGTGTTCCACAGTTGCCGGAAGCCGTCGGTGAGGATGTGGCCGTTGCCGGGGGGTGTGGCGGCGGGGTGGTTGCGCAGCCCGTGGAGGGCGACGGTGGTGAACGCGGCCCACCAGAGGCCGGCGGAGACGAGGCTGTAGCGGGCGACGTCGTCGGTGTCGAGGCCGAGGGTGTGTTTGCCGAGGACGGCGATGACGTTGATCAGGAGGAGGAGTCCGCCGCCGAGGTATCCGGCGGCCCAGCCGATGGAGGAGACGGTGTCGCGCTGGTCTGGGGCGGCCAGTTGGGGCAGGAAGGCGTTGTAGACGACGATGCTGGCACCGAAGGCGATGTTGGCCAGGAGGAAGAGGGCCACGCCGAGCAGGTAGCGGTCGCCGGTGAGGAAGACCATGGCGGTGGTGGCGGCGGCGCCGAGGTAGGCGAACAGGGCCAGCAGGTGGGTCTTGTGGCTGGAGCGGTCGGCGATGGCGCCGACGATGGGCAGGATGATGACGGTGAGGAAGACGGAGAGGGAGACGGCGTAGGCGAACAGGGCGCCGGGGGCGATGGAGAGGCCCAGGGGGTGGATTGTGCCGGTGTGGTCGGCGGCGGTCTCGGCGATGGCGGTCAGGTAGGGGCCGAGGAAGACGGTGACGACGGTGGTGGAGAAGGCGGAGTTGGCCCAGTCGTAGCAGTACCAGCTGAGGCGCTCGCGGCGGGTGCTGGGGTACTGGGGTGCGGTGTCGGCCACGGTGGATCATGATGCCATTGGGATGGGGTGTGGTCGACCGTTTCGGGCGGGGCGGCGCGCGGGGGCCGCCGGTGGTGTGCGTGCGGGATGGCGAATGGTGTCACCGGTAGTGTGGCTGACATGCGGGTTCTCGGCATTGACTTTGGCACGTCGAACACGGTTGCGATGGTCCGTGTCGGAGATGGCCGGATTCGTCCGTTGTTGTTTGATGGTTCGCCGCTGGTGCCCTCGGCCGTGTATCTGAACACCGATGGTCGGGTGCTGGTGGGCCGGGATGCGGAGCGTCATGCCCGGATGGATCCCAGCCGTTTCGAGCCCAATCCCAAGCGCCGGATCGATGACGGGCAGGTGCTGCTGGGGGGTGCGGAGCTGGCGGTCGCGGGGATTTTCGGGCAGGTGCTGGGGCATGTCGGGGCCGAGGCCCGGCGTCAGCTGGGTGGTCCGCCGACGGATCTTCGTTTGACCCATCCCGCCCGGTGGGGGGAGCGTCGTCGCAGTGTGCTGGTGGAGGCGGCCCGGCTGGCGGGGTTGCCGGCGCCGCGGCTGATTCCCGAGCCGGTGGGTGCCGCCTCGTATTTCACGGCGATGCTGGGGACGGCGGTGCCGGTGGGGCGGAGCCTGGCGGTCTACGACCTGGGGGGTGGCACCTTCGACGCGACCGTGGTGCGTCGGACCCGGGCGGGTTTCGAGACGCTGTCGGAGGAGGGTCTGGTCGATGTCGGTGGGCTGGACTTCGACCACGCGATCGTGGAGTTCCTCGGGCGTTCGTACCAGAGCAGCCATGCCGGGCAGTGGGCGAGGTTGGTCGCGCCGGCCGATCCTGGTGATCGTCGCCAGCGGCGGCTGCTGTATGAGGATGTGCGTGGGGCCAAGGAGATGCTCTCGCGGACGACGAGTGCTGACATCCATCTGCCGGCGTTGGAGGTCGACGCGCACCTGACCCGGGAGGAACTGGAGCGGTTGGTGCGGGGGCCGTTGGAACGGACGGTGGGTTGCCTGCGGCAGGCGATCGCCAGTGCGCGGCTGACGCCACCGGATCTGGTGGGCATCTTCCTGGTCGGGGGGTCGAGCCGGATGCCGCTGGCGGCGCATCTGCTGCACAGCGAGCTGGGGGTGGCGCCGACGACGTTGGAGCAGCCGGAGACGGCGCACTCACCGGCCGAGGCGGCGCGGACCCGATACACAAGGCCCCCTCCACCACCACCGTCTCCGGC
>JABDRL010000230.1 GCA_013041765.1 Dactylosporangium sp. | reverse complement strand
ACCACCGCGATCTCACGCAACCACCGGCTCGAAGATGCGCGGGATGGACCGAATGATGATGCGAATCCCACCCGCAGACGGCCTCACGCGCCGTACAGGGCCACCCGCTTCCAATCGTTGACGCCGATGTAGTAGCAGCTCCAGTAGCTGATATAACCGCGCTGTTCCAGCATTCTGCCGGTTTCCGCGCACTCGGTGTAGGTATCGAAGAGTGCGATGAAGTCATCAGCCGCGTTGCTCGGTGCCGGTGTCGAATCGCCGGAAGCTGACCCAGCGGAAAGGGCAAAGGCCCCCGCGCCAAGCATCAGCGCGCATGTGGCAAGTCCTGTCTTCAGGTTTACCTTCTTCACGGACAACCTCCCCGTATATCGACGTATACCGCGCTGACGCGCTGTCACGTCTGTTATCACCACGGAACGTGACTATCGATCCATGGGCACGCCCCGCTGGCATGGTTTGAACATCCACCATAGACGATGATCGTGGCACACGCCAGCGGGAACAGGCACTGCAAGCGCCTCAACGCAGCAACCATCGACCTCGCCGCCAGGCAAACACTCAGTAGGTAACCGCGCCGATCACAGGTGCTAACGTTCGGTAGCCGCCGGGGGCTGGGCGGAAAGGTGGGGCCCGGTTCGTCGGGTGACCAGCCCTTATGAAGCTCCCCCTTCGACCGGACACCCCGATCCCTGGCAGCACGGCCGGGAGTAGGGATGTCCAGGTGGCACCAGCCGCGGTATCCAGGGCAGTTCCGTGCGGACGCTGCGGCGCTCGTGCGCTCGTCCGACAAGCCCGTCCGCCAGATCGCACGCGACCTGGGCGTGAGTCCGGAGACCCTACGTGGCTGGATCGCCAGGGCCAAGCGGAGATCCGCCGTGAGCACCGACCCCGTACTCAGCAGCGACGAGCGCGATGAACTCCGCAAGCTCCGGGCCAGGGTCCGGGAACGGGAGTTGGAGAAGGACATGCTTCGCAAGGCGGCCCAGTGTTTTGCGAAGGAGGTGGGGCATTGGCCAGCCGCTACCGTTGCATCTCCACCCATCGCGCCGAGTACGGCGTCCAGCGGATCTGTCGGGTGTTGGGGATCCGGCGGCAGGGCTACGACGCGTGGCTGGCCGCCGCCCCGGCCCGGCCCGGGAGGAACGTCAGCGCGCCGAGGACGACCTCGCCGCGGAGATCGTGGCGCCCCATACCGCCCATCAGCGGCGGTACAGGTCGAAACGGGTCACCAGGGAGTTGCGGCGCCGTGATCGGCCGGTCAACCGCAAGCGGGTCAGGGGTATTCCAAAATGTCTTGTCGAGTGGCCGGAGGGAGTTTCACCCTCCGGCTCTCGCAGATCCCGGCATGAACCTCTCGGCTCACCGGGCTCCTGTCATCCGGCTCTGGCCGCCGCTGTTCTCGTTCGCATATCCCATCGCCAGTGGGCGAGGAGTCCTGGCCTGGTTCTCCTGATCTCGGCCAGGGTTCGCCACGCCCGGCGGGGTGCCCGTCGCAGGTGTTTGTACTTGCGTCTGGCCCACCGCACCAGGTACTTGTCGATATGAAACAGCACGTACGCGGTTTCCGAGGGACGGAACCGCCCGTAGTACGCCGCCCACGGCCCCGCTTTCGCGTTGATCATCTTGGTAATGTCGTTGAAGCTCAGATCGCTGCGCAGGTGAAAGCGCATCCGACGGATCTCCTGCCGGATGGACTTGGTGGCCTTGCCGCTGATCGCTGGGGCGAAGGCCGTGAAGACCGGGGCCTGTCCCTCCTCCGGCTGGCAGAAGCGTCCCAGGTCAAGCGCCTGACCGAGAGCATCGCGGCGGACCGGATGCGGATCCTGCCGGTCCTGGCCGCAGCCCTCAAACAGTGATCAAAAAGTCATCACCGACTTTGAAATCCCCCTGGTGGTCGACGCTGTCGCAGGCTTTGGCGTGTTGTCCGCTGATCTCGTTGAGCAGGCCAGGACCATAGGCGAAATGAAAGTACTCCCCGGCGTAGCTGCGGCACGTCTTCGCGTCCTGTGCCAGCCTGTCGCACATGCCGGGAACCTCGCCCAGCACCGGAAGATCCACGGCGAACGACATACGCATCCCTTCCGCATTGACTCTCGTCAGAGAATAGGGATCGTCCAGGTAGGCCCGCGGAAACGGCCGTCTGGCGTGGACCGGCGGCGACGCGACGGCCGCACCCGCCGAGGACTCTGGCGTGGACGGGGAGATCGGGTACGACAGGGAGGTGCGGTGGGGATCTTCGAGGACGTCGCCTCGGCCCTGTCAACCCTGATCGGGGACCTCGTCGCAGCCAGGGCGAGGCTGGCTGCCGTCCGCGAGCGGCTCGTCATCGATCGCGTGGCCACCTGGACATCCTTACTCCTGGCTGTGCTGCCAGGTATCGGGGTGTCCGGTCGAAAGGGGGAAGCTCACACACGGGGTCCTGCTGACGTCGAGTAGGCGGAGCTTCTGTGCGTCGGTGATCGTGTAACGGACGGTGACGCAGTCTCCGACCTCTAGGTCGGGCAGGGAGGTTCCCGAGGCGGGGACGTCGAAGCACTCCCCGGTCGCGGCGGGGGCAGCGACGCACAGCCTCGGCGGCAGCTGCGACACCACTCCCGTGAGGGCGTGCTCGTGTTGCCCGCACCCACCGAGGCACACGCACGTGCCGAGGGTCGCCAGCACGGCAGCCCGGCCAGCGATCCTCATGTCTTGCGCGACAGTCATCAACGCTCCTCAGCCTACGGTTCGTTTCCTGACGCGAATTCCCAGGTCAGGGCGGCGACCTTCCACGCACCGCCCGCCTGCCGAAGCGTCGAAACGAAATTGATGACGTTGGACGGTTGGGCGGGAACGAGGTCTCCGTCCGGCTGGGCCTGGCCCACCTTGGCCCAGGCCCGGAACGATCCCCGAAGAACCACGTCGCCGTTGGCCTGGAGCGCGCTCGCCGTGTACCTGAACGACTCGGCGCCACCATCGAGGGCCCGGACGCTCTCCCGTAGCCGCAACTCGACTGCCGCATCGAGATTGTGGATCTCTCGGGTCAGCTGCTGAGCGGTGAAGAGCGATGCCAGTTGGGTGCGGCCGTGGCCGGCTGCGTGGTGCGGCACCTCGTCGGACCGGGCGGTGGTTGCCGGGGCCGTCAGTGCGGAATCGGAGACCGCGACTCGTTGTCGGGTCGCCATGGCCGACTCGAATGCCGAGCGGACCGCCAGATCCTGCTCGGGTGTGAGGCCATCGCCGGCTACCACGGTCGAGGCCACATCCGACGCCGGTGGTTTCAACCTCGGTAGCCTGGCGCCCGCCGCGGTCCGCCCGGCGGGCTCGACGGTGGGCGCACGCAGAACCGACCGGTCGGCATTGCCGTACAGGTCGATGGCGGTGTTCCCCATGGCAAGGATCGCCGCTGCGGTGCTGGCGAACATCGCGTTGTATGGAATCAGGTGCCAGATCGCGTGGTATCTGTTCGTCGTGTGCGCATCGACGAGCAGATCGCTCCAGCCGGAGCCGGGATCGGTGCCCCTGGCTACCGCGATGGCGGTGTGATCCGGTGAGAAGCTCCCCTCCGCGATCTGTTCCGGTGTGATTTCCCACTGGTACACAATCACTGAGCTGATCGGGGCGTCCACGCGCTCGGCTTCCCACACCTCACTCCACGGATCGAACGGCATGTCCACCTGGGGAACGTCTGCCAGGGAGCCGGGGTAGTGAACCAGCCAACCGATCGTGTATGGCGAATTGACGTTCAGAAAGGCGTACAGGTCGTCGATCAGGGACCAGGATCGGGTTCTACCGGAGTTGTACATGCCGCCGGCCGGATCGCGGTACGACCACCACTCCATCTGCGAGTCGTACACTACTGGCTGGGGGATGTCAGGCTCGTTGAGGAACATGAACGCGTGCCCGCCCGCCATCAGGGTCTGTGAGACGAAATTCGCGCAGTCGCTGGCGTACGTTGGGAAGTAGCTCGTGTTCGGATTCTCGGCGTAGGTGTCGGAGTACTTGACCGCCGCTTCCGGGTCGTATCGGTGACAACCGGCGAGTGAGGTCCAGTTACCGTTCTCATCGAACCAGTGGCAGTAATCCGGTGATGTGATCTGAGCGTCTGCCGCAGCGGGCCATGCCGCTGCGCCCGTCACAACGATGGCCACTGTCGCGATGGAAAGTATCCGTCTCCGGCAGGCGGAAAACGCGCTGATCTGTTGCGAGAAAGTGAAGTTTTCGTGCTCAGGGTCTTGCTGCGATTCTTTGTCACGCGAACCTCCCCGAAGGCTGGCGGAACGACGGGATATAGAAATTGATCAAATTATACATAGCTCCAGACTGTGCCTCAATGGGCGTGGACCAACCCTGTTTCTGTAGGTGATTGGCGCTTGACAAGACGTGACTGGATAGGTCGTCGGGCGGTGTGATCGTCTGCTGTGGAGCCTGGTAGGTTCACGTCCCGTGTCCGACCTCCCCCGCCGTCATACGACGAGCTTCGTGCGGAGAACGCGGCGTTGCGGGCGATGGTGGCGGATCTGACCACCCGGCTGGAGCAGGCGATCACCGCACTGCGCTGGCTGCACCGGCTCGTCGCCGACGTCGCCGCCACCGGCTAGGCCCCCGAGCACACAAAAGCCGCCCGCTACCAGCACATGCCGCGCAGCGCGGTCGTGCTCGGCGCCCAGGCCACCGCCGCCCGCGCGGGCAAACTCGAACGCAAGCACCACGCCTTGTCCCTCCGGCTGTGCGAGCGCCGCGACGACTACCTCCGCTTCGTCACCGACCCAGGCGCGCCGTTTACCAACAATCCGGCCGAGCAGACGATCCGCATGCCGAAACTACGGATCAAGGTCTCCGGGAGCATGCGCACCACGACCGGCGCCGAACACTTCGCCGCGATCCGCAGCTACACCGCCACCGCCGCCCGCCAGGGCATCGACACCCTCGACGCCCTCATCCAGGCCGCCACCGGCAACCCCTGGATTCCCACCGCCGCCTGACTGGACCACCACCAGTCGCACCGCTCGGGGCAATCGCGCGCCGAGTCAGGCACCTATCCAGTCACGCCGAGAGCTGGCCGTCGCAGGAACTGGCTGCCCGATGCGATGGGGCACTCGACACCGCTGGTGTCCTGGTCCGGCTGTGGCCGCTGGTCGATGCCGAGCGTGGGCGGCCAGCGCGACGGGCTGCGGACCCTGGCCGATCACACGCGGACCGTCATCATGCGACGTTGGCCCTCCCCCAGGTTGCGCGCACGCTCGGTCCAGAACCCGACATTTTGGGCGAAGTCATTCCCGACTTGCCGGACGTCGTCCTGGCCAGCGTTGAGATCGAGGGCGAGGAGAGCCTAGTGCCGGTGGATCGACGCAAACTGTTGGCCTTTGGCGGGGTGCTGGCCGCCAGCGGTGTTCTGGGGAATGGCCTGCCTGCGGGAGCGGACCGGGCTTGGGCCGGTGAACCGGTGCTATCGCACCGCGTGACGCTCGCCGACGTCACTGAGCTGGAGGAAGCCACCGATCTGGTGGCGGCGTGGGACCTGCGTCATGGCGGACGGCTGGCAGCGGAGCAGGGTATGGCGATCCTGCGGTGGGCGTTGCGGCTGCTTCGGGACGATGTGCCGGGTGACCTTCGTGATCGATGGGGCTCGGCGGCTGGGTATCTGGCCGACTGGACCGGATGGGCGCTGTTCGACAGCGGCCGGCACGAGGCCGCCCGCGTCGCCTTCGGTCGTGGCCTGGAGCTGGCGGACGCCGCCGCCGACGGTGACCTGCGGACGCAGGTCTTGTGCGACCTGGCCAGCCAGGCGGTGTTCTGCCACGACCCGGTCGCGGCGCTGCGCTGGGTCGAGCCCGTCGGCCCCCGGGCTGTCGCCCCGCCGTTGGTGTCGGCTGTCCATGGCGTGCGGGCCGAGGCGTACGCGGTGCTCGGCGACCACGAGCGGGTGTGGGCCGAGATCGACCGGTCCGAGGTCGCCGCCACCCGGTCGGCGACGCGGCCGTCCCCACACTGGTTGTCGGCGTTCCGGGACGAGACCGGGATGCATGCCTCGACCGGGTACGCCGCGTTTCTCCTGGCCCGGTCGAAGACCGACCTCACGGCCGGCCGAGCCAGCGCCCAAGCGCTGTCGCGACTGTCGGCGGCGACCACGGCCCTTGCCGAGACCCGGGTACGAGCGCGGCTGTTCGCTCACGCCCGGCTGTTCGCTCACGCCCGGCTGGCCGCAACGCACCTGGCCCATCCCGACGGCGACGTCGCGACTGGAGTCGACCGGGCTCGACGGGTGATCGATCAAGCGGGGAGCATGCGTTCGGCCCGCCTGTCCAGGGATCTTCGTACCCTGCGGGTCGCTGTCGTGCGTCACGAGCACCGCGGTGACGTCCGGCAGGTCGGCCAGGACGTCGACCGTCTCCTGGACCTGGCCAGCTGAGTGTTGCCGTGGCCACTGGCCACGGCCGGACTGGCTATGGTCTGCCGGTGAGCACGCGACCGCCCAGTCCAGCCGATACTGTTGTTGGTCCGGCTGGGGATGCCGCCGGTCAACAACCTGGTCGTCATCGCCGCCGCCGGGATCTTCCTGCTGCTGCCGTCCACGTCAACGCTGACCCCGGCCACGATCAGCACCGCCCAGGTCACCGTCCTGGGCATCGGCACCCTGCTCGGCGTGGCCGTACAGACCGCCGGACTGTGGCCTGCGGCCCGGCGGGTCGGACTGCGCTGGCGGTGGCGTTTCGACCTGCACGCCCTGCACCTGGGACACCTGGCCCGGCTCGCTGGCTGGTTGCTGTGCTTCGTCGCCGTCGGCCAGGTCGGGGTGCTCGTCGTCCTGGCTCTGGTCAAGGCCGCCGGCGACCGGGGCGCACCAGGGGTGTTCATCTACAACAACGGCTGGCTGATGCTCATGATGGGGGCTACGGCGTCGCGGCCCTGCCCATCATCGCCGCCCTGCAGCCCCGCCTGAGCGCGTCCGGTTCGGAGCCCGACACCGCTGGCGCCGGTTCGGGACTGTCCGCGGGACTGGACGTCGACCCGTCAGGGACGTTTCGGCAGTACGCCGCCGGCATCCAAATGATCGTCACCGTCCTGGCCCCGATCAGTATCGTCTTCGTCGTCCTCGGCGAACCGCTCGCGGTGGCGCTGTTCGCCTGGCATCGCTACACCCCGGCCCAGGCCGCCGACACCGGGATGGTGATCGCCATCGCTGGGCTGTGCCTGATCCCGTACGCGATCGGCCAGGCCCAGACGTTCGCGTTCTACGCCCTGTCCGACGCCCGGACCCCGGCGCTGTTGAACATCCCGGTCGTGGTTCTGCGGATCGGCGTGGACCTCGTCCTGTATATGCTGCTGCCCGTCGAGTGGGTCGCGGCGGCGATGATGGCGGGTAACGGCGTGTCGTATCTGGTCGCCGCCATCGCCGCCATCGCCGGCTGGTGGCTGCTGCGCCGCCGGGGCCTGCGCGGACCCGGCATGGCGACCGCCCCGACAACGGCGAAGGCGATCCTCGCCGCGACCGTCGCGGCCATACCCGCGGCTGGTGCCGCCGCCGGGATCGGCTGGCGGCTCGGGACGGGAAAGCCCATCGCCGGAGCCCAACTCGCCGCCGCCGGCACGCTCCTGCTGATCGGATACCTCACCGCGTCGTCCCTGCTCCGCGTTTCCGAGGTCCAGCGGCTGCTCGGTATCGCCCGGAGAAGCGTCCCCGGCTGGTAGCACTCCGCCCCGCCAGGACCATGCGGACAGCCACGATGTACGCGCCAAAAGCATTGACGCTGGACTCTACAGCTGAGACGTTCCGTCATGGATGTTCGAGGCTGGTGGCCGATCTCGCGAAACCCGCAGAACGCCACTCACCTCGATCGCCGACCTCACGTCGATATCGGGAGGAGCACGTGCCGTGGACACCCTCACGTCGCCGATGACCGATCCGCTCTATCCGACCAATGGCCAGTTTCCCCTCGGACGGCCCTTCGGGATCATGCCCGGGGGCACCGATGCGACCCCGGCCGAGGCGTTGCCGTTCGGGCTACGCCTCGCGGTGACCGCCCCGGCCGCCGACATCGAAAACCTCGACCGGTACGGCTACGACCACCACCGGCAGATCGGAGTGGTCCACACACACTCCGGGGCGGTGCCCCTGGCCAGGCACACCACTGGACAGACCAGGACGGTGGCCCACCCGGACGGGCACCGGGGACCCGACACCGATCAGGACGTGCGGGAGGACTGATCTCGTGGGCCGGCCGTCGACGATCCTGGTACTCACCCACCCGTTCGATCCCACCGCCGACTACGTCGTGGCCGAACTCAACCAGCGCGGCGTACCGGTGTTCCGCTGCGATCCCGGCGAGTTCCCGAGACGGTTGACGCTCACCGCACGGCTCGATGCGGCCGGCTGGCAGGGGCGGCTGCGCCTACCCGAACGGTGCGTCGACCTGGCCGACATCGGCTGCGTCTACTACCGGCGTCCGACGCTGTTCGACCTGCCCGACGACCTCAGCGGCGAGGTGCGGCGCTGGGCGTCCCAGGAGGCACGGATGGGTCTGGGCGGGGTCCTGGCGACCCTGCCGAACTGGCTGAACCACCCCAAAGACATTGCCGCCGCAGAATACAAACCGGCACAACTCGCGGTCGCGACCGAGGTCGGTCTCCACGTCCCACCGACCTTGATCACCAACGACCCCGACGCTGCCCGGGCCTTCGCCGAACAGAGCGGACCGGTGGTGTACCAGTCACTGACCCCGGCCAGCGTCGCCGACGGCGACACCCACCGGCTGGTGTTTGCCGCCCCGGTCAGCCCCGAATGGATCGACGCGTCAGTCGGCCTCACCGCGCACCTGTTCCAGCGGTCCTTGGCCGACGAGAGTCACGAGGTGCGGCTGACGGCCGTCGACGACACGCTGCTCGCCACCCGGATCGATGCCCACAGCCAGGCCGCGAGGACCGATTGGCGGGCAGACTACGACCACCTCGGCTACACCGCGTTGGCCGACGCTGACATCCCCGCCCCGGTACGGTCGGGCATCACGGCATTGCTGAATCGGTTCCGGCTGCGCTTCGGGGTGTTCGACTTCGTCGTTACCCCTGATGAGACCTGGTGGTTTTTGGAGATCAACCCCAACGGGCAATGGGCTTGGATCCAGGGCGCCACCGGACAACCGATCGCCGCTGCCATCGCAGACGCCCTGCAACGGGGCGGCCCCGGGCAAGAGAGGGCCTCACCGTCATGACCACACTGGACACCGGCGAGCCCCGAAACCGCATGGTCGACACCCTGGTCGCAGACGGTGATCTGTCGTCGGCAGCCTGGCGGCGGGCGTTCACGGCAGTCCCCCGCCAGGTCTTCCTCCCACGCTTCTACTGGCAGACCCCCGACCTCGCCGGATGGGAACCAGTCGACCAGCGCCTGCCTGCGTGGCTGAAACTGATCTACACCAACCAGACCTGGGTCACCCAACTCGACCACGACGACGAGCGCTGGACGGCCGCCGTCGAGCGGGGCTCGGTCGCGGGAGTGCCAACCTCGTCGAGTACCGCCCCGGGCTCATGGCCAGGATGCTCGAAACCCTCGACCTCGCCGACGACCACCGGGTGCTGGAGATCGGCACCGGAACCGGCTACAACGCCGCCCTGCTGTGCCACCGCCTCGGACCCGACCGCGTCACCACCATCGAGATCGACCCGGGCGTCGCCGCCCGAGCCCGCCACGCCCTGACCGAGGCCGGCCACAACCCAACGATCATCGTCGGTGACGGCACTGCCGGCCACCCGACGGGCGGTCCCTATGACCGGATCATCGCCACCGCCGCCGTACCCCGCATTCCCCAGGCGTGGATCGCCCAGGTTCGGGCCGGCGGGATCATCCTGGCCAACCTGCACCGGGAACTGTACGACGGAGCGCTCCTGCGGTTGACCGTCACCGACGACGCCACCGCCACGGGACGGTTCCTGCCCGGCTACGGCAGCTTCATGCCGGTCCGCTCCCGCCCCCTCACCGATGCCGGCCGGCTCCTGGCCGCGGCCCTCGACGCACCCGCGACCGGCCGCCGCGCCACTCCGCTGACCGAATCCGATCTCCACGACCCGGACTTCGGGCTCCTGGCCGCGCTGCTCGTCCCGGGGGTGGCCACCATCGGCTTCGAACCAGACACCGGCTACCAGCTGTGGTTGCTGACCCGAGACGGATCGTGGGCCTGCCTGCACACCACCACCGGGGAGGTCGAGCAGCACGGCGACCGGCGACTGTGGGACGAGGTGGAGCACGCCCACGGCCGGTGGACGGCATGGGGCCAGCCAGGCCGCGACCGGCTCGGAGTGACCGTCGGCGCCAACGGCGACCACCACCTGCGCATCAACGGCCAGAGCCAACCCGTCGCCGCGCCGTAGCGGCATGATCCGCTGCCAGACCGGCACCATGCACACATCTCGATGGGCATGGTGCGGGCAGGCGAGTTGTCCGCATCAGCGGGGTTGACGGCGGCTTGCGGCCCCCCTCGACCGGACACCCCGATCCCTGGCAGGACGGCCAGGAGTAAGGATGTCCAGCCGGTTGCGGCAGGTTCGCGGCGAGCCGAACAGTACGGCCGCGATCTGCTGGCAGGTCAGGGTCCGGTGCTCGTCGAGCGGGTGGGCCAGGACGTAGTCGCGGGACTCCAGCCGCCAGGCAATGGCTCGAAGCGAGTCGGCCGGAGCGGAGGTAATGGAACGGCGAGAGGCCGTAGAACGACGACCCCCCGGTCGGGAAGTATCCCCCTGAGGGATATTTCGGGTTGGCGTGATCGTGGTGGACATGAGGTCATCCCTGCACAGTTGGGTTGATAGAGCGCCGTCAGGTGGCGGAGACGCGACATGGGGGTCTCCCCATGGGTGGACTCGATCCATTACTTGATTCATCAATGGGCGGTGATGAGGCGACGGCGCCGAGGTTTGATCGAAGGCCTTGATGGCGTGCTGGTTCTGGGCGGCATACCCGGTGTCCGGCGGGCGACCCTGCAGCCGGCGGTCGGCTCCGGAGTGCACGGCATCGCGATCGCCGACGCCAGCGATTACGGCAAGGCGGGCTGGTACGCCAGGCTGCCGTAGCCCGCTGGCCTCCGCACCCCAGCGTGTGGCCATGGCAGGACGTGGGGCGACATCCGTTGAGAGGGGCGACCACCGGCGTGGGTACCGGATGGATCGAGGGAGGGCAGCTGCCTACCCTGATCGGTGTGACCACGACCCTGGACTGGGGATCGGCGCCGCCTCCGACCATGCTGCACTGCCCGCTGCGCGCGCATCGCCTCTACCGACCCTGATCCTCGCGATGCGGGACATGCGAAGTGCGCACCACCGCGACCCGGACACCGGTGACGGCGCAGGAACCGAGTCATGGATCGGGCTGGCCCTCGGCATGATCGTCCTGGATACCCGCTCCGGCAGCGAATCTCCGGTAAGCCGGCGGTGAACCAGGCTCCTGACCGCCAACGGCATCTCCGAATCCGACGCGACGGTCATCTACGCGGTCCGTAACGCCCTCCTGCACGGCCACGGCCCGCCCACCGATCTTGGCAAGACCGGCGGCAGGACGGTCGTCTTCACCGACGACCCGCACGGGTATGCCGTCGACACCGCCCAGCCAGGACTCGCGGTGGTCAGCGTCCCGGTGTTTATCAGCCACCTCGTCGAACGGATCGCGGTAGCGGTACCCGACTCGTGGGACGCCAGCGAGGTCGACACGGCGCTGGCCGATCCCCGGCCACCCGTACCGCACCCCACCATCGACAGCGACGATCCCCAGCCACCCTGTCCCTGCGCCACCGGCGGGGACGAACCGAAGCCTGCCGTGATCGGGCCGCGGGTGGTGCTCGACCTGGACGGCCTTGATCTGGACGAGGTCGCCAGCGCGCCGCAGGACCAGAACGACTACGACCACTGCTGGCTGATCGACCCGAAGACCGGGGAGATCGTCTACTGGACCAGAGACTGCGGTATCGACGGCCAGAACCCCGTCGACCTTGACGAGTTGGACCTGGTCGGCATCGACCCGCTGCCCTCCTCCGTCTGGTACCAGGACATGGAAGACTTCGCCGATCAGATCAACGACGAGCGCGCCGGGCACAGGCTGTTGCGGGCCGTCCAGGGGCGGGGAGCGTTCCGCCGGTTCAAGAACGAACTCCACGACGAGTACCCGCACCTGCCCTGAGCCGCTCCGCCCACCGAATGCCGGGAGCCCGCCCAACGCCGTCGTGCAGGTGGAGCTGGCGCTTCGCCCGGTCTGTAACCATGTCGATGTTCGTCGACGCGCCTCATCGCGGCAGTTCCGGTAGTCGGCGGGTGACCCCTGCAGGGGGCGATGATTTTTCCAAGCGGGAGATCCGGTCGCCAACCGACATGAAAGAGATCAACCCGCACGTTGTCCACCGTGCTGGGGCATGGATGGTGGCCACATGCCGGCACCCTCCGGCCGCCGCAATACGGGCGAGGTCAAGATCGTGGAGAGAGAGTACCGTCGGGCCAGATGCAGTCGGAGTCCGCCACGAGGTAGGCATCGATGGATCCGCCTCCCCTGTGGTACAGGTCGATGGCAACATCCACCTGGTTCGCGGAATCGCGCACGACAAGAGTGGCCGGCAGCCGATCACCACGATCGTCTCGTAGCACGCGGAAGCCCTGGCTCTTCCAGTACCGGTCAAGTATCTCGATGAGCTGGTCAGTGGGCCACGGCTCGGGATGGATGACGTGATAGGACCGCTCCATAAACACCTGACCCGTGTCCATACCACCAGCCCCCTCACAGGGAAGGGGTTCGTCTGGACCTTCCCGCTTGAGTTCCGCGCCTGCCGGCAACTGCGCCGCCGCGTCCCGTAGACTTCGCTCGACGCGCTCCGTCGCCTCGGCCAGAGTGATCGTAGGCTGCATATTCCGATCCTTTCCGCAACCTGCGGCCAGCATCGCGACCAGCGAGAACACCACACACCAGAAAGCTGCGGCCCGGACGGCCAAACGGCCGGTCATCGAACCTCACCGTCCTGACCAGTCACGATCCTGGCAATATTGGCACGTGCTGGGTTGTTCTCTTTCCAGTACGAGGAGTGGTCGCCGGGGTCGCTGGTGAACGTTTGGCCGCCGAAGTCCTTCCTGGTCGGGTCGTTGCCGTGGGCGATGTCCAGGTCCGGGGCCCAATGGATCGGATCGCCGTCGGCCCGGGTGGCCCACACGTGCTCGGGCGACACTCCGCGCAGGTCGCTCGCGTCGTTCGTGCCGACGCCCGGGCTGGCGACGAGCACCAGCTCATCGGCGGTGATCCCGGTCTGTGTCGCGGTGTGCCCGATGACGGTGGTGCCGTAGCTGTGCCCCAGGACGACGTTGTGGGAGGCGGTGGTGCCTTCGTGGGTGGCACGCAGCCCGTTCTGGAACCGGTTGAGGTCGGCGACCGCGCCGTCGGCGTACCGGTGATCGGCGGCTGCGGGGAGCGTGTCCGGCGCGTCGTACCCCAACCACATGATCGTCGCGGTCTGGGCGGTCGGTTCCATCCGGTTGGCATCCTCTGCCATGTAGTCGGCGCGGCGGATGTCGCCGGCCGGGTGGGACAGGTCCGCCCCAGTACCGGGGACGTAGGTGAGCACGTTGTCGGCGGTGTCCGGGTTACCGATGGCCACGATCGCCCTACCGTCGTCGGCCGTGGAGAACCCCACCAGATAAGCGCGCGGACGGCCAGGGTCGGTCGACTCCAGCCGGTTGAGAATCTGATCGATGCCCCGCAGCTTCCCGGCGATCTCCTCGCGGCGGTGCTCGACCAGCCCGTGCCGGGACAGGTCCTCGGAGCTGACCTCCTCCCCCGCTGCGACCCGCCGTCGAAGATCGGCCAGGTAGGCGTCCATCTCCCGCGACTCCGCGGCCAGCCGGTCCCGCTCGGAGTCCAAGACGATCCGATTGGCCTGGTCCCGTGCCGTGACCGGCACCCCGTCCAAGGCACCAACGAGGTCCGGATAGGTGGCGATCAGGTACCGCCGCTCGTCGTCGGTGAGCGAGTCCCACCACTGGTGCACCTTCGCCGGATCGGTACCGGCGCGCGGGACGCTCTCCCTGGCCACCGCCCCGGAACCCGGGCCGGACGCGCTGTTCGGTGCCCGGTTGGCGGTGAGCTTGCGGATGGTCGACTCGTCCAGCGCGTCGGCGCGTTCCAGCAACTGCCGGATCTGGTCGCCGTGCCTGGCGGCGTCCCGCTGCAGGTCGTACGCCGACGCCGCGGTCGACCGCGGGGCGCCGACCGACACCGATCCGCCGTCGGTGACCGTGTAACCGGCCCCTTCCGCCTCGTTGACCAGCTCACGCAGGTGGTTGACGATGGCGCGGCTGTCGGCGGCGAACCCCCGCAGCGCCTGCGCGACGCCCGTGAGCAGCGGCTGCGCCGCCGCCAACTCACCGCGCAGGTCGGAGCCCCGCCGCAGAGCGGCCTCACGAGCCTGGCCCGCCTCCCAGGCGTCCTCGACGTCACGCAGCATCACGGTGAACTCGTCCGCCCGGTCGTCGACCACCGTGGCGAGGTCGTCGAACGCCACGCCAGCCAAGTCCGGCGTCGAGACGTCACAGCCGAGCACCTGGCTGATCGTGAGCGTCACCGCAGCCGCCGGACAGTCGCATCGTCAGCGGCCCGATACTCGCAGCCAGCCCGCACCACGTCGGTGCCGTAACCGTCGACCCGACCCGCGAGCCGCGTAAGGTACGCCTGCCAGCCGGTCGTCACGGCCGTGGCGACCGGTCCCACCGCCCGGCTCGCATTCGTACCGCCGAGCACCGTCAGCCGCACCTGCCGGGACGTCACCGCGGTACGCACGTCCTCCCCGGAACCCCGGATCCGCCAGCCAGCACGGATGGCCCCCCGGGATCGCCGGCGAACGTCCCATCCACCATTCCAGCCTCCCCCAGCATGTGCTGCGCGTCACCGTATCAACACCACGCACCCCGCGCCGCCCCCTCGCTCGCGGACATCGACGCGGCTCAGAGCAGGCGCGGCTCCCGCCAGGAACAGCCGATCTGGGATGGTGATGCGCCGACCACCCCGTCGTCATGATCGAACGCACTACATTCGGCAGATCGGTAGTGGGTGTGTCAAGTATGTGGTGTAAAAGTTCTTTCGTGTACTTATGTATGGTAGTTTCAGAGTTGTCCGGCTGATACACGTCCGTCGAAGGCAATATCGAGAGCGTTGAGCGCAGGCTTCCACCGGTTGGTCCACCGGGCCCGGCCCTTGCCGGTCGGGTCGAGACTCGTGACCGTCAAATCGAGGATCTTCAGGGCGGCTTGATCGTTGGGGAAGTGGCCGCAGGGCGTTGACGGCCCTGCGGAAGCGGGCGTTCATCGACTCGATCGCATTCGTCGTACAGATAATTCTACGTATTTCAACATTGAGCTTAAGAAATGGTACCATTTCGGCCCAGCTTCGTTTCCACAACCCGATGATCGCCGGATACTTCTTCTCCCAGGTCGCGGAGAAGTCCGCGAACCGATCGAGGGCCGCCTGGTCCGAGGGCGCCGTGTACACCGGCTTCAGATCCCGGGCGATCGCCGCCCAATCCCGCTTCGACGCATACTTGTAACTATTGCGCAAAAGGTGAACTATGCACGTCTGCACGATCGCCTCCGGCCACACCTGATTCACCGCATCCGGCAGACCGGTCGACCCGTCACAGACAAGGATTGCAGATGTCTTTTGGATCTGACCCGTTCGCGTTGATCGAAAGTGGTCCCCTCGGCTCGTCCGATCCATTGTGTACCATCTCGGCGGTGTGATGATCACGGTCTTGAATTGCCGCTGCCGCAACTGGCCGGGCTGACCATCGAGCGGGTCGAGTCGACCGGCAGCAACGTGCGGATCCGAGCCCGGGTCCGAGCCGACCACGCCCGATGCCCGGGCTGCGACCAGCCCTCCAAACGGGTCCACCGCCGCTACCGACGCCACCTCCTCGACACCGCCCTCAGTGGCAGGCCCGTCGTGGTCATCCTCGGGGTGCGGCTGTTCGTCTGCGCCCAGCCCGACTGTGCGGTCCGTCGTTTCGCCGAGCTGGTTGAAGGTCCCCCGGTTCCCTGGAGAGTCGGGCTACCTGGCTCCGGCCGGGGCCAGGTCGTTGGCGGGTGATGCCGGCGATTCCAGGGCCCCCTGATGGTAGGCGGCCTCGTAC
>JABDRL010000227.1 GCA_013041765.1 Dactylosporangium sp. | reverse complement strand
GGCCTGGCCGACGAGGGCCGCGAGGTCCGCGACCGGGGGCAGCGGAAGGTCCAGGCGCTGGGCCGAGCGGCCGAGCCGCGCCAGGTGCTGCTCGAGCAGCCACGGCTTGCCCTCGCGCACGTGCATCGTCTCGAACACCCCCTCGCCGCGCAGCACGCCGAGATCGTCGGCACGGAGGACCGGAGCGTCGTGCGGGACCAGGCCGGTGCCGAGGACCGCCACGATTGTCTGTTGCTGAGCCACGTCGGCAGCCTAGTCCCGTCTCGTACCCGGGGCCGAGCAGTCTGCGCGGCCACCGGATCAGCAACCCCACCCGCGGAGCCCCACCCGCGGAGCCCCACCCCGGGCGCGCGAGACGGGTCTGGCTCGCGGTACCGGCCTAGGATCGGACCCGTGACGTCCTCGCTTGCCGACGTTCTCCGATCTCGGGGGTTGCGGCTGACAGCGCCGAGGCAATTCGTGCTGGACGCGGTGCGGTCCCTCGGGCACGCCACGCCGGACCAGGTGCACACCGCTGTCGCCCGCAGGGCGGCCGGAGTCAATATCACCACCGTCTACCGGACGCTGGAGTTGCTGGAAGAGCTGGGTCTGATCAGCCATGTGCACCTGTCGCACGGGGCGCCGACCTATCACCCGGCAGGTCAGGACCAGCACCTGCACCTGGTCTGTCACGGATGTGGCACGGTGGAGGAGTTGCCGCGGACGGTGCTCGCGGATCTTGCGGTTCAGCTCGCGCGGGAGCGCGGTTTTCGGCTGGATCTCGGGCACGCTGCGCTGTTCGGCACCTGCGCGGCCTGTGCCGCCAGGGGTGCTGGTGGGGCTGGAGGGCCAAAATGATCGATTTCCCCGGGGCCGTTGCTGTCGGTGCGCTCGATGCCGATCACCCCGATGCCGGGGTCCCGGCCCATTACGGCGATCCGTCGCGGGAGCAGCGGATCCTGGCGACCGAGGTTGGCCTCGTCGACCGGTCGAACGCCGGGGTGCTGGCGGTGGCCGGGGCGGACCGGCTGGGGTGGCTGCACGGCCTGACCTCGCAGTACCTGACGGACCTCGCTCCGATGAGCGGCACGGAACTGCTGCTGCTGTCGCCGCACGGACATGTCGAAGAGCACGCCGGGGTGCTGGACGACGGCGAGACGACCTGGCTCGACTGCCCACCCGGTAGGGCGGAACCGTTGCTGGCCTTTCTGGCGGGCATGGCCTTCCTGCTACAGGTCGACCCGGTCGACCGCTCCGGGGACCGCGCGTTGCTGTCGCTGGTCGGTCCCGCGACCGGCGAGGCCCTGGCGTCGCTGGGCGCTGGTCCGCTGGCGGAGCCGGATGTGCTGCCCGTGCCACCGCCCAAGTTCGAGGCGCGTACCGTGCCGTCCCGGCCGTCGGCGATGTACGCCGCCGGCCAGCTGCCAGCCTTCGACGGGCTCGTCCGTCGGGTGCCGGGGGGTGCTGACCTGCTGGTTCCCCGCTCGGCCAGTGGGGATGTGGCGGCGGCGGTGGGCGTGCCGACCGCCGGGATCTGGGCCTACGAGGCGCTGCGGGTCGCGGACCGCCGCCCGAGACTGGGGTTCGAGACGGACCACAAGACGCTGCCGTCCGAGGTCGGATGGACTCGTGCGGTGCATTTCCACAAGGGCTGCTACCGGGGGCAGGAGGCCGTCGCGAGGGTGCACCATCTCGGTAGGCCGCCGCGCCGGCTCGTGCTGCTGCACCTCGATGGTTTGAGCAGCCAGGCCGTTCCGGAACGGCATACGCCGGTGCTCACCGCTGGCGGCGAGCGGGTCGGCATGATCGGAACGGGAGCACGCCACTTCGAGCTGGGGCCGATCGCGCTGGCCCTGATCCGCGCGAGCGCGGCGCGCACGGCTGCGGCGGGCGGGACGCTGCGGGTCGGCGGCATCGCCGCCAGCATCGATCCGGACTGAGCGCTCGGGGCTGCCCGGCGTGCTAGCTGTAGCTAGCGGAATGCTTGCAATAGCAAGCGTCTGAGGGTACCGTCGGGTGGCATGAAGCATCCCGATGACCAGCCACGCGACTTGGGCACCTTCATCCGGGACCTCCGGCGCAACGCCCGGATCTCGCTGCGGCAGCTCGCCAAGCAGACTGGGGTGAGTAATCCGTATCTCAGTCAGATCGAGCGTGGGTTGCGCAAACCGAGCGCGGAGGTGCTGGCACAGCTGGCCGGCGCGTTGCGGGTCTCAACCCCGGTGATGTATCTGCGGGCCGGGCTTCTCGACGCGATGGACGGGCACGGCGTGCTTGCGGCCATCGCGGCCGACCCCGACCTGACCATGGCCCAGAAACAGTCGCTGACACAGATCTACGAGACGTTCCGCAGAGAGAACGCCCGCGTGTCCGCGGACGGCGAGGACGGGCCCGCGTCCGGCGAGCAGTCCCCACACCTGCGGGGCCAGCAGGGGGCTGACCCCGAAACGACACGCTGAAGGAGCCGAGATGACCACCCAGAAACCGAAGAAGATCCCCGGCCCGCTGTACGCGGCGGCCGGGGCCGGGGACCTGGCGTACCAGAAACTGCGCACGCTGCCGGGCCAGGTCGCCCACCTGCGGGGCAAGATGGCGGACCTGCGGCCTGCGGCTGGCGGCAAAGTCCGGCGCCCCGACCTGGAGCGGCTGCGTGGCAGCGCCCGCCGGAACGCGGACGCCCTGGCCCACAGCGCCCGCCGGAACGCGGACGCCCTGGCCCACGGTGCCCACGTGGCACAGGATCGAGCCGCGGCCGTGTACGCCGACCTTGTCACCCGTGGCGAGCAGGTCGTGCACACCGCTCAGTCCAGCGAGGATGGCTCGGCCACAATCGTCGAGCCCAAGCCGGCCGTTGACGCGGCGGCGGCACCAACGGCTGAAATCGTGGCGGAGCCGGAGCCGGCGAAGCCCACGGCCACCACGAAACCTGCGGCCAAGTCCGCGGCCAAGCGGGCGAAGCCCGCGGCCGAGTAGCCACCGGGCCCACCCGAGGAGCCTGGGCCGGACCGGCCCAGGCCCACGGGGAGCCGAGGGCGCCGCCCGGCCGGCGAAATCCGGCTTACCTCCCCCGTCCAATCCTCGCGGACGCCAACAGCCTTTAAGCTCAAAGACATGGTTATCGCGGTTCCCCAGTTTCACCTGCTGGTTGTGGGCTGGATCAATATCGTCTTGACGTTGGTGACTCTGGTGGTGGAAATCGGCGCGTTCGCGCACTGCCTGGTGCAGCGCTCTGACTCGTTTCCCGCGATCGGCACCTTCTCCAAGGGGCTCTGGCTGGCGCTGATCGGCGGGACCACCCTGTTCGCCCTGCTCGGTCTGGGCACGGTTGAGGTGTTTTCCGCCCCGGTCCAGGGGAGCGCCTACTCCGGCATGCTCAGCCTGCTGATCGTGACAGTCGCTCTGATCTATTTGCTGGACATTCGGCCGGCCGTGCGGGATGTCGCAGGTGGCCGCGGCCCGTGGTGATGGATTTCCGTTGGCCCCCGCCGCCGGACGGCCGGCCGGAGCGCTGCCGGGCTCCGGCGGCCAGGGGGCCTCAGGCCGGACGGCCGACGTTGCCCGAGCCGGCCACGGAACTCGTCGCCACCCCGCATGGCATTGACCTCGAACGGCTGGTCACCGGGGAGCATCCGCCCACGACGGTGTTCGCTCACGGCCTGGGCTGCTCGATCGCCGGCATCCGGCCGCTGGGCAGCGGCGTCGTCGGCCGGCGGGTCTTCTTCCACTTCCGTGGACACGGGCGTTCGGGGGCGCCAGCCGGCGGGTGGACCTACACCGACCTGGCACGGGACCTCCGGGCGATCGCCGATCTGTCCGGAGCGACCCGGGCGGTGGCGGCGGGACTCGGAGCGGGAGCCCTCTGCCACCTGCTGCGTGACCACCCAACCAGATTCGACCGGGTGGTGCTGTTCCTGCCCGCGGCATGTGATCAGCCGGCGCCGCCCGCCGTGCGGGTGCGCCTGAACGCGTTGCTGGAGGCTGTCGGGTCGGGGGAGACGTCAACGGTCGCCGAGCTGATCTCCCAGGATGTTCCGGTCCGTCTCCGGCAGTCCGCGAAGGTCTGGGAGTATCTGCGGCGGCGGCTGGAGCACCTGATGCGGGAAGGGCTGGCCGCCGGACTCGAGGACCTGGCCGGACTGGCGCCAGTGCCTGACCTGGCGGGGCTGAGGAACGTGACCACCCCGGTCCTCGTCCTCGCGTGCCGGGACGACGACCTGCATCCCGTCTCCGTCGCGGAGCGGCTGTGCGCGGCCCTCCCAGCGGCGGACCTGCATGTCTACGACCGGCCGGGCGCCTTCTGGGCGGACCGGATCGACCTGCGGGACCGCATCGGGGCCTTCCTCAACGTGGTCTAGCGTTTCCGTCATGGCGACCGGACCCCACACGCCCACCCCGCCCCGGCCCGGGGTTCTGCGCGACCTCCTCGACGGTGTCACGCTGCTGCTGCGGGGCTTCGGCAGGTACTGGCGCAGCCCCAGACTCGTGGTCCTCGGCACCATCCCGGCACTCCTCGCGCTGGTGCTGGTGCTCGCGGCGCTGGGCGCGCTGTTCTGCTTCCTCTCGGACCTGACGGTCCTGGTGACCTGGTTCGCCGAGGACTGGTCCGCGGCGGCGAGGGCCACGGCGCGGGCCATCGCCGGGGTGGCTCTGGTCGGGGTCGCGCTGCTGCTGACGGCGGTGACCTACACGGCTCTGACCCTGGTGATCGGTGATCCGTTCTACGAGGTGATCTCCAAGCGGATCGAGGAAGGCGTTGGTGGGGCTCCCCCGGAACTGGATGTCCCCTGGTACGTCACGCTGCGCTGGAACCTCGTGGACTCGCTGCGGTTGCTGGCGTTGTCCGTGAGCATCAGCGTCCCGCTGTTCTTCGCGGGCTTCCTTCCCCTGCTGGGGCAGACCGTGGTGCCGGCGCTCGGTGCGGTCGTCGGCGGCTGGCTGCTCGCCGTGGAACTGACCGGCGTGCCGTTCAACCGGCGAGGGCTGCGGCTGGCCGACCGCCGCCGGCTCCTGCGCGCCAACCGGGCGCTGGCGATCGGGTTCGGTGTTCCCGTGTTCCTGCTGCTGCTGATTCCGCTGGCCGGGGTCATCGCCGTTCCCGGCGCCGTCGCCGGCAGTACCCTGTTGACCCGCCGGTTGCTCGGACAGCCCCTGGCGGCGCGAGCGGATTCTGGTGCCGCGGGTACCCGTCGGTAGGTGTGGCATCACTGCCGTCGGATTCCCCCGTGCCGCCGGCCGGAGCCGGACCGCGGCTCCCAGCGGGTGAGCCCGGTGCGGCAGGCCCTAGGGTGAGAGGCGTGCCTGAGCCCAGCCCGGTGACCATGGCCGTTGACGCCGGAGTGGCCAGCGGCCAGCCGCTGGCGCCGTACACGACGCTGCGCCTCGGCGGGCCGGCCGATCGTCTCGTGGTCGCCCGCACCGTCCCGGAGATCGTCCAGGCCGTGCGGTCGACGGACGGTCCGCTGCTGCTGCTGGCCGGTGGCAGCAACGTGGTCATCGCCGATCAGGGCTTCCCCGGGACCACGATCCTGGTGCGAACCACCGGGATCGCCGAGGCCGCAGGGCCAGCCAACGATGCCGGGACCGCCCGGGTGGAGTGGACGGTCGCCGCCGGCGAGCCGTGGGACGGCGTCTGCGCCGCGGCGGCCGGAGCGGGGCTGTCCGGTATCGAATGCCTGTCGGGCATTCCCGGCTCGACCGGGGCGACCCCGGTGCAGAACGTCGGAGCCTACGGCCAGGACGTCGCGGAGACCATCTCCACGGTCCGGGTGCTGGACCGCGAGCGGAATGAGATTGTCGTTCTGCCCGCCGAGGAATGCGGGTTCACCTATCGGGACAGCATGTTCAAACGCAACACCCGGTACGTGATTCTGTCGGTGCAGTTCGCGCTCACCCGATCGCCGCTGTCCGTTCCGATCCGGTACGCGGAACTGGCGCGGACCCTGGGGGTCGAGCCCGGCGAGCGGGCTCCGCTGGCCGCGACCCGGGAAGCCGTGCTCACCCTGCGCGCCCGCAAGGGCATGGTGTCCGACGCCAGCGATCCGGATACCTGGTCGGTGGGATCGTTCTTCACGAACCCGGTGCTCGACGTCGCGGCCATGCGCCAGTTGCGTGCCCGAGCGAGCGAGTGCGGCGAGCCGCCGGCCTGGCCCGGCCAGGCCGGCACGGTCAAGACCAGCGCCGCCTGGCTGATCGAGCGGGCCGGATTCACCAGGGGGTATGCCGGGGCGCACCGAACGGTTGCCCTCTCCGGCAAGCACACCCTGGCCCTGACCCACCGGGGCGGGGGCACCACCGAGGAACTGCTGGCCCTGGCCCGGGATGTCCGTGGTGGCGTGGCCGACCGATTCGGTGTCACCCTGCGCCCGGAACCGGTCCTGGTGGGCTGCGGCCTGTAGCCCACCCGCCGGGCCGCGCCGTCGCCTCAGGGCCCGGGGGCGACCGCGCTCCAGCGTAGGGTCACTTCGCCCCGGTGCCACCGGCCGGGGCCGCCGACGACCGGCCAGGCCGCGTCGCGCAGCGCCGCGATGGTGTGCCACCAGCGCTGGCGGGGGCCCAGGGCCGCATACGGGGCCGCGCCCCGCCAGCCCCGGTCCAGTGCCTCGATGAGGTCGTGCACCCGCTCGCCGGGCACATTGCGGTGGATGAGTGCCTTGGGCAGGCGCTGGGCCAGGGTCGCCGGACTCCCGAGCGCCGGGAGCGCGGCCGAGAGTGTCAGGCTGCGCGGCCCCCGGGCATCGACCGCGACCCAGGTCGCCAGCCGGCCGGTCTCGTCGCAGGTGCCTTCGACGAGTACGCCGCCAGGAGCCAGCGCCGCCGTCATGGTCGCCCACGCCGGGCCAACGGCGGCCTCGTCGTACTGGCGGAGCACGTTCATGGCGCGGACCACGACCGGTCGCACCCCAGCCAGCTCGAAGCCCCCGGTGCCGAAGTCCAGGCGGGGAGGGTCGGCCGCGACCTCGGTGGCGAGCGCGACCCGCGCGGGATCGATGTCCAGACCGATCACCCGCAGCCGCTGGCCGACCGTGCTGGACAGGCCGGCGAGCAGCTCGGTCGTGGTGACCGGTGCCGCCCCGAATCCCAGGTCGACCACCAGCGGATCGGCCGCGACCCGGAGCCGGTCGCCGAGGTTGGCGGCGATCCACGCGTCGACCCGGCGCAGCCGGCGCGGTGCGGTGGTGCCCCGGGTGACGGTCCCGACCGGCCGGGGCTGCCTGCCCGCCGGGTCGCGGGTCACGTCCGGTGCACCTTGTGGCTCGAGGCCTGGGCCAGCGGGCGGACCACCAGACGTCCCAGGCCGGCCTGCTCCACCGGCTCAACACCGAAGGCGCCGCCGGCGCTGTTGACGAGCACGGCCAGCGGCGCGGCGAGTTCGGCGACGGTTTCGGCGAGCAAGGTCACGTCGGCATCGATAGTGATATCCGTCTCAATGGCGGTGCCGGCGCCTCCGTCTGCGGTGATGTCCGCGACGAGCCGGTCGAGCCGGGGGTGTCGTCGTGCCGTCGCGATGACGTGGTATCCCTCGCAGGCGAGGCGCCGTGCGGTCGCCGCGCCGGTACCGCTGGACGCTCCGGTGACCACGGCCAGACTACGCCGGGATCCATGTCGTTGACCCATGGTGTTGATCATCTCCTGCAACTCGGGCTCTGTCGTGTCCCATGTTTCCGGGAAGATGGTTGGCGGCACTGCCGTTGATCCAACCGGTACCCGCCGATCGCCTGGTCGGTGTCGCCCAGAGCGGGGCAAGCGGTGCTGCGGGCCGGGAACCCGCAGGCTCTCAACCGAGAAGGAGTGACCAATTGGGGCTGGTCAACTCGCTGCACCGTTCGGGGGTGTCGCGGCGAGCAGTGCTGCCACGCCGGGTCGCGGTTCTCTCCGTGCACACCTCTCCGCTGGACCAGCCCGGCACCGGCGACGCGGGCGGCATGAATGTGTACATCGTCGAGGTCTCGCGCCGGCTGGCGGAGGTCGGGGTCGAGGTCGAGATCTTCACCAGGGCGACGGGCCGGGACCTCCCGGCCACGGTGGAGTTGGCTCCGGGCGTGCTGGTCCGCCATATTGTCTGCGGCCCGTTCGAGGGGCTGGCGAAGGAAGACCTTCCGGCCCAGCTGTGCGCGTTCACGTCCGGGCTGCTGCGCGCCGAGGCGGCCCGGCCCCCGGGGTGGTACGAGCTGATTCATTCGCATTACTGGATGTCGGGTCAGGTCGGCTGGCTCGCCAAGGAGCGGTGGGGCGTTCCGCTGGTGCACACCGCGCACACGCTGGCCAAGGTGAAGAACCGCATGCTGGCATCCGGCGACACGGCGGAGTCCGTCGCCCGGGTGCTCGGCGAGGAGCAGATCGTGGACGAGGCCGATCGGCTGGTGGCCAACACGCAGATCGAGGCCAGCGAACTCATGGAGCTGTACGGTGCGGATCCCGGGAAGGTCAAGATCGTTCCACCGGGTGTTGATCTTGAGCGGTTCACCCCCTCCGGAGGGGGAAGCCAATCGGCGCGGCGGAGACTGGACATCGCCCCCAACGCGGCCGTCATCGCGTTCGTCGGTCGGATCCAGGCGCTGAAGGCCCCGGACGTCCTGCTGCGCGCCGCCGCGCGGCTGCGGTCGGACGATCCCGGCCTCGCCGGCAGACTCGTCGTCGCGATCTGCGGCGGGCCCAGCGGATCGGGGCTGGAACGTCCGACCGCGCTGATAGAACTCGCAGGGTCCCTCGGACTCGGAGACGTGGTGCGGTTTCTGCCCCCGCGCGCTCCCGAGCACCTTGTCGATCTGTACCGGGCCGCGGACCTGGTCGCCGTTCCCAGCCACAACGAGTCCTTCGGACTGGTGGCCCTGGAGGCGCAGGCCTGCGGCACGCCCGTGGTCGCCGCGGCCGTTGGCGGGCTGGTCACCGCCGTGCGGAACGGCATCTCCGGGGTGCTGGTCGACGGCCACGATCCGGCGGACTGGGCGAAGGTCCTCGGCCATCTGCTGGCGGAACCGGCCTACCGGGCCGACCTGGCACGCGGCGCGGTCGCCCACGCCAGGAGCTTCTCCTGGAACCGCACGGCCTGCGGGCTGCTCGCCGCCTATCGAGAAGCGCTGGCCAGGCACCACGCCCTGGTGGCGACCTGTCCGGCGGGGACGGGATGCTCATGACAGGATGTGCCCTATGAGTAAGGGATCGGTCGGGACTCTTGTCCTGCTACGACACGGCGAGAGCGAATGGAACGCCAAGAACCTGTTCACCGGTTGGGTCGATGTTGACCTCTCGGCGAAGGGTGCGGCCGAGGCGCGTCGCGGCGGCGAACTGCTGCGCGAGCACGGGCTGCTGCCGGACGTGGTACACACGTCGATGCTGCGACGGGCGATCCGCACCGCCGAGCTTGCCCTGAACGCCTGCGACCGGCACTGGATCGAGGTCCGCCGGTCGTGGAGGCTCAACGAGCGCCACTACGGTGCGCTCCAGGGCAAGAACAAGAAACAGACCCTGGAGGCCTATGGCGAGCAGCAGTTCCAACTGTGGCGCCGCTCCTACGACACCCCACCGCCGCCGATCGCGGACGGGGACGAATGGTCGCAGGCGGGCGATCCGCGCTACGCGACATTGCCCCCGGAACTGATGCCGAAGACGGAGTGCCTGCAGGACGTCGTCACCAGGATGCTTCCCTACTGGTACGACGCGATCGTCACCGACCTGCTCTCCGGTCGCACGGTCCTGGTCGCCGCGCACGGCAACTCGCTGCGTGCGCTGGTCAAGCACCTTGACCAGATCTCCGACGCCGACATCGCGGGACTCAACATCCCGACGGGCATCCCGCTGCTGTACGACTTCCAGCCGGACTCGCCGCTGAACCCGACCGACATCGGCGGCGTCTATCTTGATCCCGCCGCGGCCGCGGCGGCGGCCGCTGCCGTCGCCAACCAGGGCCGCTGACCACGGCGCTCAGCCGGTGAACCGGGTTCCCCGCCCCGGTTCACCGGCTGGTGTTCCGTCAGCCGAGCGCCTCTCCGGTGACCAGGAAGACCACATGCCGACCGACGTTGACGGCGTGGTCGGCGTACCGCTCGTAGAACCGGCCGAGCAGGGCCGTGTCCACGGCAGCCTCGGTTCCCTCGGTCCAGTCCGAACTGAACATGATCTTGAATAGCGTCCGGTGAAGTTCGTCCATGGCATCGTCGTCCTGCTCAAGCCGCGCGGCGGCGACGGCGTCGGCCGCGGAAAGAGCCCTGGCGATCTTGCTGGCAACCCGGTCGGCGATGTCACCCATCTGCCGGAAGACGTCGGTGAGTACCTCTGGCACGGCGCATCCCGGGAGCCGCCGCCGAGCCGTCCTCGCGACGTGATCGGCGAGGTCGCCCATCCGCTCCAGATCGCCGGCCATGTGCAGGGCCGTCAGGACGAGACGCAGGTCGGACGCGACCGGCGCCTGCTGGGCCAGCAGGGAATACACCCGGTCCTCTACCAGCCGGTAGGTAGCATTGATCTCGGCGTCCCTGGCGATGACCAGCTCGGCCAGCGCCTCGTCGGGAGCCAGCAATGCCGTGGTCGCGTCCCGCATCGCGGTGCGGACGCCCTCTGCCATGGACACCAGCATGCGGGTGACCTCGCCGAGGTCGGCCCGGAACTCGTCGCGCATAGTTCTCCCAGTTCGGTCGACGGGTGCTGTACACGGTAGGCCGCACCAGCATCGAAGACATGAATTCTGGTGAACACCACGCAGCTGTCAGGTGAACACTTCGCGCTCGGGGCCGCTCGGGTCGCCGGACCGAGCGGTGGGGTCGTCCGGCTCGATTTACCATCGCTTCGTGACATTGCGCGATGCGGCCCGAATGCTCAGACACGGCGGGCGGAGCGAATCGGAGCGGCTGCTGCCGTTGTACCAGTCGATGGTCGACGCCCTGGAAGCCGGGGTTGTGGTGCTTGACCAGCATAACCAGGTGATCCTGGCCAATCCCTCCGCGCGAACCCTCGGCATGCTGCGTGAGGATGATCAGCTTGATCTGGTCATCCTGCCCCTGGTGGTGCACGTTCGACGCAGCAAGCAGCCCCGAGGGCTTGAGCTAGATCTCCCAAGGACCCGGGGAGCCGGGGGCGGGCGACGGGAGCCTTGCGGGGTGAATCTGCGGGCCGTCGCCCTCGACGGCGGGTGCGTGGCCATCGAGGCGGCCGACGTCACCGAGGCCCACCGGCTCGCCAAGGTGCGCCGCGACTTCGTGGCCAATGTCAGCCACGAGCTGAAGACCCCGGTCGGGGCGCTGCGGTTGCTCGCCGAGGCCCTGACCGAGGCGACGGAGTCCGACGAGGAAACGGGCATCTCCGCGGACATCATCGCTGTCCGGCGGTTCGCCGAACGGATCAAGCACGAGTCGACCCGCCTGGGCCGGCTGGTCAGTGATCTGCTGGAGTTGACCCGGCTCCAGGGCGCCGAGCCCTTGCCCGAGCCCACACCCGTCGACCTGGACGGCGTCATCGCGGAGATCATTGACCGGGTCAGCACCCCGGCCGTGGCCAAGGGGATCGAGGTGGTCGTGGACGGCACTCGGGGGCTGCGCGCCCACGGCCACGAGGGCCAGCTGCGCACCGCCCTCGCGAACCTGGCAGAGAACGCCATCGCGTACTCCGCGGAGGGAACCCGGGTGACCCTGACGGCCCGGCAGGCCAGCGGAGCCGTGGAGATCCTGGTGACGGACCAGGGCATCGGCATCGCGGCCCGGGACCTCGACCGGATCTTCGAGCGCTTCTACCGGGCGGACAAGGCCAGATCCCGGGTGACCGGGGGGACCGGGCTGGGACTGGCCATCGTCAAGCACGTGGCCACGAACCACGGCGGGCGGGTGGATGTCGTCAGCGAGGTGGGGAAGGGCTCGGTGTTCACCTTGCGGTTGCCTGCCAGCCCTCCGGGTGCCACCTTGGGGCAAGGGACAGCGGATGGGATCGGGGCGAGGCCGGCTGACCTCGGTCGCGAAACGGCGTGGCCATGACCGGCCGGGCCGCTCGGTCGAGGCCTGGGGCGAAGTCAGGAACGGTCGGCGCCGCTGACCTCCTGGCGCAGAACAGAAGGGACGGCACGATGGCCAGAGTGCTCGTCGTGGAGGACGAGGCGTCATTCTCCGAGGCACTGTCCTACGTGCTGCGTAAGGAAGGCTTCGAGGTGTCGGTGGCGGAGACGGGAACCGACGCGCTCGTCTCGTTTGACCGAGTCGGGGCAGATGTCGTGCTGCTTGATCTGATGTTGCCTGAAATGTCTGGTTCAGAGGTGTGTCGTCAGCTCCGGCAGCGGTCCACGGTGCCGATCATCATGGTGACCGCCCGGGACGAAGAGATCGACAAGGTCGTGGGCCTGGAGATCGGCGCTGATGACTACGTCACCAAGCCCTACTCGCCACGGGAGCTGGTCGCCAGGATCAGAGCCGTCCTGCGGCGTCGCTCGGTGGAGCCCGAAGAATCCACCCAGGCGACCCTGAGCGCCGGGCCGGTGCGGATGGACGTCGACCGCCACGTCGTCACCGTCGCTGGCTCACCGGCCCAGCTGCCGCTCAAGGAGTTCGAGCTACTGGAGCTGCTGCTGCGCCATGCTGGTCGGGTCCTGACCCGGGGGCAGCTCATCGACCGGATCTGGGGCGCGGACTACGTCGGCGACACCAAGACTCTCGATGTGCACATCAAGCGGCTCCGGTCCAAGGTCGAACCGGAGCCGTCCGCTCCACGGTACATCGTCACCGTTCGTGGTCTTGGATACAAGTATGAGCCGTAGGCCGTGCCGTCCGGCCGTCCGGCTCCACCCGCTGTGCCGGCGGCCCCCCGAACAGCCCCGCGATCAGGTCACGGAGCAGGTCGATACCGTGCTCACTCAGCACGGACTCCGGGTGGAACGGCACGCTGGCGAAGGTGACACCCCGTAGGGCGTGCACTTCGTGGCTGGTGGCGTCCCGGGCGAGGCGGACCGGCCCCACCGGGGTGTCCAGAAACGAACTGGCCGCGGTCGCGGTGAATGTCGAGTAGAACCCGACCCGCTCGCTGCGGCCGAAGAAGTCGATGACGCGCTGGGTGCCCTGGTACGGGGTCGGCCCGCGCCCGAGTCGAAGGCCGAGGACCGAAGCCAGGACCTGGTGACCGAGGCAGATTCCCAGCAACGGCTGCCGGCTGCCGAGCGCCTCCAGCACGATCCGCCGCAGCACCCCTATCCTCGGGTCCGCCAGGTTCTCTGGATCTCCCGGTCCGGGGCCGGCGACCACGAGGTCGTACCCGCCGATCGGCGGATCCTCATGGTACGGGCGCACCGTGACCACCATGCCGAGCGCCCGCAACTGGTGGGTGAGCATGCCGGTGAAGGTGTCCTCGGCGTCGACGACAAGGACCCGACGACCGGCGAGTTCCGGAGCCAGCGGGGCCGCCCCCGGATCGCGTGCCTCCAGCCAGAACCCGGCGAGCGTCGCGTTTCGACGGTGCAGAGCCGTCTGCACGGCCGCGTCCGAGGCTAGGCCGCAGTCCTGCGGAGCGTCCGCATCGGGCGCGCCGCCGCCCGGCACGCAGCGGCCGCCGGGAGCCACGCCGAGGGCGGACAGCACCCCCCGCGCCTTCGCGTAGGTCTCCTGGACCTCGTGCCCGCCGACGGAGTGCCGGACCAGCGTCGCGCCGACCGGGACCCGCAGCTCTCCGGAGTCAGCGAACTCCGCGTACCGGATCAGGATCGGGGCGTCGATGCTCTGCCGCCCCTGGCCGTCGGAACCCAACAGAGCCAGCACGCCGCCGTAGTACCCCCGTCCCCGGGCCTCGTGGCGGGCCACCACCCGGCAGGCGTTCTCGATCGGGCTCCCGACGACGGTCGGGGCGAACATGGTGCGTTGCAGCACCTGCCGCACGTCGCGGTGGCCACGTCCGGCGAGGAGGTACTCGGTGTGCGTCAGATGGGCCATTTCCTTGAGGTACGGCCCGACCACCTGACCGCCGAGGTCCGCGACCGCCGCCATCATCTTGAGCTCCTCGTCCAGCACCATGAACAGTTCGTCGATCTCCTTCTGATCGGCGAGGAAACGCAGCAGGTCGTCCCGGTCCGGGCCGTCGGGACCGTGGCGGTAGGTGCCGCTGATCGGATTCATCATGATGAGGCCGTCGTCGACGCTGACATGACGTTCCGGAGTCGCACCGACGAAGGTGCTCGTGCCGGTGTGGACGCAGAACGTCCAGTACGCTCCGCGCTCCGTGCGCAGCAGCCGGCCGAAGGCCGCGAGGGCGCCGTCGAGCGGGTCGCCGTCGATCCTGGCCCGGTAGCTGCGGTGGATGACGAAGTTGGAGCCCTCACCCCGTCCGATCTCGTCGCTGACCACGCGCTCGACGACGGTGCCGTAGGCGGCGTCGTCGAGGTCGAACCCGCCATCGCGCAACCGCGGCGGATCCGCCGGCAGACCGGCGAGGACCTGGTCGATATCGCGGGTGGACCGCTGGTCGATCCGCAGACACAGCAGGGGTGCGCCGTCCTCGACCACCGCGAACCCCCGCTCGCTGGCCTGCCGGAACGGCACCAGCGCCAGGGTGCTGGATCCGGCGGGCAATGGGATGTCCGCCAGCGTCGCCACGGTGGTCAGGTCTCCGGTGACGATCTCGACCTGCCGGCGCTCCTCGCGTCGGATCAGGGCGAACGGCCGGCCGGACCGTAGCAGCGGCAGGAGCGGGTCGTCCGCGGGGGAAGCGCCGTTCGCGCTGGTCAGATCCGGACTGATGCTGGTCATGAGTGGCCTCTCGGTTCTGGCTGCCCGAGGCGGCAAGCTGGACCGAGTACACACAGTGACGGCCGCCTCGTCGGGCGGCCGCGGATGGTGTCGCGCGTGGAAGGGGAGCCGCCGTTAGGCGGGCCACCACTGGGACGATCGCGCGTACATGACCGGAAGCGTAGCACCTGTCGAATCCGGTCCGGCCCGGAAGCGAACAGGTCATCATGGTAGATGATCAACGACCGGGGGAGGCTGGGGAAGGCATGCCCGCACAGGTACGACCCCAGGGCGGGGTCGGGCTGCTGCTCATCGGACTCGGCTTGGCGCTGCTGATGCACTGCTGGCTGGTCGGCTTCGTCCGGACCGACCTGCCCGCGGTGCTGATCGCGCTGTCGATGGTGGCGTTCGGCATCGCCATGATCCGCAGCGATCGCCGGGGCTAGCCGGACCGGCCCGCCGGATGCGGGGCGATCAGCCCGATGGCCGCGCGGGCGGCACACAACTCGGCCAGCCGGTCGTAGGCGGCCTTCCCGACCAGCGCCGACAGCTCCGGCCCGTACTCCTGGTAGACGTGGCCGTCGGCGACGTGGGCGTCCGGCGAGGAGGTGCACCACCAGTCCAGGTCATGCCCGCCGGCCCCCCACCCCCGCCGGTCGAACTCACCGATCGTTGAGACCAGCACGGACGTGCCGTCCGGTCGCCTGGTCCACTCTTGGTCCCGGCGGATCGGCAGTTGCCAGCACACGTCGGGCTTGTAGACCATCGGGTGCACGCCGTCACGTACGGCCTTGGCGTGCAGGGCGCACCCCCCGCCGCCGGGGAAGTCGGCGTCGTTGAGAAACACGCACGGGCCGTCGTGGCTGGTGGCGGTTCGCCGGGCGGGGGCCTCGTCGCCCGGGTCGTCCACCTGGGTGTAGTTGGCGAAGCCCCGGCGGTAGCGCTGCCAGGTCGCCCGGGTCAACCCGCGCACCGCCCCGCGTACCCGTTTCTCATCGGCGGCATCGGTGAAGTACGCCCCGTGGGAACAGCACCCATCGGCCGGGCGGTCGCGCAGGATGCCGGGGCAGCCTCGCGAGAACAGGCACGTCCAAGCCGACAGCAGCCAGGTGAGGTCGGCGCGGATCAGATGGTCGGTGTTCGCCGGGTCGGTGAACTCCACCCATTCCCGGGGAAAATCCAAAGTGACCTCGGGGCTGCGTCGATCGTCCAGATTGTCCACCTCGGTGTGATTCCTCACTCACCAGAGCCTACGCCAGCCGCACCATTTACCATTCGGTTATGTCGGCTGCACAGGATTATCCCGTTGATGCTGAGGCTCGCGCGAAGGTCGCGTCCGAGCTGTCCCGCCTTCTGGCGGACTCGTACACCATCTATCTCAAGACTCACAACTTCCACTGGAACGTCGTCGGCCCACACTTCGGTTCCCTGCACACCCTCTTCGAGACGCAGTACACCGAACTGGCCCTCGCTGTCGATGAGATCGCCGAACGGATCCGGGCACTGGGCCACTTCGCGCCCGGTTCGTATGCCGAGTTCGTCACCCTCTCCAACGTGCCTGAGGCCGCGGGCAAGTACACGGCCATGCAGATGGTCGAAGCCCTGGCCACCGACAACGAGACGGTCGTCAAGACCTCGGCCGCGGTGTTCGAGGTCGCCGAGAGCGCCGGTGACCAGCCCTCGTGTGACCTGGCGGTGACCAGGCAGCAGGTGCACCAGAAGTCCGCATGGATGCTCCGGTCGTTCCTGGAATAGAAGATCTATCCGGACAACCCCCATGGTGTGCTGGTTCACGCCATGGGGGTCATCCGTTCCGGGCGGGGTGTTCCTCGATGTCCCCGGCTAGGCTTGCCGGGTGACGCTGACGCCCCCCACTCCTCCGTCGGTGCTCCTTTCCACGTCCTCGGTCTATCCGGAATCGACCACCGCGGCGTTCGAGATTGCCGCCCGGCTCGGCTATGACGGCCTGGAGCTGATGGTCTGGTCCGATGCCGTCAGCCAGGACGCCGGAGCACTCCAAGGGCTGATCCGGCACTACGGTGTCTCGGTGGGATCGGTTCACGCCCCATGCCTGCTGGTCACCCAGCGAGTCTGGAGCCGGGATCCGTGGGAACGCCTGCGCCGGGCCGCAAGGCTCGCCGAAACCCTCGGGGCGTCAACGGTGGTGGTCCACCCGCCGTTCGCCTGGCAACGTGACTACGCCAGGGGCTTCGCCGAGGGGCTGTCCACGCTGACGGCGGAGCACCCCGGCATCCGGTTCGCCGTCGAGAACATGTACCCGCTGCGGGGCATCGGCAGGGTGGAGGTCGTGCCCTACTCCCCAGGGTGGGATCCCACGACGGCGGGCTTCGACGCCTACACCCTCGACGTCTCCCACTGCGCGGCGGCGCAGACCGACTGCCTGGGGATGGCCGACGCGATGGGTGCGCGGCTGGCCCACATCCACCTGGGCGACGGCACCGGGCGGGGGCGTGACGAACATCTCGTCCCGGGCCGGGGTACCCAGCCCTGCGCCGAACTGCTGCATTCCCTGCCCGCCAGGGGATTCGCTGGCGCGATCGCGCTGGAGGTCACCACCCGGCGGGTCGCCAACCGGGCGGAGCGCGAGGAGTACCTGCGGGAGGCCCTGGAGTTCACCCGCCGACACCTGGCGGTGGCCGGCGAGCGGGTCCGCGGCCACGGCGCGCTACCCGCTGACGTGTAGCGAGGCCGCCTTCGTACAGCGCTTGCGCGCCCGGTGGGCGGCGACGTGGGAGCGGGTGGCGCAGCGTTCGGAGCAGAACCGGCGGCAGCAGTTGGACGAGGTGTCCAGATAGACGTTGCCGCAGTGCTCGTCCGCGCACACCCCGATGCGGGAACTGCCGTGCTCACACAGCCAGGTGGCCAGGCCCCAGACCGCCCCGGCCAGCACCTCGGAGCTGATCGACGAGCCTCGCCCGGTGACGCGCATGCGCCAGGTGCCGTTGGGCCGGCCCGCGATGGTCGGGCGCACCGGAAACGCCTCAAGCAGCGCGTTGAGCTCGGCGACGGATCGTTCCGCTCGGTTGTTCGCCCGGTGGACGAAGACGCTCCGCAGTCGTTTGCTGACCCGTTTGAACGTGGCAAGGTCTCTGTCGGTCGGGTGCTGCGCCGCCCAATGCCCCACGCTCAGCAGGTCATGCAGATCGGTCAGGCCTCCGAGTGGGGTATTGACGATTTTCACGGCCGTGCGTGCGTACTCGTCGAAGTCCACCTCGCTAACGGTAGACAACAACCCGCAGCGTGGCGACCTCATGGAATCCAGCATTGTCGGTGTGTTGTCCGCCCCGAACTGCTTCTGCCAGACCCCGGCGATACCCTTCGCCTATGCTCCGTTCGGTCATCCTCGCCGCGGCTCGGTCGCACCGGGCAGAACGGTTGATTGAGACCGTGCCGCTGACCCGTGGCATGGCACGCCAGTTCATCGCCGGAGAGGACGTCCAGACCGCGCTGGCGACAACCACCGGCGTCGTCGAGGGCGGCCTCGCCGCGACCCTTGATCTGCTCCGGGCGGATGCCGGCACGCTCGTGGACGCCGAGGAGGCCCGGGCGGACTACGAGCGGCTACTCGTGGCGCTGACCCGCAGCGAGCTGACGCCCAGTGCCGAGATCAGCGTGAGACTCTCGGTCCTCGGCTTCGGACTCGGCTGGGAGGTGGCCTTCGAGCACACCCATGCCATCTGTGCCAGGGCTTCGGAGGCGGGCACGACGGTGACGCTGGAAGCCGAGCATGCCGCGGCGACCGACGCCGTGCTGGACATCCTCGATCGCCTCTGGACGGACTTTCCGACAACCGGGGTCGTCCTGCCGGCGGCGCTGCGCCGGACCGAGGCCGACTGCCGGGAACTCGCCGCGGCCGGTGCCCGGGTCCGGCTGTGCAAGAAGGCAACGGCGGAGCCGGAGTCCGTCGCCTACCAGACGCGCCATGACATCGACCGGTCCTTCGTGCGCTGCCTCAACGTGCTCCTGTCCGGCGGCGCGTATCCCCTGATCGCGACGCACGATGCTCGGCTGATCGCCATTGCGGAGGACCGGGCGAAGTGGTTCAACCGGACCCGCGACCAGTTCGAGTTTCAGCTGGCCCACGGCATCCGGCCCGCTGAGCAGCACCGGCTTGCCGCGGTGGGGTACACCGTTCGGGTGTATCTGCCGTTCGGGGAGCACTGGTACGCCTACCTCATGAGCAGATTCGCCGACCGGCCATCGAAGGCCGGGCTGCTGTACCAGGCCCTACGATCCCGGGCGTGAGCCTGCGGCGCCGGGCATTCCGGAGACCGGCGGTCATGAATCGCCCGCCCGGGAGGTTCCGCCGAACGGGCGATCCCGGCATTTGTTATTGATCGCGTACGGTGCGGCGGTGGCATACGGGGACTCGGGGGGCGTCGAGAGCCCGCGGCCCGAGTCGCCGAGCCTCCGGCGGAGACCTCGCCGCCGGGTGTCGCCGAGACCCCGGCGGAGACCTCGCCGCCGGATGTCGCTGGTGGCCAGGATCCGGGCCGGGGCTGTCCTCGGAGTTCTCGTTGTCTTCGCCCCGCCGGCAGCCGTCTCGCTCGGCCCGGTCGGCGGGCAGATCGCCAGTGTCTCGCGGGGCGCGGACACCGCCGAACTGCTCAAGGACGGCCTGCCGCCGGAGGGGAGCCAGAGCGAGGAGCCGGACCTCGATGTCAGCGATGGCGTCGAGACCAGCGGCGTACTGCGATCCAAGATCACCGACGTGCTGGACCAGCAGGCCTCGGCCCTGTTACAGGGCAATCTCGCGGGCTTCCTGGCCAGCACCGATCCGGCGGATACGGCGCTGCGGTCGCAACTGACCCGCCGGTTCGCTTCCCTCCGCGCGATGCGGGTCGCGGTCTTCGAGGAGGCCCTGACCGGAACGCTGCGGGTCGAGCAGGGGGGACACGTCGCCGCGTCGGTGCGGCTGCGCTACTGCTTTGTCGCCACTCGCTGCGCCCCGGTGGAAACCACCGTACAGACGTACTGGTCGGCGACGGCCGGACAGCCGCGGCTGACGACGTTCAAGACCTCGACCCCCGAACAGACCGGACCACGGCCGTGGGAGGTCAGCGAGCTCCAGGCGGTTGTCGGCAAGCGAGTCGTCGTCGCCGGAACCAAGCGGTGGGCCAGCCGTCTCAAGAGCATCCTGGCCGCGGCCGAGCGCGCCGCGGCGGTTGCCGACCGGTACGCCAAATGGGATTCCCCGCCGAGCCGCTACATCGTGTATGTCGCGGGTTCCGACGAGTGGTCGCAATGGCACGGGGTGCGGCAGGCGAGCTGGGTCGCGGCGTACGCGATGCCGCTGAACGCCACGCACACCGAGATCGTGCTCAACGCGCAGAAGGTCGCGGTCAGCGACGCCAGGGACGTGCTCCAGCACGAGTTCGCCCACGTCGTGACCCTGTCCGGGGTGCAGCGGACCTATCCGAACAGCTGGTGGCTGGTCGAGGGCATCGCGGAGTACATCCAGAACGTCGGCGCGTCGACCTATCGCTACCGGGCGTTCGGCGACGGTCGCCGATACGCCCGCAGCGGACGATGGAACGGCACGATCCCCCTGTCCGAGCCGGACAGCACGGCGACGACCTCTGAAGCCAACGGGCGGTACGCCGTCGCGTTCCTGGCCGTCCGCAGGCTCGTCGAGCGCTACGGCGAGTGGCGGATGCTGGCGTTCTTCAACGCGGTCGCCCGGGAAGGCCAGGGCTTGGAGGCGGCATCATCCGCCATCTTCAAGGTGTCCTGGAGCAAGGTCTCCGAAGACTGTACGCGATATGTCCGCCACGCACTCGGCGGCTGAACTACCGTACTTCTGACACGTCCGGCCTGCGGGGATCCGGCGGTCGAGTGTGGAGGCAAACTATGGCGGAGGTGCCACGCGTAGCGGACCGGCAAGCGACGGTTCAATTTCTGACCGTCGCGGAGGTGGCGACGCTTCTGCGGGTTTCCAAAATGACGGTCTATCGGCTGCTGCGCGGGGGCGATCTCACCTCGGCGCGGGTCGGCCGGTCGTTTCGGGTGCCCCAGGACGCGGTCGACCGATATCTTGCTGGTGCCTATGGCAGAAGGGTCTGAGCGACCAGGGCAGAGGTCGAAGACGACCTCGGTTTCCCGACCCGGATGATGGCCGGCTACCCTGGACTCGCCAATACTGTGTCGCGTTACAACCGGGCAATCGTCCGGCAGCGACCGCGCATCCGGTGGGAAACCACAAGCGCACCTGAAGTCGAGGGGAACGATCGTATGGGCTCCGTGGTCAAGAAGCGTCGCAAGCGGATGGCGAAGAAGAAGCACCGCAAGCTGCTTCGTAAGACCCGTGTGCAGCGTCGCCGCCTCGGCAAATAGCGGTCGATTTCACCCGGTCGAGCGCGAGAACTCGCCGATTCCAAGGAGGAGCCATGAGCGCCGAGGGCGCACTGGGCGTCGTCCTTGTTACCGGTGTTGCGCACTATCTGGGTGCCCATCTGGCCGGGGTCCTGGCCGGCGACCGTCGTGTCGGGCGAGTTCTGGGCATCGACTCGCTGGCCCCGCCTGAGGACCTTCGGGCGGTCCTCGGCGGGGTTGAGGTCCGTCGACTGGACCTGCGCGACCCCGCGATGACGTCGCTGATGGTCGACGAAGAGGTCGAGGTCGTGGCTCACGTCGGGGTCGCCACGACGCCTGAGCCCGGCCCCGGTGGCCGGCAGGCGATGAAGGAGCACAACGTCATCGGCACGATGAAGCTGCTGGCGGCCTGCCAGCAGGCGCCCGGGCTGCGGGGGCTGGTCGTTCGGTCATCGACTGCGGCCTACGGGGCTTCGTTCCGGGACCCGGCCGTGTTCACCGAGGACACCGAGCCCCTGGAACTGCCGCGAGGCGGGTTCGCCCGAGATGTGCTTGATATCGAGGGGTATGTGCGGGGATTTCATCGTCGGCGCCCCGAGCCGCGCATTACCGTGCTGCGGTTTGCGCCCTTTGTCGGCTCGTACACTGAAACAAGTCTGACAAGGTACTTCGCGCAACCCGTCGTGCCGACCGTCCTGGGCCGCGACCCCCGACTCCAGTTCGTGCACATCAAGGACGGGCTGGACGTGCTGCACCGGTCGGTGGTCGAGTCCCATCCCGGGACGTTCAACGTCGCGGGCCGGGGCGTGCTGTCGCTGTCCCAGGCCCTGCGCAGGGCCGGCCGCATCGCCGCGCCAGTGGCCGAGCAGGGACTCGACCTCGCGGCGGCGGTCCCGCAGAGCGTCGGGGGGAGCGAGTTCACCCGGGACCGGCTCGACCTGCTCGTGCACGGGAGAGTGGTCGACACCCGGCGCCTGATCCAGGAATTCGGCCTCACCCCCCGCTCCACGGCCGTCGCGTTCGACGACTTCGTTCGGCACCACCGGCGCGGGGCGCTGCTGCGCCCGGACAAGGTTCGGGCTGCGGAGAAGCTGCTGCTGGAACGGGTGCGGCGGGCCCGGTCCCTGATCCAGGACTGGGGGAGAATCCTCGATGGCTGACACCGGTGGCCGGGGCCTCGGCCCGGATGCGGAACCCAGCGCCGGCCCAGGACCCGTCGGCGACGAGTGGGATCGGCGGATCGTTGCCGGGTTGGCGTTCCTCCGCGAGCGGTTGACCGGTGACTACGCCGTCGACGAGTTCGGGTTTGATCAGCACCTGACCGATGGGCTGCTGCTGCCGACCCTCCGCCAGCTCTACCGCACCTGGTTTCGCGTTGAGGTCACCGGCACCGAGCACCTGCCGGATGACGGGGCGGCCCTGGTCGTCGCCAACCACTCCGGCACCGTCGCCATGGACGCCCTGATGCTGGGCGTCGCGGTGCACGACGAGCATCCCGCCCGGCGGTACCTCCGGGTGCTGGGCGCCGACCTGGTGTTCCGGACGCCCGGGCTGTCGGAACTCATGCGCAAGTGGGGCGCGACGCTGGCCTGCAACACCGACGCCGAGCGGCTGCTGCGGGCCGGAGAGCTGGTCGGGGTGTTCCCGGAGGGCTTCAAGGGCGTCGGAAAGTCCTACTTCGAGCGTTACCAGCTGCAACGCTTTGGTCGGGGCGGATTCGTCGCGGCGGCGCTGCGGACAGGCACACCGATCATTCCCGTCTCCATCGTCGGCGCCGAGGAGATCTACCCGAAGCTCGGCGACATCTGGCCACTGGCACGCCTGCTCGGAACCCCGTATTTTCCGATAACCCCGACATTCCCGTGGCTGGGACCGCTCGGCCTGGTGCCGTTGCCGAGCAAGTGGCTGATCGAGTTCGGCAAGCCGATCGAGCACTGTGAGGGGGCCGAGGCCGCAGACGACCCGATGGTCGTGTTCAACCTCGCCGACCAGGTGCGCGAGACCATCCAGCAGATGCTGCACACCCTGCTCGAACGCCGCCCGAACGCCTTCTCTGATTGATCTCCGGGCATCGGCCCGCGCACCACATACCGCTCTCCGCGCCCGCCGTTGCCGCGGGCCGTCACCGGCGGCTGTTGCTGGCCCGCAACCGCCGCATGAGGTCCAGCCAGGCGTCCGGCAGGCCGAGGTCGAAATAGTCGGATTTTAGAATGATGATCTTCATCTCGCGGTCCTGGAGCAGCGCGCGGATGGTCGCGTGGACCTCTGACCGGAAACGGTCCTCCCCAAGCCGCCGAAGGGTGCCGGGCTCGATGGTCACGTTCCACCGCAGCAACCCCGTGGTACGCACCCGAATCGCGCCGCTGGGAGAGACGCCCTCGCCTTCGACGGCATGCAGTGCCTCCTGGAAGCGTCGACGGTGCGGGCTGTCGGAAGGGCGCTCGGCAGCGGCCAGCTCGTCGGCACTGAGCCCCTGGGCACGCCGGTAGGCCTCGGACTGCCTCCGGTGGTAGGTGATCCAGGCGGTCGAGCCCAGGCGGCCGAGCTGGTGGGCGAGACGTTCCTCGTCGTAGCGGTCGAACGATCTCGAACGGAACCAGAGTTTGATGTTAGAAATGTCTAAAATGCGGATATGGATATTCTGATCAGGCGATGTGATGGAAACGGCCATCGTATCGTCGCCGCAGTCAGGATCACCGGGATCCGACGGGGCCGCCCGGGTGCTGCCCGTGTGGTAGACATTGCGGCGTGTCATGGAAGCGTTCCCTTCTCGTCGTGATCGTATTGGTCGTTGTGGGTGTTCCGCAGGGGGCTCCTGGTGTGGCGTATGCCGATATCGGCGAGCTGGTCGTGGTGGCGGGCGGTGGTGTGGAAGTGCCCACCAGCTATGGCGACGGTAGCGTCACCAGCGACAACGGTGACGGTGGGCCGGCGACTGAGGCCACTGTCATCAGGCCGGAGGGGATGGCGGTCGCTCCCGACGGCACCCTGTACATCTGCGAGGTGGGTCCGGAACGGGTGCGGGCGGTGTCCCCGTCCGGCATCATCACCACGGTGGCTGGTCCGGGCAAGGAACCCCGCCGGCCGATCGGTGCGGCCAGACCGGGCGTGCCGATGCCGGACGGGCAGCCGGGCACCGAGACGTATCTGTATGACCCTCGGTTTGTGGCGGTGGGTCCGGACGGCACGCTGTATATCGCTGACGAGTGGTATCGGGTGCTGGCCCTGTCGCCGGACGGGCGGATGTCGGTGCTGGCCGGAACTGGGACAGCAGGGTTTTCCAGCGATGGTGGCCCGGCGCGGCAGGCCGCGCTTGCGCAGGTCTCTGGCCTCGGCGTCGCCCCGGACGGCACGGTCTACATCGGCGATATCGGCAGCCGACGGCTGCGGGCGGTGTCTCCGGAGGGCATCATCACCACGGTGGCCGGCAATGGCACCGCCGATTACGAGGCAGCCCATGCGGGGAAGGACGCCACGAGGGTTTCTGTGCCAGGTCCGAAAGATCCGGTCGTCGACCGCGACGGCGACGTGTGGTTCAACAACAGCGGTAACCTGCTTCGACTCAGCGATGGCGCCCTGGCCACGGTTACCCGGCCCGAGCCCGACCAGTGGGGATTGACGACCAGGCGCCTGGATGTGATGGACCCTACCGTCGACTTCATCAACGCCATGGCTGTCGGTCCCGATGGGGTCTACCTGTTCAATGCCAACAGCGAGGTGCTGCGGTTGGGGGCGGGAAATATCGTGGAGACTATCGCCAGGACCGATGTCGTCTTCGCCAGCCTCGCGGTGGGGCCGGGTGGCGAGGTGTATATCGCTGATTTCACCGGCGATCGGGTGCTCATGTTCCGCCCTCCGCCGGTCGGCTCGCGTGACGTCCTTCCCTCCTGGCAGACCCTGGTCCAAGGCGGAATGGTGCTGGGCATCCTGCTGGTGCTGGGAAACTGGCTGGTCCGGCGACGCATCAGGTCCCGAGCCGAGGTTTCGGCGGGAGCGGATCGGGGTCGGTCGTCGTGACCGGCGAGGTCATGGGTGGGGATCTGCACCACCTCTGGCGGGTGTCCGAGGTCCATCTGCCCCGGATCGCCGATGTGTACTACGACGCCAACCGGGCTGTCGCGGGTCTGACCGCCTCGGGGGCGCTGGCGGGCTCCGTGGCCGACAGCTGGGATGATCTGCGGGCGGAGTTGCAGGGTATGTTCGCGCAGGTCGGCGATGCGGTTCTGGCCGCGGCCGACGGTGTCCGCCTGGCAACCCGGGTCTATGTGGACGCCGACCAGGCCAGTGCGGATGCCCTGGCCGGGTATCTGGCCGATCCGGCCAACCACGATCCGGCCAGCCCGGAATCCAACCCGCCGGTTGCGGGGGCCGACGACGATCCTGGCCTGCCGGTCCGGCCGACGGCGTAGGACCGCCGGAAGGGAAGTATCCACCGTGGACAAGAGGCTTGACACACCCGAGGATGTGCGGAGCTCTGCTTTCGAAGAGATTGCCATGGGCCAGGCAAGGGAGCTCAAGCGACTGCTGATCGATCAGACGCTCCGGGATACCACGTCCTGGGTGAAAGCCGTGGAGGATCAGTGGGCCAGGGCGCATCCCGGCGGGTCTGCGCATGCCCCGATCCCGGCGGCGGAGGTCGACCGGTACCGCGAGGTGGTTCGTACCGAGTACTACGAGTGGATCGAGCCGGCCTTCGAGCGACGTCTGGGGCCCGATCCCGAGGCGTGCACTCCGGTCATTGGCGAGCTGGAGGGCATCGTCGGCAGGTTCCAGGGCGGGTCGGACGGCCGGGGTGGGATCGCCTTCACCAGCCCGGCGCTCAGCCGGATCAGCGATGTGCGCACCGAGATGAGCTACTGGCAGGGAGCGCTGCAAGTCAACTTCATCGACAACTTTGTGACTCCGTTGCAGTCCATGTCTCCCAACCACGCGCGGGCTGCCCAGGCCGCCGTCGAGATTTTCGGCATGAACAAGATCCTGTATATCCGTTACCGCCGGAATACCCTTGACCTGCTCAGCAAGGCGATCCAGGCGGTGGAGGCGCTCAAAAGCAGCAAGGACCCCAAGTCGTATATGTGGGGTACCTTGCTCGGCATCTCGATCGGTACGGTGCTGACCCTGCCGACCTTCGGCACGGGTTCCCTGGGGGTGGCGGCCATCGTTGCCAGCACGCTTGCCCAGGGGCTCGCCCCGGAGCCGCCGGCGACCAGCGATCTGAGCGCTCCGACCGCCCAGGAGATCGCCGCCAACGTGTACGCGGCCCTGGGGTCTATGGACCGGGTGCTCTACGACGGCGAGTGCGAAGTCAAGCACGCCTTCCGTGATTGTTGCGACACGATCGCGACGTCATGTTCCAACTCCATCGCCAGCAGTACCTCTGGGCCGCTCGCGGTGGCCACCCCGGCCGTCAGTAGGGCGACTCCGGCCGACATCACCGGGGGAGCGCTGCGCCCGAGCGACCGGTGAGGTGCGGGAAGGCGCTGGTGGCGTCGGGGCCATGTCCAGGCGGGCGGGCCTCGGGCTGGCGATGGGATCGCCGGTGGTCGTTGCCCGCTATGCCGCCTCGGGACTGGGGGCGGGCTTGTGCCGTTCGCGCGGAGGTACTTCGCCGAGCTGAGACGGCAGCCGTCGGCCGCGACCGGGAGCTGGGCCGAGCGCCGGGTGAGGCAGCAGGCCGCTGCTTTGTCCGTGGCGCTTGGCCTTGCCGCGGTGGTCTCCCTGATCAACAACCCTTTGTACGGGTGGGCAACTCTGGGCTGTGCGTTGTGCGTGCTCGGGGGCCTTGCCGGAGTCGGAGTCTGGATCTTCCGGGATCCGTTCCCGTCGCGGCGATGCGGGATGGTGGCGCTCGGAGCGATCGGGCTGGGGATCGCTCTTCTTGCCCTCGGCCAATGAGCCAACAGCGCTGTTGACGGCGCGGGGCGAGCGGGGGCGCGGTGGGCTTCACGGTTGTTCCCGATGGCCTGGACCGCTTCGGGGCGCAGGTTGACCGGGCGGCGGACGCTGCTAGGGACTCGAAGGCCTACGTCGAGCGGTATGCCGAGGTCGGTTCAGGCGGGGACGCATTCAATCTGGCGCGAAGCGCCCATGAGCGGGCCGTCGGCGGCATCGGCTCCAGCCTCTAACAGGCACAATCCGCGCTCCGCGCTTCAGCTGGCGAGTTGCTGGTGGCGTCTCTCTACCGGATAAGGCAGGGCCGCGCGTGTTCATTGAGGGCATTGACGATATCGCTGGTGGCGACCCACGAAAGGCCGCGTTCCTGCGCGACTGCCTTCGGCGGTTGGCGGACGGACCCCGGGGAACGCCTCGGGAAATGGCGGAGGCGGTGCCGCGCGGCCAATTGGATCTTCGAACAGCAGCCAGTACCCCGACATACGGTGACGAGCTTGGTGCGGCCTTCGGCAGCTTCTGGTCCGATTACCAGGCGATGACGCCCGAGGCCCAGGCTCGGGCTGCGGTCCAGGCCCGCGAATATCTGGACAATCTGATCGGTGAGCGCCGGGCCGAGTAGGGGCTGTTGCGGATTCTCGGCGTTGATTGGTGCCCCCACGCCGTTGGTCAGTTTCGATACTCTCGGGGTCTGGGGGCGTCCGATGGCTTGGTCGGGCGTGTGCTGGCTGGGGAGGAACGACCATGGTATCGACGGATCCTGTTGCGTCAGGTGATCTGGGCGGTGCGCCGCTGAAGGTGTATCCGCCGGGGCTGGACCGGGCTGCCGGGCTGGTGGAGGACAGCGGGAATAACAATTTTGTGCCTGCGGTTCGTGGGGTGTTCGAGGCGTATCGGGGAGGGACTCCGTTTGGCTCGCGGACGTTGAGCCCGGTGCTGGCACAAGCGAGGTTGCTGCATCACGATTGTCTGGTGCAGTCCGGCGAGACGCTGTCAACGTATGTTTGGGCGTCGTCGGTGCTGGTTGAGGCCGTTCGGCAGGTTAAGGCTAATTACTCGGAAGCTGATCGGTCGTCGGCGGAGAGATCCAAGGCGATTACGACGCTTTTGACCGATGCGGTGACTGCTGCACAAGCCCAAGCACGGGCGCAGGCGAATCAGGAGGCGCGGGCGGCCAGTGACGCGCAGGCGTATGGCAGTGGGTATGCGGCGAATCCGCAGGATGGCTCGGGGGTCTGAGCTGTGGCGAGTCAATATGCGAAGTTCAGTATCCCGGAGTTGTGGGCCTCCGTGAATGAGGAGATTGGCGACCAGGTCTGGCGGACGGTCAACGGCTGGCGCGACACGGTGACGGCTGCGGATGTGCATGCTTCGGCGTTGCGGGATGCTCGGGCGGAACTGGAGGCGGCGTGGCCGCCGGACGGCAGCGAGGCGTCTCGTCTGTTCCTTATTTATGTTGACGAGTTGATCGCCTCGATGGAGACAACGAGTTCCCGGGCGTCGAAGAACTATACGGCGTTGGTGCAGATCGTCAATGCTGTAGTGAAGGCGAAGGCTGAGATCAAGCCGCTGTATGAGCAGTGGGTGAGGCTGAACCCGGCTGGCGATCCTGGTCAGTATGCTCCGTTGGAAGGCGAACCGAAGACCGCTGCGCAGAAGTTGGTCGCGGATGCGGTGAAGGCCATGGACGCCGCAGACGTGCGAATCAGCGAAGCCGCCGACACCATGCAAGCACCTCCGAAATATGATCCGCAGATTTGGAAGGATGAGCCTCCTTCGGCTGATTCTGGTTCTGGTGGTTTGGTCGGCGCCGGGGCTAGTGGGGCTGCTGTTGGCGTTGGCTACAGTGCGTCGTATGTGATGTCGCCGGAAATCCCGGTGCCGGCCGCTTCGGCGACGTTGGCTGGGAGTTCGGGGGCTTTGGTTGGAAGCTCGGGGGCGTTGGCTCCTGGCTCGCAGGTTGGGTCATCGGTCGCGGGGAGCACTTCCGGTGGCGGTTTGCCTGGGAGGGTGCTGGGGCATGTTCCGGCGGTTGGCGCTGTAGGCATGGGGGTTTCGGCTGGCCGGTTCGGTGCGTCTCGAGTGATGCCGCCGGGTGGGCTGATCGGTGGGCAGCTGACGCCTGGCGCGGGGCGGGGCTCTGGTGTGTCTCGGATGATGCCGCCGGGCGGGGTTCTTGGGGGTAGCTCGCAGGGACAGGCCGGCCGGGGGACGGCTCCGCCGATCGGGACCGGTGGTCGGGCGCGGGAAGAGGAACAGCGGCAGCAATTCGATCCGGATAGCCCATGGCAGGTGGAGCAGGGAGGGCCATCGGTGTTGGAGGCACCGGTGGAACCTCTTGATCATGATCCTGGTGCCGGCGTGATTGGAATTGACCGATGATTGGGTGGGCTTTGGCCGGCAGGCGGCGAGTGCTGGCCGTTGTGGTCGGTCTTGCCGCGGTATTCTCGTGGTGTGCTCCGGCGCATGCGGATGATATTCGCGGCAAGCAATGGCATCTGGATTCGTTGCGGATATCTCAAGCACATGAGATTACGCAGGGAGAGGGTGTGACGGTCGGGGTTCTAGACACTGGAGTCGACGCGTCGCATCCAGATCTTGTGGGGAACGTGCTATCCGGG
>JABDRL010000394.1 GCA_013041765.1 Dactylosporangium sp. | reverse complement strand
CCGCAGGGCCGACCAGCTGGCGATCCTCGGCGCGATCATCATGGCGGACTGGATCGCCAGCGGCCCCCACTTCCCCGGCGTCGACCGGCTCGCCGACGTATCGATGGACCAGGCCAGGCAGCGGGCCGACGACGCGTGGGGCACCCTGGGATTGCGAGGTGGATGGTCACGGCAGCCCTATCGCCCCGTGCGTGATCTGATTCGGCTCCGGTTCGGCCAGGAATCCCGCCCGTTCCAGGAATCAACGGTCGCCCTCGCGACCACCATGCCCGCCCCGGGACTGCTGATCATCGAAGCCCCGACCGGGGAGGGCAAGACCGAGGCCGCGCTGGCCGCCGCCGAAATCCTCGCCCGCCGGTTCGGCGCCGACGGCGTGTTCGTCGGCATGCCCACCCAGGCGACCAGCGACCCCATGTTCACCCGGGTACACGCGTGGGCACAGCGCATCGAGCCGGGCACCCCGGTGGGCCTGCTGCACGGCAAGCGCCGATTCAACCGGCAGTGGCGCGAGTTGCTCGACCAGACACGATGCAACGACGTCGACACCTATGGCACGGGCGATGACGAATACGGCCTGCCCAGCGCTGGCCGGGGCGGCAACGCCGCTCCCGAGGTCCCGGCGGAATGGTTCCTCGGGCCGAAGCGGGGCCTGCTCATGCCGGTCACCATCGGCACGATCGACCAGCTGCTGCACGCCGCGACCCGCACCCGGCACGTCATGCTTCGGCATACCGGTCTGGCCGGCCGCGTAGTCATCCTCGACGAGGTCCACGCCTACGACGTCTACATGACCCAGTTCCTCACCGAGGCCCTCCGCTGGCTGGCCGACGCTGGCGTGCCCGTCATCCTGCTGTCGGCGACCCTGCCGCCGGACACCCGGATGGTCCTGGCACGGGCATACCTCCAGGGTGCGACGCAGCGGACGGCGGTCACCGTGCCGCCCGAGATGGCCGAAGACACCGGATACCCGGTGGTGCGGTCCCTGTCCCCGGGCGAGGGACAACCACGGTACGCCCAGCTGACGGCCGCACCGTGGCGCGATCCCCTGACCGTGGCCGTCGACGTCCTCGACGAGGATCCCGAGGACGGATCCTCGCCCACCGGGCCGTCCCCCGTGGTCACGCTGCTCCGGCGGGCGCTGTCGGAGGGGGGCTGCGCGCTGGTCATCCGCAACACCGTCGGCCGGGCGCAGCAGACGTACCGAGAAATCCGGGCATCCTTCGGCCCGGATGAGGTGGTGTTGCTCCATGCCCGCCTCGTCGTCGGGGCCCGGGCCACCCGCACCGAATGGGCCCTGGATCGACTCGGCCCACCCGGTCACAGCGGGAAACCTCCCCGTCCCCGCCGGCTGGTCGTGGTCGCGACCCAGCTGGCGGAGCAGTCCTTCGACGTCGACGTCGATCTGCTCGTCACCGATCTCGCGCCGATCGACCTGCTGTTGCAGCGCGTCGGGCGGCTCCACCGGCACCACCGCCCGCCCGAGGCCCGTCCCGCTGCGGTCCGCGCCCCGGCGGTCGTGGTCACCGGCATGCGTCAGCAGCCCGACGCGCCCCCGACGTTCCCGCGTGGCAGCGAGTACGTCTACGGCCGGTACCCGCTACTGCGAGCCGCGTCCCTGGTCATCGAGGCGACGGCCCCGGAAGCCGGATCGGGTTGGAGCGTCCCAGATGCGGTGCCCGCCCTGGTCCGGCGCGGATACGACGACGCCGAGCCCGTCCCGCCGTCGTGGCGGCCGGCGGTGGACGACGCGCGAAAGCGCTGGCATGAGCAGCAGAAAACCCGGGAGGGGAAGGCCGAGAAGTTCCTCCTCGCCGGAGAGAAGAACCTCGGCCGGGCGACCCTGGACGGTCTGCACGACATCGCGATGGCAGACCTCACCAATGAGGACGCGGTGGCCGCCGTCGTCCGGGACGGTCCGGAGACCGTCGAGGTCGTCCTGGTGCGTCGAGACGGCGACCGGGGCTATCTGACCCTCGACGGGCATCACATCGACACCGCGGGGGCCGCGGTCAGCGTGCCCGAGGTCGCCGAAGCCGTCGCCCAGTCGGCGGTGCGCTTGCCGCCCCGCCCAGCCGTCACCACCGCGGCGAAAGACCTGCTGCCGCTGCCCGAGTGCGGCGACGATCCCTGGTTGCGCCGGGCCAGGGTCCTCGTCCTCGACGAAGCCCGGTCGGCGGTCCTCGGCGGTCGCCGGTTCACCTACGACCCCGACTACGGGCTGCTCGATGAAACCGAGGCCCCGGACGCGGCGCCTCGTCCCCGTCCTGGTGTGTTCCGGAACCATCCTCGGAGCGATTCCGGCGGCTTGGTCGTTAATTGAGTGGCTCTAGTGACCCGAAAGGAGTGTGGATGGCGACGTTTGACCTGATACGGGAGCCGTGGGTGCCCGTCGTCCGACGTGGACGAGCCGAGATGGTGTCGCTGCGGGAGTGCCTGCTCGACGCGCACACCATCGACGGTCTGGCCTTCGAGGCACCACTGGAAATGGTGGCTGTGCTGCGGCAGGTGCTCCTGCCGGTGTACCTCGACGCGATGTTCGCGGCCCCCGCGGTCGGAGATGGCCAGCCGGCGCCCCCGCCCGCCGATGTCGACGAGTGGAAGACCCTGTGGGACCGGACGAAGGACCGGCTCGATGGTGATCGGCTCGACGCCTATCTCGCCATCCACACCCATCGATTCGACCTGTTCGGGCAACAGCCGTTCGCGCAGGTCGCTGGGCTACGCACCGGAACGGGCGAGGGCGACAAGACGAAGCCAGTATCGCTGCTGATCGCCTCGGCCTCCTCCGGCAACAATGTTCCCCTGTTCTCGGCCCGGACCGAGTCCGATCCCCCGGCCCTCTCCCCCGCCGCGGCCGCACGGGCGCTGCTGGCCGCCCAGTGTTGGGACACGGCGGGCATCAAGTCCGGTGTCGAGGGTGATCCGCAGGCCAGGGCCGGCAAGACCACCGGCAACCGCACCGGACCGCTCGGTGCTCTCGGGGTGGTGGTGCCCCAGGGCTCGACGCTCGCGGAGACGCTGCTGCTCAATACGCCGATCATGTCGCAGCCGTTTCCCGCGGCCGACCGTCCGCAGTGGCGGGCGGCCGCCTCGGACGAGACCTGTCCTGGCCGGCCAGCGTGGTCACAGCGCTCGCCGCTGGGGTTGCTCGACCTATTGACCTGGCAGGCCCGACGCATCCGCCTCGTCCCGGAGGAGGGCGCCGGGGACGGCCCGGTCGTGCGGCGGGTGGTCCTCGCCGCCGGGGACCGGTTGCCAGAGACACCGCTGATGGAACCACACACCGGGTGGAAACTCGCGCAGGGAGCGAAGGTCGCGACCCCGGACCGGCACCGACCGGGGCGGGCCGCGTGGCGTGGCCTGCCGGCCCTGCTGGCCACCACCCCGAACGCCTCGGGAACGGTCACCAGTCCCCGGGTGCTGGGTGACATCCGACGGCTGCAGGCTGACGGATGTCTACCCAATGACCTGCCCGTGCAGGTCCGCACGGTCGGCGTGCGGTACGGCACGCAGTCGGCGGTCGTCGAGGACGTCATGAGCGATCAGATCCCGCTGCCGCTCGTCGCCCTCGACCCCGCCGGACCGGTCCGCGAACTCCTCGACGAGGTTGTCGCCAGCGCCGAACGCCTCCGCGAGGCCGCCAACCGGTTCGGCGATGACCTGCGGCAAGCCTCCGGGGGCGACAAGCTCCCCTGGGACAGGGGCCAGCGGCTGGGCGACGGGCTCATCAGCGAGTACACCCCGGTCGTTCGCCGGCTGCTGGCGGGCCTGCAACATGAACCCGACCGGTGGGAGGAAGCCGACGACGCCTGGCGTTTCTCCGCCCGGCGGCGGGCCCTCGCGCTGATCGAGCCGGCCCTCGCCGCGACCCCACCACGAGCGTTCCTGGGCTCCACCAGGGACAAGGTCGTCCGCCGGGCGAACCTGGCCGAGGCGCGATACCGCAGCAGTGTCAACGAGGCCGTGCCAGCACCGCAACCACCACCTGGGATGGGAGATGCCTGACGAGATGGCTGTCGAAACGATGCAATCGTCCTACTACTGGCTCACAAAGGACCCGCGGGGAGCCGACCTCGCGGCGCTGCGTCGAGGGCTGGGGCGCGCGGCCGGGGATGTGCCCGGCATGTGGCGCTTCTACCAGCACATGAACGCGGACGGATCGGTCACCGGCATGCTGCGGGCCGAGCATGCCGCGCTCAGCCTGTACGCGATGCACCAGCAGTCCATCGGGCACTCCATGCACCAGCCGGAGATCGGGCTGGGCACGGCGCTCTTCGCGTTGCGTCACGCGGAGGGGGTCAACCCCGACGCGGTCGACCAGCGGTTCGCCGCAGCGGCCACCGCGACCAGCCTCGCGGAACTTGTCGGCCACCTGCGTGGTTTGATCCACCGGCTCCGCGGTGTCAACACCGGCACGGGCCGTGGCCAGGGACTGGACTATTCGCTCCTGGTACGCGACCTGGCCGGCTGGCAGCGGCCCGGCGGGACGATCCGGGTCCGCCGCCGGTGGGGCGGCCAGTACTTCTCCCTCGCCAGCGCCAAGGCGCCGCACAGCCAGCCCAGCAATGACCAGCCCAGCAGCCCAGCAGTGAAGGAGACCCCGTGACCGCGCGTACCTATGTCGACATCCACGTGGTGCAGACCGTCCCGCCATGCAACCTCAACCGGGACGACGCGGGCAGCCCCAAGCAGGCCGTGTACGGCGGTGTGCGCCGCACCCGCGTGTCCTCCCAGGCGTGGAAGCGCGCCACCCGGGTGGCCTTCGAAGAACGGCTCCAGATCCCGCAGGCCGATCTGGGGGTGCGGACCAAGCGCATCGCGAAGCTGCTGGCCGACCGGCTCGCCGAGCGCACGGGTCTCGGGGCAGAGGCCGCGACCCGGCTGAGTACCACGCTCCTGGCCGATCTGAAGGTCACGCCGAGCAAGAAGCAGGCCAGCGAAACGTCGTACCTGCTGTTCTTCGGACGCCACCAGCTTGAGACGATCATCGACCTGGTCGCGGACCGGGCCAGCGAGCTGGCCGACCTGCCCGACAAGGACCTGGAGAAGGCCGTCAGCGGGTTGGGGGTGCGCGACGCCCTGAAGAAGGGGCACCCGATCGACGTCGCCCTGTTCGGACGAATGGTCGCCGACCTGGCCGAGCTCAACGTCGACGCCGCGACGCAGGTCGCGCACGCCCTCTCCACCCACGCCACGGAGATCGAGTTCGACTACTACACCGCCGTGGACGATGACAAGGACCGCTCGGCCGGGGACGACGCCGGAGCCGGCATGATCGGCACGGTCGAGTTCACCTCGGCGACCCTGTACCGGTACGCCACCGTCGGACTGCACCAGCTGGCCGAGAATCTCGACGGCGACCCGGACGTCGTCCTCAACGCGCTGGCCGCGTTCCTTCAGGCGTTTGTGTTCTCCATGCCCACCGGGCACGAGAACAGCTTCGCCCACCGCACCGTGCCGAACCTGATCAGCGTGGTCATCCGCGACGACCAACCGGTCAACCTGGTGTCCGCGTTCGAGCGGCCGGTCCTGGCCGACGGCCACGGCATCGCCAGCCAGTCCATCCTGGCCCTCGCCGCGGAGAAGCAGCGGGTCGAGACCTCCTGGGGCCTGGCGCCGCTGGCGACCGTCTCCCAGTACAACAGCAGCGCGGCAAACGACGCGACGAACGCTACGCATGAAGCGCCGGACAACGCCTCCGAGGGCATTGGACTGGTCGAGGTCTTCGGGTCACCGGTGGCGTTCGGCGACCTCGTCCGCCAGGTGACCGAGACCGTCCGACCCCGGTTGGCCGGGTCGCCCGCCCCGCAGGATGCCCGATGACCGCTGCCCCCGACACCGGATACAGCCTGGTCCTGAGGCTGGCCGCCCCGGTGCAATCCTGGGGCGGGCACAGCGAGTTCAACCGTCGCGACACCCAGGTCGAACCAACCAAGGGCGGTGTGCTCGGATTGCTCGCGGCGGCCCAGGGACGCCGCAGGGCCGATCCGATCGAGGATCTGCTCGGTCTCCGGTTGGCGGTCCGCACCGACCGGCCAGGAACCCTGCTGCGTGACTACCACACCGCCAGCGACCACCGGCAACGCCCGCTGCCCTCAGCCCAGGTCACCGCGAAGGGCACACAGAAACCCACGTCCCCGGCCAAGTACACCTATGTCACCCAGCGGTTCTACCTGCAGGACGCGGTGTTCCTCGCGGCGGTGGGCGGCCCGGTGCCATTGCTGACCGCGCTGGCCGAGGCGCTACGACGCCCGGCGTTCCCGCTCGCGCTGGGCCGACGGTCCTGCCCACCGACGCAGCCGCTGCTGCTGGCCGCCGCCCGGGACCAGGCGGAGCACGCGGCGGGCCTCGACCCAGCGCTGTGGGTGGAAAGTGCGGAGCACGTCCTGTGCCACATCGCCTGGCAAGCCTCCGAGACGGCCAGGGCCACCGTCCGCAGGGAGGCGACCCGGCAGCGCCGGCCGGTCCCCACGACCATCGACCTGCCGATCACCGCCGATGCTCCGCCGGATGTGGGACCCGGAGAGCACGGCACGGCATACGATGTCCGCGCCGACGTGCCCCGCTCGTTCGACCCGCTCCACCGGGGCTTCACCAGCCGCAGAGTCCAGCAGCTCTGGGCTCGCGACATCCCCACCGGGCTCATCGACGAACGCTCCGACACGGCCGCGACCGTAGCCGGGGACACGGCAGCCCATGATCCCTTCGCATTGTTGGGTTGGTGAGCACCGATGGTCTATCTGTCGCGCATCTGGCTCAATCCGCTGCGGACCAAGGCGCAACGCATCCTGCGCGATCCGCAGACCGCGCACGCCGCGATTCTTGGCGGCATCGCCCACCAGCCAGTCACCGAACGGATCCTCTGGCGGCTGGAACCCGACCCGGCGACCAGGCATCGACTCGGGCTGCTGGTGCTCACCGAGTCCCGCCCCGCCTGGGACCACCTCGTCGAGCAGGCCGGCTGGCCCGGCGTTGACGAGCCGCAGGCGCTCATCCGCCCGTACGAGCCGCTGCTCGACCAGCTCGCGGTCGGGCGGCAATACGCGTTCCGGCTCAAGGCCAACCCGGTCAGTTCCACCAGGAATCCCGAAGCACCATCGGGGGTGCAGAAGGAACGGCTGGCTGCCGGGCCCCGCCCACGCGGGGTACGGGTGGCCCACCGCACGGCGGCGCACCAACTCGACTGGTTCACCGACCGCGTCGACCGCTGGGGATTCACCGCCGTACCTGGGGCGTCCGCCACCGGCGACGGGCCGGGGATACCCCAGCTCCGGCTGGTGGGACGCGATCGGCTGTCGTTCCGCAAGGGATCCGGTGAGGCGAGAGGCGAAGCGGCGGGAGGCCGCGGGACGAAACGCGGAGCGTCCGTGGTCCTGCAGGTCGCCGTCTTCGACGGCATCCTCCAGGTCACCGACGCCCAGGCCGCCCGGCGCACGCTGCTGAACGGGGTCGGACCGGGCAAGGCCTACGGGCTGGGACTGCTGACGCTCGCCCCGCCGGTGACACCGACGCCCACGCCCGGGTCTGCGGGGACGCCACAGACCACCCGCCGGACGGAGCCCTGATGTGGTGGCTGGCCGGTCCTCAGGACCTGCACCGCATCAGTGACCGGGTCTCCACGGTCTACGTGGAGAAGTGCCACGTAGACCGCGATGACAACGCCGTGGTCCTGGTCAACCGGGAACGCACCGTCCGCGTCCCCGCCGCCATGGTCGCCACGCTGCTGCTCGGCCCCGGTACCCGGGTCACGTACGCCGCGATCGCCCTGCTCGCCAACTCCGGCACCGCCGTGTGCTGGGTCGGCGAGCGGGGCGTGCGCCTCTACGCCTCCGGTCTCGGCCCCAGCCGAGGCGCCGAACTCCTCACCCGCCAGGCCTACCTGGTCACCCGAATCAAGGAACGGCTATCGGTCGCACGTCGCATGTACGCCATGCGCTTCCCCGACGAAGACGTCAGCGACCTGACCATGCAACAGTTGCGGGGTCGAGAAGGATCCCGGGTCAAGAAGATCTACCGCCAGGAGTCGGTCCGCACCGGCGTACCGTGGAAAAACCGAAGCTACAAACCCGGCCAGCCCTTCGAAGCCGGAGACGACGTCAACCGGCTACTGTCAGCCGGACACAGCTGCCTGTACGCCGTCTGCCACGCGGCGATCGTCGGGATCGGGGCCAGCCCCGGCCTCGGATTCGTCCACACCGGAGGAGCGACGTCGTTCGTCCTGGACATCGCGGATCTGTACAAGGCCGAGTACACCATCCCGCTGGCCTTCGACCTCGCGGAGGCGGGCCGGATCGGCGAACGGGACATCCGACTCGCCTTCCGCGACAAGGTCGCCGACGGCAAGCTGATGGCCCGCGTCGTCCGAGACATCAAGGACCTTCTTCTCGGAGAAAACATCGACTCGTCCGACACCGACGCTCACGCCCTCTGGGACGAGAATCTGGGCTCGGTACCCGGCGGCGTCAACTGGGCCGCCGACTACGCCGACACCATCACCGACGAGTCCTTCGTCGGCGTGACCGGACCCGATATCGACGAGCCCAGGCAGGCCCCCTGGTGACCGTCGTCGTCCTCATCGCCGTCGCCGAAGGGCTCCGAGGCCACCTCACCCGGTGGATGGTCGAAGTCGCCGCCGGGGTCTTTGTCGGCAATCCCAACGCCCGCATCCGAGACCGGCTCTGGGCGGTACTCTCCGCCCGAGTCGGCGACGGCCAAGCCATCATGATCGAGCCCGCCACCAACGAGCAAGGATGGGTGGTCCGCACCGCCGGCCACGACCGTTGGTATCCTGTGGACTTGGACGGACTGATTCTGATCGCCCGTCCTCGCCGGTAGAATCGCAGTTCAGCAAGTGTCGTCCCCGCCAGCGCGGGGGTCTTCCGGTCCAGGCCGCGGCATCGATTGGGTGATCGATGTCGTCCCCGCCAGCGCGGGGGTCTTCCTACATCCGGCACCAGTACCTACTACACCACAGTGTCGTCCCCGCCAGCGCGGGGGTCTTCCGACTACTATTTTCCCGGGCTGATCATCCCTTGGGTCGTCCCCGCCAGCGCGGGGGTCTTCCAGTCCAGTCGACGCATGCCGAGGCCCGTGGCCATGTCGTCCCCGCCAGCGCGGGGGTCTTCCGGTCCAGGCGACGGCATCGACTGGATGATCGATGTCGTCCCCGCCAGCGCGGGGGTCTTCCCTGCTCGGGCGGTTCCACGGGACTCAGAGGTAGGTCGTCCCCGCCAGCGCGGGGGTCTTCCTTGAAGATCATGCAGGCCGTTGGGGTGGCGATCGTCGTCCCCGCCAGCGCGGGGGTCTTCCCCTCGACGATCGATCGAGCCCGTGGCCGGAACCGTCGTCCCCGCCAGCGCGGGGGTCTTCCCGAGCTCGACCTTTTCCGCGACGTCTTGGGTGAGTCGTCCCCGCCAGCGCGGGGGTCTTCCTCGACCTGGCCAGACCAGGCCCGCTGGTGGCCGGTCGTCCCCGCCAGCGCGGGGGTCTTCCAGCTGAGGGCCACGCTCTGGCCGTCGCAGAATAGTCGTCCCCGCCAGCGCGGGGGTCTTCCGTCCCTAACCTCGGCGTTCGAGGGATTGATGATGTCGTCCCCGCCAGCGCGGGGGTCTTCCGTGCAACCCGGCCAACCCGACCAGCCCGTTGTAGTCGTCCCCGCCAGCGCGGGGGTCTTCCCCAACCGCGCACACAGGTGTGCCCCGATGCGCTGTCGTCCCCGCCAGCGCGGGGGTCTTCCCATTACTTCCAGCGTTCACTCGAATGGGTGATGGTCGTCCCCGCCAGCGCGGGGGTCTTCCGATTTGATCGCGGCTTGTTGCTGTTGGGAGAGTGTCGTCCCCGCCAGCGCGGGGGTCTTCCGGCCCTGTCCAACGCCCGTGGCGGTGAGCTCGCGTCGTCCCCGCCAGCGCGGGGGTCTTCCGATTGCCCCTCATGATCATCGCCGTGCCCTTGGGTCGTCCCCGCCAGCGCGGGGGTCTTCCGAGCCACAAAGACAGGGCCCGCCGATCTCATGGGTCGTCCCCGCCAGCGCGGGGGTCTTCCGCTCAGGTTGTTCCATTTACCGATAATCCAGTTGTCGTCCCCGCCAGCGCGGGGGTCTTCCGGCTGCTTGAGTCCACTCGACGATCAGGTCCCAGTCGTCCCCGCCAGCGCGGGGGTCTTCCCAGCTCCTGGTGACGCTCGGGGTGCTCACGTACGTCGTCCCCGCCAGCGCGGGGGTCTTCCGATACCACGGATGGTACGACGCCCCTTGGCACTGTCGTCCCCGCCAGCGCGGGGGTCTTCCGCGGGTTGGCTGGCCGCCGGGTTCGCTGCCGCTGTCGTCCCCGCCAGCGCGGGGGTCTTCCGTCCGCCGGGGCCATCGGCGGTCTCGGCACCTCGTCGTCCCCGCCAGCGCGGGGGTCTTCCGAACCCGTAGTACTCGAAGCTCGTGTAGGGGTCGTCGTCCCCGCCAGCGCGGGGGTCTTCCCCAGGGCGGTCCTACGACGTAGCGACCGTCCTCGTCGTCCCCGCCAGCGCGGGGGTCTTCCCCGCATGCTCGCGGCCGACCCGATACCACGGGAGTCGTCCCCGCCAGCGCGGGGGTCTTCCCGGCGCGCTGGTCCTCGGATGCTCGTCGATGGTGTCGTCCCCGCCAGCGCGGGGGTCTTCCGACCGATGCGTTGGTGCTGGATGTGACGGGGGTGTCGTCCCCGCCAGCGCGGGGGTCTTCCCGGATCCCGGGCCGCGCGCTGCGCACGATAGGCGTCGTCCCCGCCAGCGCGGGGGTCTTCCGTGGTCCATTGCAGGCCGTCGTGGGTGCGTTTAGTCGTCCCCGCCAGCGCGGGGGTCTTCCCCTCGGCGTGAACGCCAGACGTATTTCGCTCCCGTCGTCCCCGCCAGCGCGGGGGTCTTCCCCTCGCCGGGTGGGAGCCTGGGGACGTGGTTCAGTCGTCCCCGCCAGCGCGGGGGTCTTCCCGCCGTCGTCGACTGCATGGGCCGGTCGATCGAGTCGTCCCCGCCAGCGCGGGGGTCTTCCGTACTGCTACGACATCCCCTGCCCAGGGTTCACGTCGTCCCCGCCAGCGCGGGGGTCTTCCGACTGCGACAGGCAGTTTTCGCGCATCGGAGGTGTCGTCCCCGCCAGCGCGGGGGTCTTCCGACAGCTGACAGCTACATCGCCGGGCTCTACACGTCGTCCCCGCCAGCGCGGGGGTCTTCCGGTCGATTCGGACGCCGGACCGAGCTGGACCATGTCGTCCCCGCCAGCGCGGGGGTCTTCCCCGCGGACGGATCTGATGGGAGACGACGACCAAGTCGTCCCCGCCAGCGCGGGGGTCTTCCGGAGCACCGATGGTACAAAATTCATCGACTGATGTCGTCCCCGCCAGCGCGGGGGTCTTCCGTTATCGCCGTTCCATTCGATCATGCTGCCGACGTCGTCCCCGCCAGCGCGGGGGTCTTCCCTCCATCGCGCTCCTGGCGCTGGTGGTCTGAGAGTCGTCCCCGCCAGCGCGGGGGTCTTCCGCGGCTGCTATCGATCCAGCGGCGAAGCGGGCGGTCGTCCCCGCCAGCGCGGGGGTCTTCCTGCCTTCGATGGCCCGTGGGGGACGACCGGCACGTCGTCCCCGCCAGCGCGGGGGTCTTCCTCCGTCGCCAACCGCCTCGCCGCCACGAACCGGGTCGTCCCCGCCAGCGCGGGGGTCTTCCCTTTCGCCGGAGATCGATGGGTGGGAAAACGCCGTCGTCCCCGCCAGCGCGGGGGTCTTCCT
>JABDRL010000189.1 GCA_013041765.1 Dactylosporangium sp. | reverse complement strand
GTGCTGCTGTCCAGGGCCGGCTTGCGCCGCCCGTCGAGATAGATCTTGTCGATGTCCGCCGGCAGGGTCCGGCTTCCCGAGCCACCAGTGGTCAGTGCCTGCCACATGGTGGTCGCCCGCCGCCGGTCCTGGCCCACCGCGACCGCTCTGACGTGGGGAATCTCGCGCGCCACGGCCGCCCCGGCCCGTACCGCCCGGGCCTTGGCCCTGCCGCTGCCGTCGCCGTCCCGGGCGGTGAGGATCAGGGGTAGCTGGGCCCGGCCGCGGTCGTCGTAGCCGTACTCCAGCAAGGTGGTCACGTCGAACAGTCGCGGGTCGAGTCGCCCGGCGCCCAGCAACGTGGCGGCGTCGCTGGGGATGACCCGTACCTGGCCCGGCACCCGCTGGGTGGTGAATGTGACGTGGGCTCTTCCGGCGCCCGGGACAATCGAGACCCGGTTGGAGCCGCTCTCGATGGTGACCCGGTCGCCGGTCAGCAAGGTTACGGTCCTGGTGGTTGCCTTCGCCCCGGCAGCCAGGGGGATCTCCCGCCCGGCGCTCTTCGCCGTGGCGTCCGTTGTCGCATCGGCGGTTGCCCGCAGGGCTATTCCCGCGAGCACCACCGTCGTGGCCACCAGGCAGCCGATGATTCGTCGTTGTTGTCGCACCCGTGCCTCCGTCCGGCTCTCGTGCTACTTATCTGCTATCCGGTGATTGACCGGAAACAGTTCTCGGCGCACGCGAGCACGGACGGCACGGACCGTGTCGGAACCACGGCACATCGTATTGCGATGTCCAGCGCGGGATGCTAGGCCCTGATCCAGCTGGGGTCATTCGGCTTGGGAATGAGCGTGCCCACAGCTCCTATCCGCCCGTAGACCGCACCGTTTCTAGTCACGTCGAACCCTGACCGGAAGGTCTCGATCAGGCTGAAGCTACCAAACCTGACGTTGGCCGCATAACATGCGTCGATATAGACGTCAACGCTGCGGTCCGCAGGAATTATCTCCTGGAAATTCTCGAACAATTCCAGCCCGTCGAGACCGAGATGATCGGCATCCTCGTATCCGATCTGGGCAAGATCCCCACCGCTGGGCGGCGACCCGTGTCCGGTGAAAAACAGATTCTCACCACCGGGTAGGCGGGGAATGTATTCCCCCATGACATAGATATCGCCATAGATCCGATGATCGTTTGTCGACTGCCTTCGGGCCGAGTCAATAATAGTTTGGTCTGCTGGCGAGAGAACGATTATCACGGACATCCTCCATGATTCATGAATCTCTACACTATACTATCATCTGTATCGATCCGTCAGGTTGTCCGGTGCCCTCGGGTCACGAGGGGCGCAGGTCGCCCCGCCCCTCGATCACGTCGACCACCCGCTGGCCGAGGAGCGGAGCGACGCGGGTGGCGAACGCCTGGTCCGGATGCGAGTCCCCGCTGCTCCGAGCGTTTCCGGCGGCCAGGTACCGGCCGCCCTCGGTCTCCAGCTGCCAGAAGTCCCAGAGGAAGATGTTGTCGCCCGGCTCGTCCCAGGTGTCGCGGGTCCAGTCGACGAAGGCTTCGGCCCGTTGCGCCTTCTCCGGGGTGGTGCCGCCGGCCACGAGCGCCGCGGCCGTCCACACCACAAAGCGCGTGTCCGGAAACTCCCGCATCTTCTCCCGGAGTGCCAGGTACTGCAACCGGTAGTGCTCCAGCCGCTTGTCGCTCGATGCGACATCCGGTTTCCCGGTATCCGGCGCGATATTGCTGACTGGATAGCAGTGCTTCCAGACGATGACGTCGTACTCCGCGGAGAGGATCTCCAGCGTCGGCTCCTCCTGGTACGGCTCGGGGCCGGCGTGGTCGACCCAGATGTTCCAGTAGTCGTACGGATAGTTCTTCCAGCCGTAGGGTTTCTGCTTCGGAAACGCCTGCTCGGTCAGGTCGTAGCCGGTCCCGTGCTCGGCATTGTGGTCGGTGAACCACCCGGGGACGCCCCCCTGCCAGATCACCCCGCCGGTGCTGTGATGCAGGAACAGGATCCTGGCGTCACTCGCCAGCGACCGGCCCGTCGCTCCGGGGTCCGGCCGAGGCGACGCCTCGGTCGTTGACGACGGTCCCGAGCCGCCGGCGGACGGCGTCGTCCCCCCGTCCGTCCCGCAGGCTCCGAGAACCAGCGCCGCCGCACCTACCGCGATCCGGCTCGCGACTCGACGCATGGCAGCGCTCCGTTCGTCGGCAGAGGCCCAGGGTCGGGCCCGTTGGGAGACCGTATCGCGCGGGGGCATGAGCCACCCGAACATCACGGAAATCGATGGTGCCCAACGTGGCGGAGTGTCCGGTGGCCCGGTACCGGGCAAGCGCCCGTTCCAGCGGAAGGTTCGATCGTCCCATCGGTCAGAATCCGGACGACAACCGACGATCCGGGCGAGTACGTTGCGACGGTAAAGGTGGTGGGTGGTGTCACGCCGGTTCGGGATCCGTTTCGATGCACCTGATCCTGCCCCGTCGCCCCAGGCAGTGGCGGCGGAGTTTGACGCGGCGCCCGGGTTGTACCTTCACATCCCGTTCTGCCAGTCCATCTGCCCGTTCTGTCCGTACAACAAGGTCCGCTACGAGGCCGACCTCGCCGCCGATTACCTGAGGAACCTTGAGCGTGAAGCCTCGATGCACCTCGCCGCGCGGCCGGGCTCCTTCCCCTCCGTGTATGTCGGCGGGGGAACCCCGACGCTCTGCCTCGACGAGCTGGCCGGGCTGCTGGAACGGCTCCCCATTACCGGTGAGCGGGCGATCGAGGTGCTCCCGCCGCACCTGACTGGCCCCCGGGCGAAGCACCTGAGCGCCCTCGGGTTCGACTATGTCAGCCTGGGCGTGCAGTCCTTCAACGAGCAGGTCCTGCGCCAGCTGCGGCGTCCGGGAACTCCGGACACCAGCCGGACGGCCATCGAGACCGCGCTCGGCACCTTCGACTGCGTGGATGTCGATCTGATCTTCGATACCGGGTACGACGATCGGCAGACGCTCCTCGACGATCTCGATCTGTGCTTTCGGTACGGGGTCCACCAGGTGTCCACCTACCCGCTGATGCGGTTCGGCTATACCCCGTTCGGAAAGGGCCAGCACCACCACGGCCGGGAACACGCACTGCTCCGCGCGGCAACCGAGCTGGCCCAGTCGTACGGGTACGAGCGGCGATCGGTCTGGACCTTCAACCGGGCCGGGGCGCCCTCCTACACCTCGATCACCCGCCCGTACTACCTGGGGCTCGGGGCCGGAGCGGCCTCGTTCGCCGGAGGCGTGTTCCTGGTCAACCACTTCGGGCTGGAGCAGTATCGGCGGGCGCTGGCCGAAGGCCACCTGCCGGTGGCGCGGATCGCGCGGTTGCCCGGGCCGGCGGCTGCCGCCTACCGGGCCTTCTGGCAGGCCTACACCGGAACCATGCCGGTCAAGAGCCACGATCCGCTGCTCGACCATCCCGTCTCGATGGCGCTTCGCGACGTGTCCCGGATGCTGGGCTGGTCGAGGCGGGTCGGCGACACCGTGGCCCTGACGGATTCCGGGTATGACCGCTACCACGACCTGGAGCGTTGGGTCACGTATCACCTCATCGAGCCGCTGTGGGCGGAGATGATGGCCGAGCACGACCCACCGCCGACGTCCGCGCCCGGCGGAGGAAGCACCTGATGGCGCAGCGCTCGCGGTCAGGTGTCACCGGCCCCTCCCGGCTGCGGCGACTCGGGTTCTACCTTCCCTATGCCTGGCGGTTCATGGTTCGGCGCCGCCCTGATCCGCTGATCTATGGCATCGCCGTGACGGACCGCTGCAATCTCGCCTGTCACGGCTGCACGGTGTCCAACACCGGGCGGCCGGCCATGGCCTGGGACACCCTCGTGGCCGCGATGCGGAGCGCCTATCGACGCGGCTTTCGGGAGCTGTACTTCAGCGGCGGGGAACCCATGCTCTGGCATGACGGTGCCCGCACGCTCGGGGACTGCGTCGCGGAGGCGAGACGGATCGGCTTCTTCCACGTGCACGTCTACACGAACGGGACCCGGGGACTGTGCCCAGCCGCCGACACGGTGTGGGTCTCCATGGACGGGCTGCCGGACACCTTCGAGCCGCGCCGAGGTGACCATTTCGACCAGGTCGAACGCACCGTCCGACAAAGCGGTCACCCGAGGGTAGCCGTGATCTATGTCATCGATCGGAACACGGCCCGCGGCATCGGCCCCTTTCTGCGATGGGTACGCGACTCGGAGCTCCCGGTGCTGGGGGTCATGTTCTACTTCCATACCCCGTACTACGGGTACGACGAGCTGTACCTGGACCGGGCGGAGCGGTCTCCGCTGATCGACGAGCTGATCGCCGGCATCCGGGAGGGACTCCCGGTGATCAACTCGCGGGCGGGGCTACGAGCGCTACGGTCCGGCGACTGGCCCAGACGCCTGCCGATCGCCTCCGTGCTCGATGTTGACGGCGAGTTCGTCTGTTGCCGCGCCGCCGACAGCGTGTGCGTCGACTGCGGCTACGCCGCATGCACCGAGCTGACCGAGTTGCAGCGGCTGCGCCCGAGCGCCGTGCGCGGCATGCTTCGGTACTGGTAACCGCCCGGCCACGGCACCCGGTTCACGGCATGCCGGAGCGTCCCTCCGCATCGGGCACGGCTCCGAGAACCTGGTGGATGGCGACGCCACCGTCGTCGAAGCCAAGGATGGAGCCGGCCAGGTACAGCCGCCAGATGCGCGCCCGGGCCTCGCCGACCAGGGCCACCGCCCGCTGCCAGTTCGACTCCAGGTTCGCCACCCAGATGCGCAGGGTGCGCGCATAGTGTTCCCGCAGCGACTCGACGCTCCGCACCTCGAACCCGGCGCGTTCCATGGCCAGCACCACGTCTCCGACATCGACGAGTTCCCCGTCGGGAAAGACGTACCGGCCGATGAACGACCGCCGCCCGATCCGGGAGCCGCCGACCGAGGAGATCGCGTGGTTCAGCAGCCTGCCGTGCGGACGGAGCAGACCGTGAAGGGTGTCGAAGTAGGTGGCCATCCGGCCGGCACCGACGTGTTCGAACATACCGACCGAGCTGACCGCATCGAACGTCTCCCCGGAGAGTTCCCGGTAGTCCTGGACCCGGATCTCCACCTTGTCGGTCAGCCCCGCCCCGGCCACCATCTGGCGGGCCAGGGTCGCCTGGGCCTGGCTGTTGGTAACGGCGACCACGGTGGCGTCGTGGACACCCGCGGCGTGTATCGCCAGCGAGCCCCAGCCACAGCCGACGTCCAGCAGTCGCATCCCAGCCCGCTCGGAAAGCCCCAGCTTGTGGCAGATCAGCTCGTGCTTGGCGGCCTGTGCCCCCTCCAGCGTGCTGAGGCCGGGGGCGAACCTCGCGCACGAGTACGTCAGGCTCGGCCCCAGCAGCAGCCGGTAGAAATCGTTGCCCACGTCGTAGTGGTGCCTGATCGCTTCGGCGTCCCGGCGCTTCGAGTGCCGCAGCCCCCGGGGGCGGGCCTCCTG
>JABDRL010000162.1 GCA_013041765.1 Dactylosporangium sp. | reverse complement strand
GTGTCCAGCGGCCGCTCCGGGGCCTCGACCGAGGCCGGGGGAACCGGGGGCACCGGCTGGACCGGCGCCGCCGCTGGAGCCACCGCTGGAGCCGCCGTCGCCCCGGTCGGCCGCCGCGCCCAGGGGGGCACCCACACCGAGGCCTGAGCCAGCAGGGATCCCTCCCGCTCGTCGCTGCTCATGCGGCATCCTTCCCATCGGCGCTGGGGCTTCCGGCGTACTCGTCGATCTGGAGCGTCACCGCTGCGGCGTCGTCCGGGGCGATCCAGCGCACGGTCAGCTCCGCCAGTGCCTGGGCCTGTTCGAAGCCCACCAGGCCCTCACGGTACAGCTCCAGCAGAGCGAGGAAACGAGCCACCACCTCCAGCACCGACCGGCAGCCCTCGCACAGCTGGCCGAAGGTCGCCGCCCCGACGCCGACCAGCAGCAGCCGCAGCGCGTCGGCGTGTTCGGCGACGCTCACCCGGACCTGGTGGACGTGGCCGATGGAGACCACCGGTTCCGGGGTCGGGGTCAGGGCCGCGACGGCGAGAGCCGCCAGCCGGTCCGGGCCGATGCCGAGGACGAACTCCGGCAGGGCCTGGGCGTACCGGGGTTCCAGGGAGACCGCCCGCGGGAAGCGCCGCGAGCCGGTGGACTCCAGTGTCGCCAGGTGGCCCGCGGCCTCCTTGAACGCCTTGTACTGCAACAGCCGGGCGAACAGCAGGTCCCGGGCCTCCAGCAGGGCCAGGTCCTCCTCGTCCTCCACGGCGGCGGTCGGCAGCAGCCGCGCGGCCTTCAGGTCCAGCAGGGTCGCGGCGATGACCAGGAACTCGCTGGCCTCGTCCAGGTTCCAGTGGTCGCCCATCGCCCGGATGTAGCCGATGAAGTCGTCGGTGACCCGGTGCAGGGCGACCTCGGTCACGTCCAGCTTGTGCTTACCGATCAGTTGCAGCAGCAGGTCGAAGGGCCCGGTGAAGTTGGTCAGTTGCACGGTGAAACCGCCGCTACGCTGCGGCTCGGCTTCGGTGACCTCGTTCACGGCCTGACCGTAGCTCACGTCCACAGCCGCAGCATCGGCGTCCCCACCAGGTCCAGCACCGTCAGTAACGGAGGCATCCCGTCAACCGGCACCACGGCCAGGACGAGCAGCAGCACGGAACCGGCAAGGTCCAGGCCTCGGTTCGGGGAACGCCGCCGGTCGGTGAGGGCCAGCCGCACTATCCGGGACCCGTCGAGCGGGGGAACCGGCAGCAGCGCCACGAGTCCGAACACCAGCAGGGCCACGGCGGAGGAGAGGATGAGTTCTCCGACGAGGGTGGGCGCGACCGCCCCGCGGAGGATGTCCGAGGGCCGGTTGAGCAGCAGGGTGGTGTGGTCGGTCGGGCAGGCCGTCACGTAGGCCGCCAGACTGAGCTGCCCCGCCGCGACGGCCGCCACCGGGCCGCCCAGCATGGCCAGCGCCGACCGGCCCCGATCCGACCGGCGGCGGGTCCGGTCGGGGAGGACCGGTTCCGTGGCCCGGCCGGTCCCCCGGCGGGCGGGGGACGGGGCCTGGTCGACGCCCCGGCCCCAGCCGACTCCGGCCAGGACGACACTGACCGCCCCGATCGGGTCGAGGTCCTCCCGGGGACTCGGGCGCGTCGGCACCGACCAGCCACGCAGCCCCAGGGCGACCGAGATCAGCCGGTGGGCGACCACCCTCAGGCCGGCCCCGATGAGGAATCCTCCGATGAGTCCCGCGGCGGAGACAGGCGAGATGATCGCCCAGAACATGGGCAGGTTACCCGGACATCCGCTCGGCCTGGGCCGCGATGACCTCACGGGCCAGCTGGCGGTAGTTGCGGGCGCCCGAGGACGAGGGGTCGAGGGTCGTGATCGGTGCTCCGGCCACCGTGGACTCCGGGAACTTGACCGTCTTGGTGATGACCGTCTGGTAGACCTTGTCGCCGAACGCCTCGACGACTCGCTGGAGCACCTGCCGGGAATGGGTCGTCCGGCTGTCGTACATCGTCGCGAGGATGCCCTCAAGCTCCAGGTCGAAGTTGAGCCGCTCGCGCACCTTGTCGATGGTGTCCAGCAACAGGGCCACCCCGCGCAGGCTGAAGAACTCGCATTCCAGCGGCACCAGCACACCGTGCGCCACGGTCAGGGCGTTGATGGCCAGCAGGCCGAGCGAGGGCTGGCAGTCGATGAGGATGTAGTCGTAGGACCGCAGCATCGGACGCAGCACCCGGGCGAGCGTCATCTCCCGGGCGACCTCGTTGACGAGCTGGATCTCGGCGGCGGCCAGGTCGATGTTGGCCGGCAGCAGGTGCAGCCCCGCCAGATCTGTTTTGATCTTGATGTCCTCCGCCGTGACATCGGAGTCCATCAGCAGGTTGTAGATCGACATATCAAGGTCGTGCGGGTTGACCCCCAGCCCGACCGACAGGGCCCCCTGCGGGTCGAAGTCGACGAGCAGGACGCGGCGACCGTACTCGGACAGCGCGGCCCCAAGGTTGATCGTGGTCGTCGTCTTGCCGACGCCGCCCTTCTGATTGGCCATCGCAAGGATGCGGGCCGGACCGTGCCGGTCGACTGGTCTCGGCTCCGGAATCGGTCTACGCATCGTGTATGCGGTGGGATCCGCCGGACCGAGTTCTGCACCCAAGTCCAGCGTGGACTGCTGTGCACGGAGCTGAGAGGTCCACGCCTCCGCCTGCTCGCCCCTGGCTGCCATCGCTCTCTCCACGCCCCTCCCGGCGACAACGTCCGCGCCAGCACCCTGGTCGGCGCCGTCGACGACACCGGGCGAACGGGACGGCCGTTGCCCGACTGTACGACACCGGACGGCCAGGACCCCCCGCCTAGACGGCGTGTCGCCCCGCCATCCGCACATTCGTGCACTTCACAGCTGCTCTTGTGGCTAACCGCGCGCCCGGGGATGGGCGACCGCGTACACTTCGCGCAGCCGGTCTACCGTAACCAACGTATACACCTGTGTCGTCGTCACCGAGGCATGCCCGAGCAACTCCTGAACCACCCGGATGTCGGCCCCGCCATCGAGCAGATGGGTGGCGAACGAATGTCGCAGGGTGTGCGGGGAGACGCCCCGCTCGCCCCGGGTGGGAAGCCCGGCGCGCTCGGCGGCCAGCCGCAGGATCGCCCAGGCACTCTGCCGGGACAGCCCCCCGCCCCTGGCGTTGCAGAACACCGCCGAGGTGCCCCGGCCAGCGGCGGCCAGCGCCGGTCGGCCCCGGACCAGGTAGGTTTCCATCGCCCGGCGGGCGTACCCGCCCATGGGCACCAGCCGGTTGCGACCTCCCTTGCCCCAGAGCACGACGGTGGCCGACTCCAGGTCCAGGTCGTCGACGGCGCACCCGACCGCCTCGGAAATCCGCGCGCCCGTGCCGTAGAGAAACTCCAGCAGCGCCCGGTCCCGCAGCCCCCGCGCGAGATCCTCCGCCCGGCCCGACTCCGCGGCGACCGTGGCCGACAGCAGCCGCTCGACCTGATCGACGGCGAGGGCCTTCGGCAGCCGCCGCGGCAGGGTCGGCGGACGCACCTCGCGGGCGGGGTCGGCGTCGACCAGCCCTTCCCTGACCGCGAAGCGGTGCAGGCCACGCACGGCGCTCGCCGCGCGGGCCGCCGAGGCCGCCGACAGCGGACCGTGATCATCATCACCCTCGCGCAATGCGGCGATGTAGTGGGCGATCTCGCGCGCGTCGACGGCGGCCAGGTCGGCGATCCCGGCCCCGGACAGGGCCGTCACGTACCGATCAAGATCACGCCGGTAGGAGGTGAGGGTGTTGCCGGCCAGCCCCCGCTCGACGGTGAGATGGTCGAGATAGGAACGCAGGACCCGCCGCAACGCGACCGCCGGTTCTCCCATCCGCGCCCATCGCCCTCCATCACCAGGCATGTCCGGTACCCGAGTCTATTCGCGGGCAGGCATGATCCTTCCATGGAAGACCCGTTCCCCGATCGGTCCCCGAGGTTCCGCAACGACGACGTCGACTGGGACCGGTGGCCGGTCGGCGACTACCTGTCGGAAAACTACCGGCGGCTGCACCGGGCCGACGCCTCCGTCATCGACCATCACTCGGCCTTCTACGCCCAGTTCCCCGCCGACAGCATCGCCCGGTCGGTCGAACTCGGGGCCGGGCCGAACCTCTACCCGCTGATGCTGGCCGCCGCGGCGTGCCGGCGCATCGAGGCCGTCGAGCGCAGCGCGGCGAACGTCGCGTACCTGCGAAGCCAGCTCGATGACGGCCCGGATGAGACCTGGCTGCCCTTCTACACGCGGTGCCGGCGCCACAACCCGGCGCTGCCGCCGACCGCCGCCCAGGCCCTGGCCCGGGTGCACGTCGTCCGGTCCGACGCCCGGTCCGTTCCACCGGACACCTATGACCTGGCCTCCATGAACTTCGTCGCCGAAAGCATCACCGAGAACGGACCCGAGTTCGCCGAGGTCTGCCGGGCCTTCGTCCGATCGGTCCGCCCGGGTGGGCACCTCGTCGCGGCCTTCATGGAGAACATGGGCCGCTACCAGCTGGGCGATGGCTCGCACTGGCCGGGCTACCCCGTCGACGAGGCGCGGATCCGCCAGGTGTTCGCCCCCCACCTGGCGACCATCGCCGTCACCCGGATCGATGCCGATCCGGCGCTGCCGGACTACGGGTACAGCGGCATGGTTCTCCTGGCCGGACGGCGCCGCTGAGGCCCGCACGCGTGCCGGAGCCCGCCGGCCCCGGCCGGGCGACGCGCAGCATGCCGTTGACGGCCAGTGCCCCGATCGCCGCGTTCAGCGCGTCGATGTCCCGGTCGGTGTGGGCGGCGGTCAGCTGCACCCGGAACCCGGCCTCGGCGCGCGGCACCAGGGGATACGCCGCCAGCGTCGCGTAGATGCCACGCGTCCAGAGCTCGTCGGCGACCCGGGTGAGATCCTCCCCCGGGACGATCGGGAACTCGATGATCGGTATGCCGCTGGTGTTCGGGGTCGCCACCCCCAGGTTCCTGGCATGGTCGAGCACCCGTGCCGTCAACCGGTGCAGGTGCTGGCGCAGCATGTCGCCCCGGGCGTCGTTGATCTCAAAGCCGGCCAGCACCCCGGCGAGGGAGGCCACCGGAGACGGCCCCGAGTAGAGGTACGGCGGAGCCGCGATCTTCAGGTAGTTCTTCAGGTCGGTCGGCAGGGCGATGAACGCCAGCAGCGCCGAGTACGCCTTGGAGAACCCGCCGACGAGCACCAGATCGTCGTAGCACTCGCCCAGGTGCCGCACGATCGAGTTGCCCCTGCGGCCGTAGTCGCAGGTCTCGGTGACGTCGCGCTCGCCGACGATCCCGAACCCGTGGGCGTCGTCGACGTAGAGCACCGCGCCGTGGCCCCGGCACACCGAGAGGAGTTCCGCCAGATCCGGCAGGTTCCCGGTCATGCTGTTGACGCCGTCGACACAGACCAGCCGCCGCCCGCCCCCCGCCGCCCGCAGGAGGTTGTGCAGCTGCTCCAGTCCGGCGAACCGGTGCACGGTCGCCCCCAGCCCACCGGCGTACCGGCAGCCATCGAAGATGGTCTTGTGGGCGGAGCGGTCGACGAACGCCTGCCCCGTGCCGACCAGGGCGGGGATGGCGGACATGTGGATGTGCGTAATGGTCGGCAGGACCAGCGTGTCCGAGACGCCGAGCAGATCCGCCAGCCGCTGCTCGATCTCCGGATACAGCCGGGGGCTGCCGAGCAGCCGGGACCAACTCGGGTGGGTTCCCCACCGCCGCAGCTCCCGCTCGATAGCCGCGATAATCTCCGGTTCCAGGTCAAATCCCAAATAGTTACATGAGGCGAAATCAACGAACCATTCCCGGCCTATCCGGATACGACGACCATCAACCTCATCAATGACCGCATCGTACATCCTGCTACTGGCCCGAAGACGTTCGAGATCATGCCACCGCGACTCGAACGGTCCGAATTTCGCCCATGCCGAACATTCTCGGGAAATAGTCACACAGCACTCCCTCTTCACGGCTCGGCATTGCGCGCCAGAGGGTATAACCGCAGGCCAGGCCCTAGGCCGGGACCTCGACCGCGCGCATCCAGGCTACGGCGTCACCGTAGCTCATCGGCCGGGCAAAAAGGAAGCCCTGCCCCAAACGGCAACCAATCTCACAGAGTATTTCACGCTCCGTCGATTGTTCGATGCCTTCGGCGACCACCTCAAGCCCCAGGGTATGGGTCAGCCCGATGATGCCGTCGACAAGCGCCCGCTGCTGTTTCGACGTGGATACCGTTTCGACAAAGGATTTATCGATTTTCACGATATCGATGGGAACTTGCCGCAAATAGCTGAGAGATGAATACCCGGTACCGAAATCATCAATCGCCACCCGGACCCCGGCCCCCCGCAGCGCCAGCAGATCGGTCCAGACCTGCTCGTCGTCGCGGAGGAGCAGGCTCTCGGTGATCTCCAGCAGCAGGTAGCTCGGAGGAAGATCGAATTCCAGCAGGTTGGCCATCACCTGGTCGACGAAACCGGGCGCCCGGAACTGGCTCGCCGAGACGTTGACGCTGACGTACGGCTGGCGCCCGTTCACGCTCTCCTCCCGCCACCGCGCGATGGACGCGATAGCCTCCCGCATGACCCACGACCCCAGCGGGATGATCAGACCGCTCTCCTCGGCGACGTCGATGAACTGCCCGGGGGAGACCGTTCCCCGGATCGGATGGATCCAGCGCACCAGGGCCTCGACCCCGACTGGTTCCCCGGAGGACAGCTCGACGATGGGTTGGTAGTGCAGCACGAAGTCCCCGTCGGTGAGCGACTGGTCCAGCTCGGCCCGCAGCTCTAGCCGCTCGCGCATCGCGCTGTGCAGGGCCGGCTGGTACCGGACCGACCGGCCCTTTCCGGCGCTCTTGGCCATGTACAGGGCGAGGTCCGCCTGGCTGAGCAGTTCCTGCCCCTCGTCTGTGGACCCGGACCCGACCGTCAGCCCGACGCTGGCGGCGCAGGTCACCATCTGCCCCTTGAGCGGGACCGGGTCCGAGAAGACCCCCAGGGCCCGAATCGCCACCCGCTCGATCTCGCCGGCCCCGCCCGCGCCCTCAACGAGAATCGCGAACTCGTCGCCCCCGAGCCGGGCGACGGTGTCGTGGGAACGCACCGAGGACGCGAGCCGACGCCCGACGGTCGCCAGCAGCTCGTCGCCGAGGCCGTGCCCTATCGTGTCGTTGATGACCTTGAAGTCATCAAGATCAATCACCAGCACCCCGACAGCCAGTCCCCGGCGCCCGCACTGGGCGATCGCCCGCTCCAGCCGCTCGGCGAACAGTGCCCGGTTGGCCAGCCCGGTCAGCGAGTCGTGGAACGCCTGATAGGTCAGCTCACGCTCCAGGCGACGGCGCTCGGTGACATCACGAAGTGTCACCACCAGCCCGCTCACGGTCGGATCGTGTCGCAGGTCCTGGAACGACACCTCCACCTGAGCCGGGTCCTCATCAACACGCAGCACGCGCCAATCGCGGGAGCGCCCCGAGATCTCCCCGACCCGGGCCGAAGCGATCTCCCGCGCCGCCAGCGACCGCTCCTCCGCGCAGACAAGATCAGACAGCAGCCGCTGGATGAGGTTCTGGTCCCGGAACAGGCCGGTCGCCGACGGGCTGGCGTACCGGATGCTGTCGTCCTCCCCGAGGATGAGCAGCACGTCGGACATGTTGATGACCAGCGTGCGGAAGTACTCCTCGCTGCGCCGACGGTAGATCTCCGTACTCAGCGCGATCCGCTCGATCGCCATGGCGGCCTGGGCCGCGAGCACGTCAACGGCGCCCTCCAGCCCGACCAGTGTGGCTTCCGCCGCGCCCAGAGCCATCATCCCGACGCTCGGGTCGCCCCCCAGCCCGTCTTCCAGCCGCAGGGAACACCGCAGGGCGATCTCGAACCCCCGCAGCTGACTGGCGATTCCCGGATCCAGCTCCCTCGTGTAGCACAGCTTGGCGGCACCCGTGGTGGGAACGTGGCGGGGCGCCCCGGTCGGCTCCCGGCGGCCCGCCTCCACCAGCGACGGGGGCCGGGGCTCCAGCACGAACGCCAACTGGTGGTTGGTGCCGGCGGGCAGCAGGGTCCGCACCGCGATGCGCACCGCCGACGCGACCTGTTCCAGTTCCGTCGCGACGACCAGGGCCGCACCGGCCTCCCGCAGTGCCCGCTCCCGCCCGGACGCCCGGCGGTGCAGCTCGACCACGGCCCAGAGCCGCGAGTGGACCAGCATGAAAATCATCGCGGACAGCACGGCGATCACGACCCCGTCGCGCACCGAGCCCCGGATCGCCTCCATGAACAGCAGCGCCGGCGGGATCAGCGAGGACAGGGCGAGCAGGAGCACCCGGGGTCCGCTGGCCGCACGCGTCGCCAGCAGCCGGGGCTCGGTCAACCGCCGCATCGAGGGGTGGATGGCGGCCGCTCCGAAGGCCGCGTACGACACCACCCAGCCGAGGTCGATCGGCGTGCCGATCTGCCACAGGCCCGACACCTGGAGCAGGCCGTAGACGATGTCGGTCGCCAGCAGGCAGACTCCGCCGACGGTCAGCAGGGTGACCGACACGGTGTTCCGCGACATGGTCACCAGCCGGGCCATCATGGCCAGCACCAGCACGTCCCCGATCGGGTACGCGATGGACACCGTCTTCTGGATCGGGGCGAGGCTGGGATCCCCGATGTACGGGCTGATGAGAAACACCCAGGAGAAGAGGGCGACCGCGGAGGTCAGCGTCAGGGAATCGAGCAGCCCGATGCGATCACGGTTGCGGGCGCCGGAACGCACCAGCCCATACAGCCCCATCGTCATCAATGGATACATGGCCAGATAGACCACGTCGGCGGGCGACGGATAGGGATTTGGCTCACCCCGCACCACAATGAGCACATTGTACGTCGCGTCACCAGCCGCATACGCAAAGAGTCCGGCCGAGACCAACACCCACGGCAGAATACGACGCGGCCGATTACGCAGCGCCCCCAGCAGCACCAACGCCGCGCTGGACCCACCGATCAAGCCCCAGGTCACGACGCGCCAAGGCGGTAGCACGAGATAGACGGCCGCGAGTGCAGCCGTCCACAGCCAGTACGTGGCAATCAGTTTCCGTGCCGACACCGACTCTCCTATTCCGCAGTACCCTTGTCGATTGTCCGGCTACACCACCATCGGGCAACCGGCCAATCGCTTGAGGATTCCGGAGTGAAAAGTTCGGAGTGACGGATTCGGCTGAAATGTAAACTTCTGTCGCGATTGACGGCCCTCAGCGGACCCCGGGCACCGACCCGGCTCGGCGCCCGCCGAGCCCGCGACCCGTACCCAGCGCGACTGGCCAGGATCCTACTCACGACCTCCCGAACGGTTCATCAACCGAGCGTAACGTCGACCAGCCACTCGCCCGGGACCTGGCGGTGGCGAGGACCCCGACCAGGCAGGCCGCGTTGGTGATGGCACCGGACAGCGCCATGCCCACGGCCTCGTCCAGGTCGACCATCCGCTGCCCCATGTCGGCCTCCTCCCCGACCCGGTGGTGGCGGACCTCCTCCGGCACCGGCGTCAGCCCCCTGGCCAGGTACAGCCGGATCATTTCGGTCGAGCAGCCGGGGCTGACGTGAACGTCGGTCAGCAGGTCCCAGCGCTCCGCGCGGAGATCGACCTCCTCGGCCAGCTCCCGCGCGGCGGCGTCGATCAGCCGCTCCCCCTCGACGTCGATGAGCCCGGCCGGCAGCTCCCACAGCCGGCGCCCGATCGGGTGCCGGTACTGGTAGACCAAAGCCACCCGGTCGGCGTCGTCGAGCGCGACCACGCCGACGGCCCCGGGGTGCAGCAGGTAGTCCCTGGCCGCCGCGGCGCCGCCCGGCATCGCCACCTGGTCGGTCACCACCGCGAACACCCGGCTGCGAAAGCGCTCCACCTGCCCGAGCACGCCGAAGGTGTGCCCACCCCCGACGGGTTCCACGCCCGAGGTCACGCGGTCACCGTCGCGGCTCCCGCCGTCATCTCCCCGGTCGGCTCGTAGTCGCCCAGATCGACCGGCAGCCGCTCGGCCTCCTGGTAGCCGACCGCGGCCCCGACGAACGCCGCGAACAGCGGATGGGGCCGGGTCGGACGGCTCTTGAGTTCCGGGTGTGCCTGGGTGCCGACGAAGAACAGGTGCGCCGAGCGGTCCAGCTCGACGAACTCCACCAGCCCTCCGTCCGGCGAGGTACCGCTGACGTGCAGCCCGGCCTTCTCCATCGCGTCCCGGTAGGCGTTGTTGACCTCGTACCGGTGTCGGTGACGCTCCGAGACTTCGGTCGTCGCGTACGCCTCGGCCACCAGCGACCCCGCCACCAGCGTCGCGGGGTAGCCCCCGAGCCGCATCGTCCCGCCGAGATCACCCTCACCCGCGACGATGGCGGTCTGCTCCGCCATCGTGGCGATCACCGGATCGGCGGCGTGGGGATCGAACTCCGTGGAGTTCGCGCTGTCCAGCCCCGCGACGTGCCGCAGCACCTCGATCGTCATGCATTGGAGGCCAAGGCACAGGCCGAGTGTCGGAATGCCCCGCTCCCTGGCGAACCGCGCCGCGCCGATCTTGCCCTCGATGCCGCGCACGCCGAACCCCCCGGGGATGACCACCCCGTCGACGGTGGCCAGCGCGGACTCGGCCCCGGCCGGCGTCGTGCACATGTCGCTGGGCACCCACTGGATCGCCACCTTCGCCCGGTTGGCGAAGCCACCGGCACGCACCGCCTCGGCCACCGACAGGTAGGCGTCCGGCAGGTCGACGTACTTGCCGACGATGGCCACCGTCACCGACTGCCTCGGCCGGTGCACCCTGGCCAGCAGATCGTCCCACTTCTTCCACTCGACGTCCCGGAACGACAGGTTCAGCCGGCGCACGACGTAGGCGTCCAGCCCCTCCCGGTGCAGCACCTTGGGGATGTCGTAGATGCTCGGGGCGTCCGGTGCCGAGACGACCGCTTCGCGGTCGACGTCGCAGTACAGCGACACCTTGTGCTTCATCTTCTCGGGAATCTCCCGGTCCGAACGGCACACGATCGCATCCGGCTGGATACCGATGTTGCGCAACGCCGCCACCGAGTGCTGCGTCGGCTTGGTCTTCAGCTCCCCGGACGGCGCGAGATACGGCACAAGCGACACATGAAGGTAAAAACAATTATCTCGGCCGATATCATGACGAATCTGGCGAATCGCCTCCAGAAACGGCAGGGACTCGATGTCCCCGACCGTGCCACCGACCTCGGTGATCACCACATCCGGCTTGCGGCCGTCCTCGTCGACGACGCTCATCGCGTGGATTCTCGCCTTGATCTCGTTCGTGATGTGCGGAATCACCTGAACGGTGTCCCCGAGGTACTCGCCCCGCCGTTCCTTGGCGATCACCGCAGAGTAGATCTGCCCCGTGGTGACGTTGGCCATGCTCGACAGATCCCGGTCCAGGAACCGCTCGTAGTGGCCGACGTCCAGATCCGTCTCGGCCCCGTCCTCCGTCACGAACACCTCGCCGTGCTGGAACGGATTCATCGTGCCCGGGTCGACGTTGAGATACGGATCGAGCTTCTGCATCACGACATACAGCCCTCGGGCACTGAGCAGACTGCCCAAGCTGGACGCGGTCAGTCCCTTGCCCAGCGAGGAGGCCACGCCTCCCGTGACGAATATGTGCCTGGTCGTCTTTGCTGCCTGTGCCAACGCCTACTCCCGTGGTCATCGTTGCCGATCGGTCAGCGCGGGAAACGACAAGGTGTCACGTTCTCGGATCAAGGCTTTGTCGTACCGCGCGATCCACGGGACTTCACGCTAACACCTCGTCCTCGGACTGTGCCTCCGGCCGGGCGCATGTCGCACGCACGGGCGTCTCCAGCGGCTGATCGTCCGCCGGGGTCCGGTCATCGGCGTGTTCCAGGACCCGAAGCGCCCCCAGGGTCATCAGCGGCACCGCCGTCGCGGTCGCCGCCCCCAGCGCGTTCAGCCCGGCCCCCTCGACCAGGCTGGCGAACAGGGTCGCGATCACAGCGCCCCCGAAGGTCGCCCGGACGGCGGGATAGAGCCCGAACAGCCGGCGCAGCCCTCCGGTCGGCCGCAGCAGCACAAACAGCACAAACAGCCCAGAACCGAGCACCAGCAGGGTCAGCGGGCTGGTCGCGGCGGTGGTGACGTTCTGCTCGCCCAGCCGCTCGCCCGCCAGCCCGCCGGTACCGTCCCCGAGGTCCACCAGGAAGCGGCCGACGTTGCTGCGCTGTTCCGCCGACCGCGTCAGGTCCAGCAGCGCGAAGCCGGTGGTCACCACCGCAGCCGTCACCATGGCCCAGGCCACCCGGGTGGTGGTGAGCCATCCGCCGGAAGCCGCCGCCGCGGCAAGACACACCCCGGCCGACAACGCGACCGCGCCGGCCGCGTCCGCCCCGAGATACGGACTGCCGACCACCACGACCCCGACCGCGCCCACCGCGGCGACCACGCAGGGCCGCCAGGCCCGCGGTGCCAGTGCCGCCAGCGCCCCCGCCAGCAGCAGCGCCCCGCCGACCAGCACGCCCAGGCCGATGATCCCCAGCCCGGCGTAGCGGCCCTCCGCCGCCGCCGAGTAGCCCGCGACCCCGTTGAGCTGCAACCGCGATCCGGTCATGACGTCGGCGGCGACCGCCGCGGCGGCGACCGCCGCGACCACGCCGAGCGGACCGATGGCCCGATGTCTCCGGGTCACCGCGACAATCGCCGCCGTCGCCGCCGCCAGCAGTGCCCCCGTCACCCCCAGGAACACCAGGTTGGGCATCCGCCACCGCCACCACGGCACCAGATCGGCGGTCAGGGCCGCCGGCACGGCCAGGGCCACGGCCACCAGCAGGACCTCGGCGATCCGCAGCACCCGCCGCGGCAGGGGCGGCGGCGCGAGCGGACTCACCACCCGCCGCGCCCGGCGCAGGATCGGGGTCACCGCGATGAACAACGCGATCTGCCCGACGGCGAGGGCGGTGAAGAACCGCCCCGCGACCACCCGCTGCACGCTGGCCTGCTGGTCGGCATCGGCCAGCTGGCTGACGGCCGCCGACACCTGCGAGGGTCGGTCCCCGGCCCGCTCGACCGTCGTCCCGGCGAACAGCTCGCCGGGTACCGGCCGTTCCAGGGCCGCCAGCGCCGTCGGAGCAAGATCGATCAACTCGACGTACCCCGGCCGCCCGGTCGTCGGGGACATCAGCCATCCCCGCTGGTAGCCAGGGCCCTCGGCGATCGCCACGTGCAGCCGCCCGACGTCGGCGGTATCCGACAGGCCCGCGACGACCACCAGCGACCGCTCGGGGCGGGCCGCCAGCACGGCCGCCAGCACGGCGTCCGCGGCCCGCGCACCGGACTGCCGGGCCGTCCCCACCCCCGTGACCGTTCCGGCGTCGACGATCGCCAGCGAGCATGCCCGCAGGTGCTGAACCAGCCCGTCCTCGACCGTCGGCAGGTACCGGTCGATCCGCCCGATGGGTCGGGCCGCGGCGATCGCCGCGCCGGAGCCGACGGCCGTCGTGCACCGGACCGCCTCGGCCAGGGCACCCGGCTGCACCTCCCAGGGCAACTCCCGGTTGGCCCGGACCACCTCCCGCTGGTCCGACAGCGACCCCCCGCCCTCCGACGTCTGGTCCACCGTCACCGCCAGGGGCGGGCACTGCCCGTCCACCGGCCCAACGGTCCTGCTGGCCCGGTTGCCGGCGCCCAGGGTCAACCACCCGTCCGCGGGGCAGGTCGTCTCGGCGGCCGAACGCACCGCCAGGGCCCCGATCGCCCCCCGTTCCGCCAGCGACCACAGGGTCGGGGTCCGCGCGCGGTCCAGATCCTCCCAGCGCAGGCCGGCGACCCCGACCACGAGGACGAAATCCGTGCGTGGCGGCGGCGGACCGGCGGGCGGTTCCGGCAGCAGGGCGATGATGCTCATCCCCGCGGCGACGATGGCCAGCAGGTACGGTGCGAAACGGCTCCGCAGCAACCGCCGAAGTCCCGCCCGCATCAGCCGACGACCTCCGGGCCCGGCAGCAATCCCGCATACACCGCCCGGACCTGGGCCAGCGCATCCGCCTCGCTCGGCCAGGTCCGCGCACGCCGTGGCCCCCGCCGGGCATACTCCGCCCGCGTCTGGGGCTCATCGAGCAGCCGGGTGACCGCGGCGGCCACGGCGGAGACGTCCCCGGTTGGCACCAGCTCCGCCGCGTCCCCCACGACATCGGCCACCCCACCGACCGCGGTGGCGACCAGCGGCACCCCGGCCCGCAGCGCCTCCTGGACCAGCAGCGGCTGGCCCTCCCAGACGCTCGTCGCCACCACCACGTCGGCGGCGGCGAGCAGTTCCGCAACGTCCGAGCGGTGTCCGAGCAGCCGCACCGGCGCCCCGGCCACCGCGATCCGGCCGGCGAGATCCTCCCGGGCCGGGCCGTCCCCGGCGATCGCCACCAGTGGCATCGGCACGCGGCCCCGCCAGCGGGCTGCTGCGGCGATGAGCACATCGTGGCCCTTCTGCGGGTGCAACCGTCCCACCGACAGCACCAGGGGCTGCTGCTCATCGACCGCCAGCTCGGCCCGCACCTCGGCCCGCGTTCTGGTCGGCGCCGGCAGCGGCGGGGCCGGCACGGCCGCCAGTTCCGCCCGCTTCGCCCCGAGGGCGCGGGCCCGCTCTACGAGATCACCGCAGACCCCCAGGGTGACATCGGCCCGGCGGGCGACATGCCGTTCCAGCCGCCGGTAGAGCCACCCCCGCATCCCCTCGGCCGCCACCACGTTGTGCCAGGTGACCAGCAGGGGCTGGCCCGCTCGCCGCGCCAGCGACGCGACCAGTCCCGCCCGCAGACCATGGGCGTGCACCACGTCGAACCCCCCGCCGGCGGGCTGGCCGAGGGCCGACCGCAGCGTCCGCACCGCCATGACGTCGGCCGGCTGCGGGGAGGCTGGGATCTCGACCGGGTGAAACCGCGCTCCGGTGGCGGTGAACCCGAACCGGTCCTCCGTCGCCAGCGGACCGAACACCGTCACCGTGACCCCCTCGCGCACCAGCCCGCTGGCGAGCGAGGCGACGTGTCGCCCCGTCCCGCCGGTGCTGGAAGCGAGTACCAGCGCGACCCGACCTACCGAGTTCACCCCACCGTCCCCTTCCCCTGCGCCCGCACGACAGCGGCCAGCATGCCCTGTCCCCCGGTATGTCCGCCCGTCGGGGGTCGTGCCCGACCGGGTCCCGTCTAGACTGATCGACCACGCCACAGCGTACGGACCACGGGCCCCGCTCATCGCGGTCCGCGGCGCGAGCGGGGGTACCGAGTGCGGAATTGGACCAGCCGGATCGCTGTTCCCGGCGGCCGCAGAGTCATCGCGGGGCTGACCGACCAGGTGCTGGTCGCGGTCACCAGCGCCAGCCTGCTGCTGGTGGCCGCGACAGTACTGTCCCGGCCAGAGGCCGGCCGCATGCTGTACGCCGCGCAAATCATGGTCTTCCTCCAGGGCGCCAGCCGCGCCGTCATCGGCGACGTGCTGCTGACCCACGCCGCCCGCTTCGACGACGGTCCCGCCCGCCGCCGGCAGTTCGAGAACGCCCACGCCACCGCACTGCTGCTGGCGGCTGCCGGCGTACTCGCCGTCGGCGCGACGCTCCTGCTCGCCCCCGGCTGGTGCCCCAGCGACCTGCTGTGGGGACTGCCGTTCATCCCGGCGATCCTGGCGCAGGATCTGGCCCGGTACACCTACCAGTCCCTGTTGCAGCAGTCCAGGGCGCTGGCGGTGGACGTCGTCTGGGTCGGGGTGCAGGTCACCGGCATCGTGGTGGTCATCGCCGCGGGCCGGGCCGGCGGCGGTCCGCTGCTGGCCTGCTGGGGCAGTGGGGCGGCGGTCGCCGCCGCGGTCTTCTACCGGCGCACCAAGATCAACCCTCTGCGTGGCCGGCCGGTCGCGTGGCTGCGCGACACCCGCCATCTGCTCGGCTGGTACACCGCGACCGGGCTGCTCGCCCAGACGACGACGCTGCTGATCGGCACGCTCGTCCAGGGCCTGCTCAGCAAGAGCGCCTACGCCGGCTTCCGGCTCGTCCAGATGCTGGTGCTGCAGCCGGCCCAGAGTCTGGCCATGGCCCTCAACGGGCTGCTGGTACCCCGGGCCTCTCGGTTGGCGGGCGCGGGCGACGTTCCCGGACTGCACCGCCAGACCCGCGCGGTCCTCGCGGTCACGGCCGCGGTCGGTTGCGCGATTCTGCTGGCGGCCGCCGGGGGCGCCGGTCCAGCGCTGGCCGTCTACAAGGGCGGCGGGTACGCCAACGTTGCCGTCATCGCGATCCCGATCGGCCTGCAGACCCTCGGGTACCTCATGCAGGTGCCGTTCACCGTCGCGATTCGCGGCATGCAGCGCGGTCGGCCCGTGTTCACCCAGTACGTGGTCCATGCCGGCACCAGCCTCGGCGGCCTGGTCGTCGGCGCGTGGCTGTGGCAACTGCCCGGCGCGGCCTGGGGGCTGGTCACCGGGGCCACCGTCGGGCTGCTCTTCCAGGGCTGGCAGTACCGCGCGATCACCCGGCGGCTGGCCCCGGCCAGGGTCACCCGGGACGCCGGCCCAGGGCATCCAGCTGGCGCAGCATAGGCGTCTCGGCGATCACCTTCGTGAAGCTGATCTTCTCGCTGGCCATGGTCAGCCCGACGATGCCGGCCAGCGTCGCGGCCCGTCCCAGCCGCCCGGTGCGGACCACCAGTGCCGTGCCCAGCAGCGCCCCCAGCGCGTTGGCGCCCCCGTCGCCCAGCAT
>JABDRL010000080.1 GCA_013041765.1 Dactylosporangium sp. | reverse complement strand
CCTCGGCGATGCGGGCGTCGGACCGGTCGACCTTGTTGATCACCAGGATGATCGGCAACCGCGCCTGCAACGCCTTGCGCAGTACGAACCGGGTCTGGGGCAGGGGGCCCTCACTGGCGTCAACGAGAAGCAGGACCCCGTCGACCATGGTCAGCCCGCGTTCCACCTCGCCGCCGAAATCGGCGTGGCCCGGGGTGTCGACGATGTTGATGGTGACCGGATCGCCCTCGGGCCTGGCGTACCGCACGGCGGTGTTCTTCGCCAGGATCGTGATGCCCTTCTCCCGCTCAAGATCCATCGAGTCCATGACCCGATCGGCGACCTCCGCCCTGGCCGAGAAGGCGCCGGCCTGGCGGAGCATCGCGTCGACCAGGGTGGTCTTTCCGTGATCGACATGGGCGATGATCGCGATGTTGCGGAGATCAGTGCGGGATGGCATACCGGTATCCTCTCCGGTCCGTGATCATTCGTGTTCGGCGGGGTGGAATCTCGGCGGTACGCTCGGAGGCCGGCCATGGCGATCGACGGCTTCGGGGAGAGCGAATGCACGACCAGGACGGCGGCGACGAGCAGCTCAACGAGCTCGGGCCGCAACGTTCCGAACCGGCGGAGGGCGTGGGCTACCGCCACGGGGCGTGGTTCCTCGGGGGGCTGGCGGTGGTGACCATCACGGTCCTGATCTCGGCCGCGGTGCTGCTGCTGTCCGGGGAAGAGTCCGTCCCGGTGGGACTGGCCGCATCGGACCGGGCCGGGCCCACGGCCGGGGAGTACCAGCTTCCGAGCCCGACGCCGGAGGAGCCCTCGCCCTCGCCCTCGCCCAGTTCGGCGGCGCCCAGCCCTTCGGCGGCGCCGAGCCGGGCACCCAGCGCCCAGCGCTCGATCGTGCCGTCGAAGCGGCCGGTGACCGAGCCGGTCGCGCCCGCACCCGCCGCGACGCCCGCACCCGGCGCGTGCCCGACGTACCCGGGGCCGACATCGACCAAGGTCCAGGTTCGGGTCCAGCTGGAGGCCTCGGCTCGGTACACCTACTGGCAGACCAGCGCCCCGTCGTTGCGTGTGCCGCTGGTCCTGCTCAAGGCGGTCGCCTGGCAGGAGAGCGGGTGGCAGTCGGCGATCGTCGCGTGTGACGGCGGCATCGGCACGATGCAGGTCATGCCCAACACCGCGACCTGGATCAACACGCGGTTCGGCACGTCCTGGGACGTTGACGCGGTTGACGGCAACATCATGCTCGGTGGCCAGTACCTCGCCTGGCTGATCAAGTACATGGGTGATGTGTACTACGGCGGCCTCTACGACGTCACCGCCGACGATGGCCTGCTTAACAGCGTCATCGCCGGTTACAACGTCGGTGCCGGCGCCGTTGATCCCACCGCGGGCGACGCCGGCATTCCCAACTGGTCCTACGTCCACAACGTGCGGGCGCTGATGCGCAGCTGTCCCTGCTCGGCCTACTGAGGCGCCCAGCGCGGTCGCCTCAGTTGGTGACGTCCCGGCCGGAGAACCGCGCCCAGGCGGCCGAGTAGCAGACGGCGATGTAGGCGGCGGCGTTGAGCACCCCGTCGCGCACCGGCCCGCCGAAACTGACCGGATCCCGCAGGAACTCGGTGAAGCCGTACCAGTGGTGGGTGAACAGGTACGGGTGCAGCCAGTCGAGCGGCGGGATCTGATCGAGGATGAAGCTCATGATCATGATGATGATGACGGCGATGGCCGCGCCGATGGGCTGCTCGGTCAGGGACGAAACGAACAGTCCGATCGCGCTCAGGGCGCTGAGTTCGATGGCGAGATAGCCACAGATCAGCAGGATTCGCCAGACCCCGGTGCCGAACGACAGCGAGGTCCCCGACAGCGAGACCATGCTTCCGCCGCCAAAGAGGGCCAGGCCGATGAGCATGCCGACGCCCGCGACAAGCAGGATCGCGACGAACGTGAAGATCACGATGGCGGTGAACTTCACGGCCAGCATCCGGGACCGGAGCACCGGCACCGCCAGCAGGTAGCGCAGGGTCCCCAGATTGGCCTCGCCGGCGATGGCGTCCGACGAGATCGAGGCGACCGCGATGGGGAGGAACAGCTGGATCTCGACGGTCAGCGCCGCGAGCGCGACGAACAGACCGTTGTCGGTGATCGAGCTGAAGACGTTGAATTCTCCGCCCGCGGATCCCGGATTGTTGATCTTGACGGCGATGGCGATGATCAGCGGGACGGAGGCGAGCACCGCGAGCCCGGCCCAGTTCCGGCGCCTTCCGAAGATCAACCACAATTCCGATCGAAGGAACCGGGGGTTGGGCAGGCGCTGGGAGCGCGGTCCGCTGGCCGACGCGGCGGCGGACGTCTCGCCCGGCGTCCCGGACTCCCGTAGCGCCGCTTTCTCAGCCGCTGACATCGAAGCCCCTTCCCGTGAGCGAGACGAACATGTCCTCGAGGTCGGGGGTGGCCGTGGTGAACGCGCGAACCGGTACCCCGGCGTGCACCAGCGCCTCCACGATCTGTTCCGGGGCGACCTGGCCGATCACGCCGGCCGCCTGGTCCTTCCCGGTGGCGATCTCGGTGAGGTGCTGCTGCCGCAGGACCTCTGCGGCCTCGTCCGGACACCGTGTCGTGACCACCGCTCGGGCGACGGTGCGGGCACGCAGTTCCGCCAGTGGCGCCTGGGCGACGAGATGGCCGACATGCATCACGCCGACATGGGTGCAGACCTGCTCGACCTCGGACAGCAGATGCGTGGACAGCAGCACGGTCGTTCCGTCCTCGGCGAGGTTGGTGATCAGTGACCGAACCTCCCGGGTGCCCTGCGGGTCGAGGCCGTTGGTCGGCTCGTCGAGCACCAGCAACTCGCGGGGCATCAGCTGGGTCGCGGCCAGGGCCAGCCGCTGGCGCATGCCCAGCGAGTAGGCCCGGTAGCGTTTCCTGGCGGCGGCGAGCAGGCCCACCCGGTCCAGCGCGGCCTCGACCCGCCGCCGGGCGGTCGCCGGATCCGCCGTGCGGTCTGCGGCGTCCAACCGGCAGAGGTTGTCCCTGCCGGAGAGATACGGGTGGAAGGCCGGCCCCTCGACCAGTGCCCCGACCCGGGGCAGCACGGCGGAGGCCGCCTGCGGCATCGACCGTCCCAGGAGGGCGTGGGTGCCGGAGGTCGGCCTGATCAGGCTGAGCAGAAGCCGGATCGTTGTGGTCTTGCCGGAGCCGTTCGGTCCGAGGAAGCCGTAGACCGACCCCCGGGGCACGGCCAGGTCGATGCCGTTGACCGCGACCTGCCGACCGAAGCGTTTGGTCAGGCCCTGGCTGGCGATGGCCAGCCGCTCGGAGTGCGCCGAGGTGGCCCCAGCGACCGCCGGTGCCACCTCGGTGGTTCGCGCCGCTGTGGTCACTCGGTGTCCTTGAGCGCGGCAGCCGGGTCGGCTGCGACCGTCATCAACTGATCACCTGACACGGCGCCCACGAGCAGCCGCCCGTCCTCGACGAGCAGGATGGAGAAGAGCTTGCCCCGGACCAGCCACCCGCTGCCCCAGGAACCGCTGACCTTCGGAACATTGCTGAGGACCGAGGCGAGCATCTGGCTCTCCTCCCCGGCGTCGCCTGCCCGGTCCCCGGACGGCGCCGCCCCCGTCGTGACCGCCGCCACGAGGCTATCTGGAAGGCGCGTGACGAGGACGGTGGTCCAGCCGGTGCCGACCACGGCTTTCGCGGTGGTCGAGTCCTGCCGGTGCGACGAGGCGTCCGGAGCGGACTCCACGGCCGGTGGCTGCTCCTCGACCTTGGCCCCCTCTGGCGGGTTGAACTGGAACTGCGCGTCATCGGGTCGGCTGAAGCTCACGCTGGTGAAGGCCACCTCGAACCCCGGCGAGTCCGAGCCCTTGGCGTACACCTGCGTGCGCAGCGGCACGTGCTCATCGGCGTCGATGGCGATGCGCACCTGCGAGACCAGCGAGGCCTTGTCGCGCGGGGCCAGGACCAGCTCGTAGGCGGATCTGCCCGCGACCTTGGCGGTGCCGGCCGTGCTGACCACCGTCGTCGGGTCGATCGCCTGGAGCGCCAGTTTCGCCACCTCCTGCGGTGTGCTGGGCAGAGCACTGGGCGAGATCGGCGGCAGACCGGTCCCGGAGTGCTGGCCGGACGGGACGGTTCCGTGCGTGGCGGTACCCTTCCGGCTGTCCCAGATCCACAGGTCGCCGTCGTTGACGATGACGTCGGTCTCGCCGAGCGTGCCGAGCAGCGCGATCCTGGCCTTGTCCGGACCGGAGTACCAGACCCGCAGCGTGTGGCTACCGGTCAGCAAGGACGCGAGGTCTGTGCTGCCGCTGCCGGCGGCGACGCTGGGCAGTGTGGGAAGGCCGAGGTCGGCCCGCTCGACAACGGTCCCGGAAAGTCCGTTGACCTTGAAGTCCTGGAGATCGACCAGCAGTTGGGCCGCGCTGCGCTCCGGCAGACTCGGCTCGGCCAGGGCGACGACGGCCCTGGCGATACCGCCGCCGCCGAGCACGGCTGCCGCGATTCCCGCCGGGACGATCCACCGGAGCCAGGGATACCTGGCGAACATTGACATGGTGGTACACCTCCTGCCAACCATGGTGCGGCAAGGCGGCTGAGGGCATCCTGAGAGACGCTGGAATTCGAGGTTGACCTTCATGCGAGGCTGGTGCCCGTGCGGTTGCTGCTGGTGGAGGACGAAGAGCGGCTCGGCCGGGCGCTGCAACGCGGGCTTCAGTCCGAGGGCTTCGCCGTCGATCTGGCCGGGGACGGCGCGAGCGGGCTGGAACTCGCGCTGCACGGGGAGTACGACGCCATGATCCTGGACGTGATGCTGCCGAGGCTCTCCGGCTACCGGGTCGTCCGGGCGCTCCGGGCCGAGCGCAACTGGATGCCCGTGCTGATGCTCTCGGCGAAGGACGGCGAGTACGACCAGGCCGACGGCCTGGACTGCGGCGCGGATGACTATCTGACCAAGCCCTTCTCGTACGTCGTGCTGCTGGCTCGACTGCGGGCGCTGCTACGACGCGGAGCGCCGGAACGGCCGAGCGTGCTGACCGTCGGCACCCTGCGACTCGATCCGGCCTGCCACCGGGTCTCCCGGGGCGGGCACGAGGTCAGCCTGACCATCCGGGAGTACGCCCTGCTGGAGTACCTCATGCGCCGACCCGGTGAGGTCGTTTCCAAGACCGAGATCCTCGACCACGTCTGGGACGCCAGCCTGGACACCGCGCCGAACGCCGTCGAGGTCTACATCGGCTACCTCCGGCGCAAGCTCGGCCGGGACCTGCTGGAAACCGTGCGTGGCGCGGGATACCGGTTGCGGACGCCGTGAGCGGGGCCGCGTTCTGGCGCCGGCTGAGCCTGCGCGCGCGGCTGATCCTGCTGGGTACCGCTGGCCTGGCGGCCGGCCTCGGCCTCGGCGGGCTGGTGCTCATCGCGGTCATGAACCACGTGATCCAGGAATCGGTCACCGACGACGCCCGCCGGACCGGGCAGGAGGTGGCCCGGCTGGTCAACGCCGGAGAGGTGCCCCAGCCCCTGCCGGTGTCCGGCGGCCAACTGGTCCAGGTGGTCGACGATCGCCACCGCGTCACCTCGGCCTCCGCCAACGCCGATCGGCTCGTGCCGTTCCTGCGCCGGCCGGAGATGGCCGATGCCCGGGCCGGACGGGTGCTGGTGGTGGACGGGTCGAGGGCGGCGCTGGTGGGGCCGCTGCGGATCATCGCCGTGCCGGCGGGCGACGCCGACCATCCGCAGACCGTGATCGTCGCCGGGCCGCTGTCCGATGCCCGGACCAGCGTGGCCCTGCTGGCCCAGGTGCTGCTGGTGGTCTATCCGTTGCTCGTGCTGGTGCTCGCCGTCGTCGGCTGGCGGGTCGCCGGTGCGGCGCTGCGGCCGGTGGAGACGCTGCGGCGGGGGGCGGAGCGGATCACCGGATCCGGAACGGAGGAACGGCTGCCGGTGCCCTCCTCCCGGGACGAGATCCATCGGTTGGCCAGCACGCTCAACGACATGCTCGGCCGGCTGGCCGGGTCGCGGGCGCGGCAGCGGGCCTTCGTCGCCGACGCGGCGCACGAATTGCGCAGCCCGCTGGCGAGCATGCGGGTGCAGCTGGAGGTCGCGGCCCGCCTCGAGGACCACGGGTCGCTGCCGGAGGACCTGCTGGCGGAACTCGACCGCCTCGCTCGCCTGGTCGATGACCTGCTGCTGCTCGCCAGGGGCGACGGCACCGCCGCCGTGGAACGACCCGAGCCGATCGACCTGGCGGAGCTGATCACCGAGGTCCGCGCCCGGTACCGGACGGAGCGGGTCACCGTCGAGGCCACAGCGGCGGGCCGGCCGTGGACCAGCGGCGACGCGGGTGGACTGCTCCGGGTGATCACGAACCTTGTGGACAACGCCGTGCGGCACGCCGACCATCGGGTGTCGGTCATCGTGCGGGAGGACCGGCCGTATCATGTGATCACCGTGACCGACGACGGGCCGGGGATCGCGGAGGCCGACAGGGAACGGGTCTTCGACCGCTTCACCCGGCTGGACGATGCGCGGACCCGTGACAGCGGTGGTAGCGGGCTCGGCCTGGCGATCGTGCGGGACATCGTGCGCCGGCACGGGGGTTCGGTGATCTTGGGCCATGCGATCTGGGGCATGGCCGATTCCGGGCTGCGCGTCGAGGTGCGGCTGCCAAGGGATGAACCAGGACTTAGGTGACGGGTCGGGGGCATTGTCTGTCGCGGTGACGGTAATTCCCCGCCGGCAGTGGCATGCTCCTTTCAGCCTCTTCCCCCGCTGGCCCAGCACACCGAAGGAGCGCCGATGACCTTGCGGATCCTGCCGATGAGCGTAGCGGAGGCGGCCCATGGCGCCGTACCGATCGAGGACGCCGGCTTGGGCGCGATCCACACCGAACGCGGCAACCTGCCGCTCGACCAGCTGCGGGTGCGAGCCGACATCGTCGGCCTGACCAGCCAGACCGAGCTGGTCCAGGAATTCCGCAACCCCTACGACGAGCCGATCGAAGCGGTCTACCTCTTCCCCCTGCCGGACCGGGCCGCCGTCACCGCCATGCGGATGACGGCCGCCGACCGGGTCGTCGAGGCCGATCTGCGCGAGCGCCAGGCGGCCCGGCGGGCCTACGACACGGCGATCGCCGCCGGCCGCCGGGCGTCGATCGCCGAGGAGGACCGCCCCGACGTCTTCACCCTGCGGATCGGCAACCTGCTCCCCGGCGAGCGGATCAGCGTCGCCCTGACCCTCGTGGGGGTCCTGGCGCTGGCGGACGGGGAGGCGACCTTCCGGTTTCCCCTCGTGGTCGCTCCCCGGTACATTCCCGGCGGGGACCTGCCGGATACGGCGGCCGAGGACGGCGCCGGTTCGGACACCGATGCCGTTCTGGACGCCTCCGGCGGCATTCCGCCGGTGCTGCTGCCCGGTTTTCCCGATCCGGTGCGGCTGGGCATCGATGTCGGGATCGATCCCGGCGGGCTGCGCCTGGGGCCGGTCAGATCCAGCCTGCACGCGGTCACCACCCAGGACGGCCGGATCAGCGTCCGGCCGGGGGAGCGGGCCAACCGGGACTTCGTGCTGCGGCTGTCCCTGGACGCGCCGGCGGACGCCGCCGGGCTCACCATCGTGCCCGATGGCGACGGCGAGGAGGGCACCTACCAGCTCATCGTGATGCCCCCCGGGGCCACCGAGCCGCAACGGGCGCGGGACGTCGTCCTGCTGCTCGACCGGTCCGGCAGCATGAAGGGCTGGAAGATGGTCGCGGCGCGTCGGGCCGCGGCCCAGATCGTCGACACCCTCACGGATGTCGACCGGTTCGCCGTGCTGGCGTTCGACGACACGATCGAGGCACCGGAACGGCTGCCCGTCGGGCTGGTCGCCGCGAGCGACCACCACCGGTACCGCGCGGTCGAACACCTCGCGAGGATGGACGCCCGCGGCGGCACCGAGCTGCTCGCCCCGCTGCGCGCGGCCGCGGCGTTGCTGACCGAGCAGGACGGGCGTGACCTCGTCACGGTGCTCGTCACCGATGGACAGGTGGGCAACGAGGAGCAGATCCTGGCCGGGTCGGCGGACCTCAGCCGAGTCCGCATCCACACGGTCGGCATCGATCAGGCCGTCAACGCCGGCTTCCTCGGGCGGCTCGCCGGGCTGGGCGGCGGGCGATGCGAGCTGGTCGAGAGCGAGGACCGGCTGGCCGAGGCCATGGACCGTATCCACCGGAGGATCGCGGCGCCCCTGGCGACCGGCCTGACCGTGACGGCCTCCGGGCTGCCGCTGCTGCCCGGGACCCAGGCGCCGGCCAGGCTGCCGGACCTGTTCCCCGGCGTGCCCTACGTCGTTCGTGGGCGGTATGCCGGCACGGTGGAGGCCGGCTCGATGCGGGTGCGTGGGCGGACCCCGAACGGCGCGGAATGGTCGGCCACGGCCAGCCCCGAGACCGCGGGTACCGCGGCGCTGACCGCGGCGTGGGCCAGAGCCGCCCTGCGTGACCTGGAAGACGAGTACGCCGCGGAGGCCCGGGGGCCGAAGCATTCCCGGCGGTCGAAACTGCGGCAGCGCATCGTCGAGATCTCGTTGCGGTTCGGGGTGCTGTGCCGGTTCACCGCGTTCGTCGCGGTTGACCCGCGGGTGGTCACCGAGGGAGACCACCCGCGAGCCGTCGAGCAACCGGTCGAACCTCCCTCCGGATGGGCGATGCCGGCGAGCGTCATCGGAGTTCCGACTCCGATGGCGGCACCCATGGCGGCGATGACGACGAACCTGAAACGGCGCGTCCCGCCCGTGAAGACCGGCCTACCGCCGGCCTCCGGCCGGGAGGATCTGAGCGGGTTGCGCCAGCAGGCCGCGCTGGAGGCCCGCCGCCTGCGGGCCGCGGAGACCGAGCCCTGGTACCGGCGGCGGGACACGCTGGCGGATCTCGGCTCCCGCCTGGCCGCGATGGTCGGGAGCGGGGGCACCGGGACCGCGCCGCTGCTGGCGCTGGCGGCGTTGCTCGCCGAGGATCGGCTGGCCGCGGAGACCATCGACGCGGCTGAGATCGACCGGTTGTGGCAGGAGGCCCTGCGGGTCCTGGACGCGTTCGCCGAGGGCCCCGGTGGGCTGTGGGCGGCCGGCCGGGCCGCGGGGCTGCGAGCGTTCTGGAAACGCTAGCGTTTCCGGATGTTCAGTCAACGGCTCCGGCCAGCTGTGCCCCAACCCCCCACCCTCGCCGGGCGCCTGGCCCGGCTGGTGACGGAACTGTTCGCCCCGGCGGTGCTGGTCACCGTGATGCTGGTGGCGCTGGGCTGGTACAGCGCGCGGGACTGGCTGACCGGTCTCGCGCACGGTACCGTCGCGGCGGTCTTCGAGAGCGTGCTGCCGTTCGCGTACATCATGCGAGGCGTCCGGGCGGGCCAGCTGACCGATCACCACATCGGTGTGCGGAACCAGCGCCGGGGCCCGCTGCTGGTCGGGCTGGGTTCGGCGATTGTCGGGCTGGTGATCCTGGTGCTGCTCGGCGCCCAGCGGCAGCTGATCGCCGCGGTCATCGCCGGTGGGGTCGGCCTGGTCGTCGCCGTGGTCGTCTCGCACTGGTGGAAGATGTCGATCCACACCGCGGTCGTGGCCGGGGCCGCCATGATTCTGACACTGCTCTGTGGCATTCCCTGGGTGTTCCCCGCGGTGCTGCCGCTGGTCGCGCTGGTGGGCTGGTCCCGGATCCGGCTGTATGACCACACGCTTGCACAGGTCGCCGTCGGGGCCGTGGCCGGCGCGACGGTTGCCGGGACGGTCTTCGCGCTGCTGCGGTGAGCCGCCGGAAAACCCGGTGGTCGGGGCGGATAGCATCGGGAGAGATACCGCTGTCGTTCATAGCCATGATCGTCATTTTCGCTCGTTATCCGTAGAGGAGCCTGTCGTGTCCGCACCGCGCGCCGTCGCAGAACCCATCGCCCGCCTTGCCGTGGCGGCCGGGACGACGTGCGCGGCGGCGGTGACCGCCGCCGGACTTCCGGCGGCCGGACCCTCCGCGATCGTGGTGGTGCGGGATCCCGACGGTCAGCTGCGTGACCTCGACTGGGCTCCGGAGGTAGATGTCGAGGTCGAGCCGGTGGCGCTGTCGTCCCGCGACGGGCTGACCGTGCTGCGCCACTCGGCGGCCCACGTGCTCGCCCAAGCCGTGCAGGACGTCTTCCCCGAGGCCAAGCTCGGCATCGGCCCGCCGATCGAGCACGGGTTCTACTACGATTTCGCCGTTGCCAAGCCGTTCCAGCCGGAGGATCTCACCCGCCTGGAGCGCCGGATGCAGGAGATCATCAAGGCGGGGCAGCGCTTCCGCCGCCGCCGGTTCGACTCTCTCGGGCAGGCCAAGGCCGAGCTGGCGGACGAACCGTTCAAGGTGGAGCTGGTCAGCCTCAAGTCCGAGGTCGACGAGTCGGAGGTCATGGAGGTCGGGGGCGCCGAGCTGACGATCTACGAGAACGTCGATGCCGACTCCGGCAAGGTGTGCTGGGGGGACCTCTGCCGGGGGCCGCACCTGCCGTCGACGCGTCTGATCAGCGCCGTCAAGCTCATGCGGACCTCGGCGGCCTACTGGCGCGGCTCCGAGGCCAACCCCCAGCTCCAGCGGATCTACGGCACCGCCTGGCCGACTCGCGACGCGCTGAAGGCCCACCTCAAGCTGCTGGAGGAAGCCGCTCGCCGGGATCACCGCAAGCTCGGCGTCGAGCTGGACCTGTTCAGTTTCCCCGACGAGATCGGCTCGGGCCTTGCCGTGTTCCACCCCAAGGGGGGCGTGATCCGGAAGGAACTGGAGGACTACTCCCGCCGCAGGCACGAGGCCGAGGGCTACGAGTTCGTCAACACCCCGCACATCACCAAGGGGCAGCTGTTCCAGACGTCCGGTCACCTCCAGTGGTTCGCCGACGGGATGTACCCCCCGATGCACCTGGAGGGGGCCGAGTACTACCTCAAGCCGATGAACTGCCCGTTCCACAATCTGATCTTCCGGTCGCGAGGGCGCTCCTACCGGGAGTTGCCGCTGCGGATGTTCGAGTTCGGCACCGTCTACCGCTACGAGAAGTCCGGCGTGGTCCACGGTCTGACCCGGGTGCGGGGCCTGACCCAGGACGACGCCCACATCTACTGCACCCGCGAGCAGATGGCCGGGGAACTGACCTCGCTGCTGCGGTTCGTGCTCGACCTGCTGCGCGACTACGGGCTGGACGACTTCTACCTGGAGCTGTCCACCAAGGACCCGGCAAAGTGCGTCGGCGCCGATGACGTCTGGGAAGAAGCGACCGAGGCCCTGCGGGCGGCGGCCGAAGGCTCGGGACTCGCCCTGGTGCCGGACCCCGGTGGGGCGGCCTTCTACGGCCCGAAGATCTCGGTGCAGGTCAAGGACGCCATCGGTCGGACCTGGCAGATGTCGACGATCCAGGTCGATTTCAACCTGCCGGAGCGCTTCGGGCTGGAGTACCAGGCCGCCGACGGTAGCCGGCAGCAGCCCGTCATGATCCACCGAGCGCTGTTCGGGTCGATCGAGCGGTTCTTCGGGGTGCTGACCGAGCACTACGCCGGGGCGTTCCCGGCCTGGCTCGCACCGGTCCAGGCGGTGTGCATCCCGATCCGCACCGACCACCGGGCGTACCTCGACGCCTTCGCGGCCAGGCTTCGGGCCGAGGGCATCCGGATCGAGGTCGACGCCTCGGACGAGCGGATGCAGAAGAAGATCCGCACGGCCCAGCAGCAGAAGATCCCGTTCATGGTGATTGCCGGTGACGCGGACGTCGAGGGCGGCACGGTGTCCTTCCGCTACCGGGACGGTTCCCAGCGCAACGGGGTGCCGCTGGACGACGCGGTGGCCCATGTGGTCGACGTGGTGCGGTCCCGCGCCAACGACGGCCCCTCCGCGCCATGACCGGGGACGGGGAGCAGCCTGGACCGGGGTGTCCGGACGAGTTGGAACGGCTCTGGACACCCCACCGGATGGCCTACATCCGGGGCGAGGCCCGGCCGGCCGGGCACGATGATTCCGTCGGATCGTGCCCCTTCTGCCGCGCCCCGGGTATGGGCGATGCCGACAGTCTGGTGGTCGCCAAGGGCATCAGTGTGTTCGTGGTGCTGAACCTCTATCCGTACAACCCCGGGCATCTGCTGGTCTGCCCGTACCGCCACGTCGCCGACTACCCCGAACTGGACGCCGAGGAGACCGCGGAGCTGGCCCAGTTCACCCAGGCCGCCATGCGGATGGTGCGGAAGGTCAGCGGTGCCCACGGCTTCAACCTCGGGATGAACCAGGGATCCGTCGCCGGCGCGGGCATCGCGGCCCACCTGCATCAGCACGTCGTGCCGCGGTGGGGCGGCGACACCAACTTCATGCCGGTGATCGGCAGGACCAAGATGCTGCCCCAACTGCTCGCCGACACGCGGCGGCTGTTCGCGGATCACTGGGTCGGCTAGGGCTGTCCCCTCGGTCGGGATGCCGCGCCCCCTGGTCACGTTCCCTCCGCGGGGAGAGGCGTTTCCGGGTCGCGACAACACGACCGGCGGGTCCCGTCCGCCGCTACGGATTTTGAAGATCTTGGAGACTATTTATGTTTCAAGGGGTATTTCTTTCCCCCTTGTCGCGATCATGGCCTTGGGGCTTCGCGAAATATTCCCTATGTGGTAATTTGCAAGATCAATAAATTGTCCAGATGAGGCAAGCCCCGTTGCCCGGGAATGGTCGTTCCCAGCATTCGAAGCCTCGCCGACCGGCCCTCCGGCTTTGCGTTCATGACGCCAGGAATTCGGTCCCGTGCGCGGAAGGCCGGCCCAGGGGGTGTCTCGTGGGCTGGGGTTCGAAAGTCAGATTCACGGAGCTGGATGTCATCGCGGATGCCGGGCGTGCCACGGGACCGCGCGGTTCGCCGAACTGGACGTGGTGACCGCCGCGGAACTGCTCCGTGACCTGAACTGGGCCGTGGAGTGACCTGCCGCCGCGAGCCTTCACCGCACCTGCGGCGGACGCGGTAAGGGGGCCGAAGGACAGTCCTTCGGGCCCCCAGACCGCGGTGCTGCCGGCCGGTACTCCGGCTCAGCCGTGCCGGGCCGTGATCTCTTTCTTGATCTGTTCGGCGAGATGGGCCGGCATGGGATCGTGCCGGACGAAGGTGCGGCCGAAGGTGCCGGAACCGGAGGTCATCGCTCGGAGTTCGACCAGGTAGCGGACCAGTTCGGTGGCGGGAACCTCGGCGCGGACCAGCGTCCGCTCGGTGGTGGTCGGATCGGGCTCGGTGCCGAGCACCCGCCCACGCCGGCTGGACATGTCGCTCATGACCGCGCCGACGAACTGGTCCGGCACCCGGATGGTGACCTCGTCGACCGGCTCCAGCAGGGTGACGGTGCCCTTCTCCGCGGCCTCCTTCAGCGCAAGGCTGCCGGCGGTCTGGAAGGCGGCGTCGGAGGAGTCCACCGAGTGTGCCTTGCCGTCGAAGAGCATCACCCGGATGTCGACCACCGGGTATCCGGCGACGATGCCCCGCTCCATCTGGGTGCGTACGCCCTTTTCGACGCTGGGAATGTAGTTGTTGGGGACGACTCCACCAACAACCTTGTCGACGAATTCGAATCCGCTGCCCCGAGGCAGCGGTTCGACCTGAATGTCGCAGACCGCGTACTGACCGTGGCCGCCGGACTGCTTGACATGCCGGCCGTGGCCCCGGCTCTGGCTGGCGAACGTCTCCCGCAACGCCACCCGGACCGGTTCGGTCTCCAGATCGACGCCCCCGGAGCGCAGGCGGTCGAGCACCACATCGGCGTGCGCTTCCCCCATGCACCACAGGACGAGCTGGTGCGTCTCGGCGTTGCGCTCCAACCGCATGGTCGGATCACCGGAGACGAGGCGACCGAGGTTCTTGGCGAGGGCGTCCTCGTCCGAGCGGGTCTTGGCGACGATGGCGATGGGCAGCAGTGGTTCCGGCATTTCCCAGGGAGCCATGAGCAGCGGCGCGTCCTTGCCGGAAATCGTGTCACCCGTTTCCGCGACCACCGACTTGGTGACCGCGCAGATGTCGCCGGCCACGCAGAACGGCACCTCGCGCAGGGTCGAACCCAGCGGGGAGTACAGGTGGGCGAAGCGCTCGTCCGCGTCGTGGTCCGGGTGGCCGCGCTCGGCCATGCCGTGACCGGACACGTGGACCGGGGTGTCCGGGCGGAGCGTGCCGGAGAACACCCGGACCAGGGACACCCGCCCGACATAGGAGTCGATGGTCGTCTTGACGACCTCGGCGACCAGCGGCCCCTCGGCGGAACAGGCCAGCGGTGCCCGGGGCGAGCCGTCGATGCCGGTCGCGGCGGGGAGCGAGTGCTCCAGCGGTGCGGGGAAGGCGTTCGTCAGCATGTCGAGCAGCGCGTCGAGGCCGATCTGGGTCTCCGCGCAGACCGGAACGACCGGGTAGAAGTGCCCGCGGGCGACGGCCTTCTCCAGATCGGCGATGATCGTCTCTACCTCGATGTCTTCGCCCTCGAGGTAACGCTCCATGAGGGTTTCATCTTCGCTTTCCGCGATGATGCCCTCAATCAGCGTGTTCCGGGAGTCTTCGATGGCGGGGAGGTGCTCGGCGTCCGGCTCGCGCTCCGTCGGGGGGTGCCCGTCGGAGTAGTCGAGGATCCGCTGGGACACCAGGTCGATCAGCCCCCGGACGCTCTCGCCGTCGTCGTCGTACAGGGGAAGGCACAGGGGAAGCACGTTGTCGCCGAAGACCCGCTGGCATTCGGACACCGATTCGGAGAAGTCGGATCGTTGGTGGTCGAGCCGGGTGACGGCGACGGCGCGGGGCATGTCAACGCTGGCGCATTCTTCCCAGAGCGTGGCTGTCGCGGCATCCATGCCGTCAACGGACGAGACCACGAACAGGGCCGCGTCCGCGGCGCGCAGTCCGGCCCGCAACTCGCCGACGAAGTCGGCGTAACCCGGTGAGTCGAGAATGTTGATTTTGACGTTGTTGTGGAAGACCGGAGCGCACGCCAGCGCGACCGATCGCTGCTGCTTGACCGCTGCGGGATCGGTGTCGCAGGCCGTGGTGCCGTCACTGACCGACCCGGCGCGGCCGATCGTCCCGGTGACCGCGAGCAGCGCCTCGACGAGGGTCGTCTTGCCCGAACCGGAGTGTCCTACCAGCACCACGTTACGGACCCTGTCGGGGCTATCCACCACCGGCACTGGGCCGGTGACCCCCTTGTCCTGGTTCTTCTGTGCCATTCTGCGCCTCCCGTCACCCGCTGAGCGTTCGACCGCTCACCATAAGTTCAGTGGCAATTACCTTCGGCTTACATAGCGGGGCCTTTGCCCGATCCCACACCCGAAACCCGTCCTGCACAACCCCGACTCGCGAGGTCCTTGCGTCACCAGCAGTATCGGCATCGCCGCAACCTCGCTAAGGTTGGAGCGCCATGGCGAAGATCCTCAGCGTTGTCAGCCGGGCCGGGCTGGCACGTATTCTCGACCCAATTGCGCAGACGGCACTGCGAGCCGGCATTTCACCCAACGCGGTGACCATTGCCGGAACCATCGGCGTACTCATCGGGGCGATCGGATTCGGCGCCCGCGGCTCCATCATCGCGGCCGTCATCATCGTGACGATCAGCGCGTTCACCGACCTTGTCGATGGGGCGATGGCTCGTGCCCTCGGCCGGAACGGTCGTTTCGGGGCGCTTCTCGACTCGACCATGGACCGGGTGGCCGACGCGGCGATCTTCGGAGCGTTGACGTACTGGTTCGCCACGACCGGACATCCGCGCGCCGCCGTGGCGGCGCTGCTGTGCCTGGCCACCGGGCAGGTCGTCTCCTACGTCAAGGCGCGGGCCGAAGGCCTGGGCTTCACCTGCAACGTCGGCTTGGCCGAGCGGGCGGAGCGACTGATCCTGGTCGGCGTTGGAGCGGTGCTGCACCTGCTCTCGGTGCCCCATGGCTTTGAAGTGGTGCTGTGGCTGCTGGCGGCACTGTCGCTGGTGACCATCGGCCAGCGCATGCGGCACGTGTACCGGTGCGACCAGGCCGCGTGCCGCGAGCGGGCCGCCGCCGACGCGGGACAGATCGTGGCCGAGGCCGGGCGGACCGGCGGAGGACGGCGGTGAGCCGTCTCGCCGACCGGCTCACCGAGCTGGGCTATGCCACCGGTTGGCGCACGGTGAGACTGCTGCCCCACCAGATCGCCTCGGCGGGCTTCTCCGCCGGCGCCGATCTCGCCACCCGCAGGCGGGGGCCCGGCGTTCGGCGACTCGCGGACAACCTGCGCACCGTGGTGGGCGACGGTATGCCGGAGCGGGAGTTCCAGCGGTTGCTGCGGGCCGGCGTGCGGTCGTACGCGCGCTACTGGCTGGAGCTGTTTCGCCTGCCGGACCGATCGTCCGACCAGATTCTGCGGGGATTCCGCCTGGACGGCATCGAGCTGCTGGAGGCCGCGATCGCCCAGGGCCGGGGGGTGGTCCTCGCCCTGCCGCACATGGCCAACTGGGACGCGGCGGGAGCCTGGGCCGCGGCGAAGGGCTGGCCGATCACGACCGTGGCGGAGCGGCTCAAGCCCGAAGCGGTGTACGAACGGTTCCTGGCCTGCCGCAGGCGGCTTGGTATGGAGATCCTCCCGTTGACCGGCGGCGACCGCTCGGTGCTCGCGGCGCTGTCCGACCGGCTTGGCCGGGGACATATCGTCCCCCTGGTCGCGGACCGGGAATTCTCCGCCGGGGGCGTCGAGGTGACGTTCTTCGGCGGGATCGCCCGGATGCCTCCCGGACCGGCCCTGCTGGCGTTGCGAACCGGCGCGCCCCTGATGACGGCGTCGTTGTGGTACGAGCGGGACGTCGTGTGCGGTCGGGTGGAGCCGCCGCTGAGCATGCCGGAGACGGGGCCGGTGTCCGACCGGGCGCGCCTGCTGACGCAGCGGGTGGCGGACAACTTCGCCGCTGGCATCGCGGCCCATCCGGCCGACTGGCACATGATGCAACCGGTGTGGTCGCGCCAGCCGGCCCGCAGATCGGGGTAGGAGGTCTGCGTGCGGATCGGCATTGTCTGCCCGTACTCTCTCGACGTTCCGGGAGGTGTCCAGAACCACGTTCGTGACCTGGCGGAGGCGCTGATCGCGGGGGGCAACGCCGTCAGCGTGCTCGCGCCGGGGGAGGACGACCGGGAGCATCCCGCCTATGTGGTTCCCGCCGGTAGGGCCGTGTCCGTGCCGTACAACGGGTCGGTTGCGCGGCTGGCGTTCGGGCCGATCTCGGCCACCCGGGTGCGTCGCTGGCTGGCGTCCGGCCAGTTCGACGTCCTGCATGTGCACGAGCCGCTGACGCCGAGCCTGTCGATGCTGGCGGTACTGTCGGCGCGGGGGCCGGTGGTCGCGACCTTCCACACGGCCATCACCCGGTCCCGGGCGATGGTGGCGGCTCAGGGGGTGCTCCAGCTGGTCCTGGAACGCATCACGGCGAGGATCGCGGTCAGCGAACTGGCCAGGAAGGTCCAGGTCGAACACCTCGGCGGGAGTGCCTGGGAGATTCCCAACGGCGTTGCGGTGGCCCGGTTCGCCGGAGCCCGGCCCCTGCCGGGCTGGCCGGGGCCGGGCGGGGCCATCGGGTTCCTCGGCCGGTACACCGAGCCGAGGAAGGGCTTCGACGTGCTGCGGGAGGCCTGGGCCCGGCTCGCTCCCGCGCGGCCCGGGCTGCGCCTGCTGGT
>JABDRL010000045.1 GCA_013041765.1 Dactylosporangium sp. | reverse complement strand
GATCGCCGCTGTCGCCGCCGTGATGGCGGTACGGGAGCATCGGGCGAACGGGCCGGGCCGCCGTCGCCGGGACGGTGCGGTACCGATGAGCGCCAGCAGGAGTTCTTCGGCGGTCGGTCGGCCGGCCGGCTTCTTGCCCAGGGCCGATTCGACGAGGGCCCGGACCGGCCCGGGGACGTCCGCGAGCTCCGGCGGCGACGCCAGCACCCGCCCGGCGCGGGTGTCCACCCCGCCCGGGCCGAAGGGGTGCTTGCCGGCGGCCGCGTACGCCACGACGCAACCCCAGGCGAACACGTCCATGGCCGGGGACGGGGCCGCCCCCTCCAGCTGCTCCGGCGCGGCCCACCCGAGACTGCCCATGACGATCCCGGTCTGGGTGAGTCCGGTGGTTTCTTCCAGGACCCGGGCGATACCGAAGTCGATGATCTTTACGCCGCCCAGCGTCAGGACGATGTTGCTTGGCTTGATGTCCCGGTGGACCAGCCCGATGCCGTGGATCGCGGCGAGTCCCGCCGCCGTGCCGAGCGCGAGGGCATGAAGGTGGGGCAGGTCCAGCGCACCCCGCTCGGCCACGAACCGGGAGAGCGGGATGCCGTCGATGTACTCGGTGACGAGGTAGGGACGGCCCTCGTGGGTGCCGGTGTCCAGGACCGGCGCGGAGCAGAACGCGGGCACCCGCCGCCCGGCGTTCGCCTCGCTGACGAAGCGGGCCCGGAACTCGGCATCGGCGCTCAGATGCGGGTGGACCAGCTTGATGGCCACGTCATGATGATCTGCCGATCGGCCGAGGTAGACGGTCCCCATGCCGCCGGACCCCAGCCTGGAGAGCACCGCGTAGTCGCCTATGCGACGCGGATCGGTACGTTCCAGCGGGTCTGTCCGTCGGGTGAGTGGCGGAACGGTCGGGCTTCCGTCCCCGCTGCGTAGCTCGCCCATCATTCCTCCACGGTGTTTCGAGCACCCAACAGTGGCCAGGTAACTGCACGGGGTCCGGGAATAGACCGGTTGCGGAGCATATCGCGAGATCAATGTAGACGGCGATGGCGTTCGTGGATACCTGTCCCCCATCCGGGTGGTCTCGCCGCCGAGCGGTCGGGATCCGCGGGGCTTCTGGCGAAATCGATCATGGTCAGCCGGAGGCATCGGCAATTCTCCTCAGCTCCGGAGCGGGCCCACCGATGGGCGCACCGTGGAGCTGACGTCCCGGAGGGATGCCGACTCCCAGATGGGGTACCGGGTCCGACATGTACAGATCGGCATCTGGCTCGCATCTGGGGGATACCTGCTGTGCGGGCTGCGGCTCGCGGTGGCCGGTGCACCGGCCACGTTCATCACCACGTTCGCCGTGCTCGGCGTGCTCGGTCTGACGCTGCTTCGCCTGCCCTGGCGTGCCCTGCTGGAACACCGGCTCGCCAGGCGGGTGCCGCCGCTGACGGTCGCCGCGAACCTGGCAGCGGTCGCCGTGTGTGTGGACCTCGATCGGACGCTACTGCCGCTGTACCCCGCGGCCGGAGCACTGGCGCTGATCTATCTCGGACTCGGGTCGGTTCCCGGAGCCGTGGCGGCGGTCGGATGCCTCGGCATGGTCGGATACTCCGCCCTGGCGATCGACGACGGGATGGTGGACGTCACCATGACCGTGTCGGGATGCGCCGTACTCGTGGCCTCGACCGCCCTCGGCATGTGGATCTCGGGCCGCCGGGCGATGGCGGACAGCGGCGGGGGACGACGCCGGGACCGGCGGATCGAGACCCTGCTGGAACACGCTTCGGACGCCGTGCTCGCCACCGATGAGCGCGGCGCCGTGTGGTACCAGAGCCCCTCGGCCACCACGCTGCTGGGCTACAAGGTCGGGGAGCTGGTCGGGTCGGCCCTGGACGGCCTGGTGCACCCCGGCGACGCCGAGGCGGCCCGCCGCTGGTACGAGGCGCTGGTGTCCGCGTCCGGGGGCACCTCCCGCATCGAGATCCGGATCCGCCGGGCGGACGGCAGCTGGGGCCACACCGAGGTGACCGGAGTCAACCGGATCGGGGACCGCACGCTCGACGCGGTGGTGCTCAACATCCGGGACATCGGCACCCGCAAGGACCTGGAAAACCAGCTGGCGATCCAGTCGCTGAGCGATTCGCTGACCGGCCTGGCCAACCGGGCGCTCTTCCGCGACCGGGTCATCCACGCGGTGGAGCGCGGTCGCCGCAGCGCGGCCACCATCGCATTGCTGGTCGTCGACCTCGACGGGTTCAAGCTGACCAACGATGCGCTCGGCCAGGCATCCGGGGACGAGATCCTCACCACCGTCGCCGAGCGCCTCCGGTCGTGCATCCGGCCGAGCGACACGCTGGCCCGGCTCGGGGCCGACGAGTTCGCGCTGCTGGTGGAGGAGCGCATCGACGAGATCTCCGCGGTCGCGCTCGGCGATCGGCTGCTGGAGGTCGTCCGGCCCCCGATCCATCTCGGCTCGCGGGACCTCTCCATCACCGCCAGCATCGGCATCGCCGTGGTCAAGGCCGGCGTGTACGGGGCCGCCGACGCCGACGAGCTGCTGCGGGACGCCGACCTGGCGATGTACGCCGCGAAATCCACCGGCCGGAACCGGTCGGTCCTGTTCGACCCGGCGATGCACATCGAGGTGCTGCGCGGGGCGCAGCAGCGGGTGGACCTGGAGACCGCGCTGGCGGAGGACCAGTTCGTCGTCCAGTACCAGCCCATTGTTGATCTTCCGACCCTCAAACTGGTCGGGGTCGAGGCCCTGGTGCGGTGGCAGCATCCCACCCAGGGGCTGACCGGACCGTCGGAGTTCATCCCGCTCGCGGAGTCCACGGGTCTGATCGTTCCGCTGGGGCGGTGGGTGCTCCAGCGGGCGTGTGCCCAGGCCGTCGCCTGGCAGCGGGCCTGGCCGATCGCCAGCGGGCTGCGGGTGAGTGTCAACCTCTCGGCGAGACAGTTCCAGTACTCCGGACTCGTCGAGGACGTCGCCAAGGTTCTGCGGACCACGGGGATCACGCCGAGCAGTGTCGTCCTGGAGATCACCGAATCCCTGCTGATGCTCGACACCGAGGCGACCGTCGCCACCCTCAACGAGCTCAAGGCGCTCGGCGTGCGGCTGGCCATCGACGACTTCGGCACCGGCTACTCGTCGTTGAGTTACCTGCGACGGTTCCCGGTCGACATCATCAAGATCGATAGGTCGTTCATCGACGGCATCACCACCGAGTCGGAGAACTCGACGCTGACCGAGGCCGTGGTGTCGCTGGGGCGGTCGTTGCGCCTACAGACGGTCGCGGAGGGGATCGAGACTCCGGAGCAGTCCGCCCGGCTGCGGGCGCTCGGCTGTGACTACGGGCAGGGTTTCCTGTTCGCGCGGCCGGTACGGGCCGAGGACATTGAACCGATGCTGATCGGCACGTGAGTGCCCGACGACGAGCCCGGTGGGGCGGTCACCGGGCCGCAACCGCGCCCTGGTTGAGTTTCCCCCATGCCGAGGGACGCCGAGGGTAGCCATCAGCCCCGCCCCCGTTCCCCGAGCGGGGGCGGGCGACTGCGGGGCGGCCAGGCACACCGCACCTTCAGCGTCGCGGTCTTCACCCTGCTCGCCTCGCTGGACAACGTCGCCATCGGACTCGTGCCCCCGCTGTACCGGGAGATCGGTGCCGGCCTGGCCGTGCCGGCCAGCACGGTCGGCTGGGTCACCGCCACGGCCTTCCTCGTCTCGGCGTTCGCCTCGGTCGGCTGGGCCTATGTCGGCGATCGTGCGGACCGCAAGCCCCTGCTGGTGGCGGGAACGCTGATCTGGGCGGTCGGCACGGCGTCGACCGGCGCCGCCCCGACCTGGGGGGTCTTTCTCGCGGCCCAGGTGGTGGCGGCCGTCGGGCTGGGCGCCGTCGGCGCCGTCGGGTTTTCCGTCGTCAGCGACCTGATCGCGCCGCGTCGCCGAGGCCTCGTCATGAGCCTGTGGGGGCTGTCCCAGGGCGTCGGGACCCTCGCGGGGACCCTGGTCGGCGGGCTCGCGGGAGCCGACAACTGGCGCCGGCCGTTCTGGATCGTCACCGCACTCGGGCTGGCGGCCTCCGCGGCCTACCTGCTGACCTACGACATCCGCCGGGGCCAGAGCGAGCCCGAACTGGCGAAGGTGTTCGCCGAGGGCGGGGAGTACACCCACCGCATCAGCCTCGCGGACCTGCGGCCGATCCTGGCGCGACGGACGAACGTGTGGCTGATCGCGCAGGGGCTGACGGCCCAGGTGACGTTCGGCTCCCTGGTCTGGCTGCCGCAACTGTTCCGGGCCAGAGCGGAGGCCCAGGGATACGTCGCGGAAACCGCGACGGCCATCGGCAGCGTGTATGCGACCCTGTTCCAGCTCGGCGGGGTGTTGTCGATCGTTGGTGGGTTGATCGGTGACCGGATGCAGCGCCGAACGCCCCGGGGCCGGGCCCTGGTCGCCGCCATCGGGGTGCTGGCGGGCATTCCGTTCTATGTTGTGCTGTTCTTCGTGCCGTTCCGGTTTCCCGTTCCCCGGGACGCCGGCAACGGTGAGATCATCAGAACCGTGCTCCAGGGGGTGGTCACCGAGCCCGTCCTGGCGCTCAGCCTGCTGACGGCGCTGCTCGCGCTGGGGCTGACGGCGGCGAACGCGCCGAACTGGTTCGCCCTCATCGCCGACGTCAATCCGCCGGAGCACCGGGGCAGCGTGTACAGCCTGGTCAACCTGGTCAACGGGGTGGGGCGATCCGCCGGCAACGGCGTGGTCGGCATGGTGTTCCGGGCCCTGGGCGGGGGCCAGGCGACCCCGGCGAGCTACGCCGTGGGACTCGCGGCCTTCCAGGTGTTCTTCCTGCCCACAGCCCTGGCGTTCTACCTGGCCTCGCGCAGCGCACCCCGGGACATCCGGGCGGTGGTCACGCTGCTGCGGGCCCGTGCAGACCGGGCAGCAGCCGATCGACCGCAGTGAGATCGTAGATGCGGCGGATGCCGGCGATCCGCTCGCCGTCCAGGTCGAGAAACTCCGCGAGCCGGATGTCTCCGGGGCCTCCGGCGGGCTGGCGCACGTGGCAGTCGTAGAGCAGCGCGGCCCGGCTGTCGGTCGCCGTCAGCGACAGCACCTCGGCCTCCCCAAGCGCGGTGGCCAGGGCCTGGATCGTGTCGAGCAGCACGACGCGCTCCACGGGCAGGCCGAGATTGTGCTCGATGGTCACCCGGTCGCCCAGGATCGCGTCGACCCGGTCGCGGTCGCCGGAGGTCCACGCCTCGACCCAGCGGTGCGCGACCGACGCCGTGATGTCGCTGCTGCGCATGCAGGTCCCCGCTTTCCGGTCTGGCCCGGTTTCAGGCACGGTCAATAGTGTGCTGATTACAGTACGTGGCCCCGGGCGTCGGTGGACGCCCGGGGCCACGGCGCTGGCGGGGGCCGGCGCGAGCCGGCCGGCTACGATCCGAGCAGCTGCGCGGCCGGGACGAAGGTGTAACCCAGCCCCTGGACGCCCTCCACGACCTGCTGAAGATAGGTCGTGCCGAGGTACGGGTGGTAGAAGAGGCTCGCGACGCCGTCCCGGACGACGAGGTTGCGTCGGGCCGAGGTGACCAGATCCGCCGGCAGCCGGGCCGGGTGGTTGTTGAACGCCTCCGGCTCGACGTTGCCGATGTTCTCCGGAACGACCACCGTGCCGTAGACGTCGCGCACCAGGTACGGGAAGAACTGCCCGACGATGTGGCTGTGGTCGACCGTGCCGCCGGACAGCACTCCGGGGAAGTACAGGCCCCGGTCGTAGCGGGTGGTGAACAACCTGTCGATGGCCCGGTAGTCGGTCGCGGACGCCGCGTAGTGCGGGAACTCGAACATCGTCGGCGTGGCCAGACCGGCGCGCCGGAACTCCCAGGTCGAGGCCCATACCCTGGACTTGACGAACGCCGCGGAGTCGTTGGCGACCGGTCCGTCGTAGATGACGCTGTTGGCGGCGTCCACATGCGCCCGGTAGAACTCGAAGTCGTTGCCGCTGACCCCGTCGTAGGGGTTACTGACGTTGCCGTGCTGGTGGGTGTAGCCGTGCATCAGCAGGGTGCCGCCCCGGGACTGCATGTACTTCAGCGCGCGGACGACGCTCGGCCGGCGGCGCAGGGAGTAGTCCTCGGCCACCCCGCCGTTGTCGATGCCGTTCGGGTTCCGGTAGCGGGGGTAGACCGCGACGGTGAACGGCACATTCCTGCTGGCGAGGTAGTCGGCGATCGCCCGTAGCTGGGCCGGGTCGGAGTCCGGACCGACGTCCTCGATCCGCACCAGCGCCCGGTGCCGGCTGACCGTGGCCGGGGCCAGCACGTCGAACAGCAGATCCGCGAAGGCGAGGTACCGGTCGTCGTGCGTCATGTAGGCGAACGGCACCTCTCCGAGGTAGGTCAGGTTGCCCGATCGCACCGCCCACGGGAACGTCGTGCCGTCGGCCCGGACCGCTTCCCCGAGGACCTGCGCCCGCGCGGGGTCGGTGAGCACACTGTCCATGATCCCCGCGGCGTTGACCGGATCGCGGGTCAGCGACGTGCCGGCGTAGCGGACCTCGTCGACCGTCGCGAAGTCGAACTGTCGCCAGGTGAAGCCCCGAGCCGTCGCGAAGTCACCCTGGCGGGCCGTCAGCTGCCAGATGTTGTCGTAGATCCAGACGACGGGTGTGCTGGTCGTCAGGACATCGTCGAGGAAGGCGACCGGCAGGGGCTCGTCATAGGTCGAGCCGACGTAGATCACCGCAGAGTAGTCGGCGAGCTCTCCCGCCGTGTACGCCGCGACGGGGTGGGCCGTCCAGGCACCGAAGTGGGAGACGAGATTCGCCGTCAGGGTGCCGTAGGCCTCGCCGAGCCAGGCGTACGGGCCGGTGCTGTCGTAGAGGACCAGGGTGTTGGCCGGGTCCGAGACCCCGGCCGGCGCCGCGCCGGAGCCGGTCCGGGCCAGATCCACCGGTGACCGGAACGTCGCCTGGTACGCCGGTGCCGAGTCGGCCAGCGCCGTGGGGCGGAACGTCGCGGCGCCCCGGGAACGCGACCGGCCAGTCCCGTCCGCGGCGGCCTCGGCGGCGGGGACGACCCGGGCCACCGGGGTGCTCCGGACCGGCCGCGGCGGCGCCGGAACGGTCTGCTCGGCGGTACGCGCCGAGGCCGCTCCGGAGCGGCGGTGGCGGCCGTCGTCCCGGCGGGCATCCGCCGGATCCCCCGGCGTCACCAGCACGGTCACCCCGGCAACGAGTGCCGCGATCAGCACTCCACCGACCACACCTGGCCGGAATCCTGTTCTGGTCATGCGACACTCCCGCAGGCTGTGAGGGACATTTCCGGACCGTGCACCGAGTCCAGGACCGGCATGGGCTCTGCTGGGGGTGCCAGACCCAGCAACGAGGCGACGGCCTGTTCCGTGCGCGTGGCGGCCAGCCCGTCGCCGTACGGGTTCCCGGCCGAGGCCATGGCGAGGCGGGCGGCCTCGTCGTCGAGCAATGCCGTCGCCTCGGCGACGATCCGGGCGGTGTCGGTGCCGACGAGCTTGGCGCATCCGGCGGACAGCGACTCGACCCGCTCGGTCACCTCCCGAAGGACCAGCGCGGGCACCCCGAACGACGGCGCCTCCTCCTGGACGCCCCCGGAATCGGTCAGGGTCAGGCACGACCGGGACAGCACGCGGGTGAGCTGGGCGTACGGCAGCGGACCGGTGACCGTTGTCCGCGGCACGCCGCGGAGTCCCGCGTCCACCTGGGCCCGGACGGCGGGGTTCGGGTGGCTCGGCAGGACGACCCGGATGTCCGGGTGCCTGGCGACGAGCTGCCGGACGGCCGCGAGGATGTTCTCCAGCGGGTCCCCCCAGGACTCCCTGCGGTGAGCGGTGACGAGGACGAGCCGGTGGCCCGACGCCGCGTCGTCCACCGACGCCGCGATGGCCGCGTCGTCGAAGGGCTCGGCCCGCCCGGCGACCTCCAGCGCGGCGTCAACGACGGTGTTGCCGGTGATGATGATGCTGCTGGCCGGGACGTGCTCTCCGAGGAGGTTGGCGGCGGCCAGGGAGGTCGGCGCCAGGTGCAGCGCGGCGAGCTGCCCGACCAGCCGGCGGTTGCCCTCCTCGGGGAAGGGCGACGCCAGATCTCCCGAGCGCAGTCCAGCCTCCAGATGCACCACCGGAATCCGCCGCCAGAACGCGGCCATGGCACCGGCGAGGGTCGTGGTCGTGTCGCCCTGGACCACCACGGCGGCCGGCTGCCGCTCGGCGAACAGCGCGTCGAGGTGGCGGATGAGTTCCGTCAGCAGCTCTGACTGGCTGCCGGTCTCGCGATCCACCGAGAGCGTGACCTCTGGCACCTGGTCGAAGGCGGCGAGCGCCTGGTGGACCATGCTGGGATGTTGGCCGCTGGCCACGAGGACCGGCGCGAGCCGGCCGGCGGAGCGCATCGCCCGGGCGACGGGCGCCAGCTTGATCGCCTCTGGCCTCGTGCCGGCGATGAGGTGCACCTCCGGAACCTGAATGGACATTCGTGCCTCGCCTTTTCTCTGGTCGGATCGGCGGTCGGGGATGTTGTCAGGTCTGTGGCACCGGCTGGGCCGGCGGCGGCGCCAGCGTCGGGGCCTCGGCCAGCCGCTCGGTCTTGGCCCAGGCGTTCCGGCCGGTCGCCTGCCGGGCGATGGCCCGGACGGTGCTGGCGAGGCCGAGCATCAGGAACCCGGGGTAGACGACGGCCGCACCGAGGAGTGGGATGATCCGTTCGTCGCGGAGCTGTAGGCGGTGCACCCCGGCCCAGGTCACCGGCGGCGCGAGCATCGCCGCGGCCCAGATGACGACGACCGCGGCCAGCTCGGCCCAGCTGGTGAGCAGGAAGGGGGCGCCGTGGCCGGGGAGCAGCCGCCAGATCGCGTATCCCCAGAGGGCGCCGACCGTTCCGGTCCCCGCCGCGTTGAGCCACGGGGCGAGCAGGTAGTAGAGCATCTCGATCAGCGCGGCGTTGCCGATGTCCCGCGAGGCGATCAGCCGGGGTACGTACCGTACACACTGGAGGTTTCCCTGGGCCCAGCGGGTACGCTGCCGCAGCAGCCGGCGTACGTCCACCACACCCTGCTGGGCGACGGTCGCGGCGGAGACGTACCGGATGCGTTCCCGCGCCAGGCGCAGCCGCAGGCCCAACTCCAGGTCCTCGACGAGGCAGGAAGACCACGGCGTGGGGCCGAGTTCCAGCAGCGCCGACAGCCGGGTGAACTGGCCGTTGCCCCCGAGCCCGACCGTGCCGAGGCGGTTGCGCAGCACCTGGCTGGCGTTGGCGATGCAGCCGAACTCCAGATCCTGGACCGCGCCGAGCACCCGGTCGCGGTTGTGGATCCGCACCCGGCACTGGACGGCCCCGACCCGCAGATCGCGCATGGCCACCCGGACCTCGCTGAGGATGTTCGGTGAGCCCCGACCGTCTCCGTCGATCACGCCGATGGCCACCTGCCGCGGCGGGGTGCCGTACAGCGTCGCGCAGGTGCGGATGAAGTGGTACGCGGCGTTGAGCGCCTCGCCCTTGCCACGCTTGGCGTCTGGAGCCTCGCGCCGGAGTATCTGGAGTTCGGGATGCCGGATCGCGGCGAGCACCGCCGGGGTACCGTCGTCCGAGGCGTCGTCCACGACCAGGACGAACCTCCGGGTACCCGGAGGGGTCGGGAGGGCCAGCGCTGCGGCGACCGTCCGGCCGATGACCCGTTCCTCGTTGAGGCAGGGGATCACGATCCAGAATTCCCGAGGCTCGTGTCCGATGGTTCGGCCCGCGTCGTGGTGCTGACGCCTGCGGTCGGCCGTCCCCGCCCGGGCACTCGTCCAGACCAGCGTCAGGTTGTACAGCGGCCACGTGACGAGCAGGACCAAGCCTGCGATGATCAGTATCATGATCCGACGCCGGTCAGTCGGTTTCTCGACGCAGCCGCGTCGCCCGGATCAGCAGCCCGCCCACGGCGACGCAGCCGACGCCGACGAGGACCATCGAGACCACGGACTGGCCGGTGACCGGCAGCGTCGCGACAGTCACACCGGCGGTGGACATCGGGCCGAGGACTTTGGGTTGGGACATTGCGGTGCACCTCTCAACCAAGATGAACGGCACCCCGATGGCACCGGACAGGCAACCTGTGTTGAGGAAGTTACGGTCGGCGTTCGGGCTGCCACAACGGCTTGAGCTGGCGTTGAGCCGTGCTACCGGGAAGTCCGCCCGACGACCTGACAGGGAATCCGCTCAAGTCGGAAGCGAGCCCCGGAGGAGGCCCGAACGGGGCGTCAGACGAGTACCGACCACAGCGCGAGCGAAACGGCCACGGTGTCGGGCCTGTCGACCGGGTGCCTGGCCATGCAGTCCCGGCAGACGTTGGCGACCGCCTTGGGCATGCCCGGGATGGTGAGTACCGGCGTCGGCGCGGCCCGGTGCTGGCGGGCGGCGGCCGGATGATCGCCGCCCTCGGCATCGGGATAGGGCGAGCGGCCGGTCAGCATCTGGTAGAGCAGCACGCCGAGCGAGAACACGTCGTCGGCCGGCTGTCCCCGACCGGCCGGGACACTGATCGTTGCGGCCCCAGGGGAACCGGCGATCTGGCAGCTGGCCGGGGGCGCCGTGCGGTCATGGGCCCGGAAGACGAGGCGGCCGGTGCCGGGAGGCTCCTGCTCGGTGATGTTGGCGAGACCGAAGTCAATGATCTTGACTCCGTGGTCCGTCATGATGATGTTGCCGCTCGTCAGGTCGCGGTGCACGATGCCCCGCCGGTGGGCGACCGCGAGGGCGTCGGCGACCGTCGCGGCGATGGTCGCGGCCTCCCGCCACGGCAGCGGCCCCTGGGTGAGCCGCTCGGTCAGCATGATCCCGGTGAGGAGTTCCATCACCGTGCACGGCACGACGACCCCCTCGCCGAGCAGGACGTCCCCGTGGTCGTAGAGGGCCGGAACGGTCGGGTGCCGCAGCCGGGCGATCACCCAGGCCTCGCGGCGGGCCATGTCCATGGCCCGGGTGTCGTGCGCGAACGCCGGAGACAGCAGCTTCACGGCGGCGACCCGGTCGGCGGCGGTGTCGACGGCGCGGTAGACCTCGGATGTTCCGCCGAGCCCGATCTGCGCACCCAGCACATATCGGTCGAGAACCGTGCTCCCAGTCCGCGGCCATGACACGATCCGTCACTATTCCGAAAAGGCAGGTCCCGGACAAGTGCGACGACTGATTTCGTCCTATTTGATTTATAAAATCCAACTAGTCCGGGTGCTGGTCGGCGTTCTGATGGACGCCGTAGATGAGTTCCGCGACCAGCGCCGTCCACCCGGTCTGGTGGGAGGCTCCCAGCCCGGCCCCGGTGTCGCCGTTGAAGTACTCGTAGAACGGCAGCAGGTCGTGCCAGACCCGGTCGCGCTGGAAGAGTTCGACCTCACCGAAGACCGGCCGGCGGCCGTCCGGACCGTTCCGGAACAGATCGACCAGACGGTTGGAGAGATGGTCGGCGATGGCGTCCAGCGACTGGAATTCGCCGTCGGGCGCCGGGTAGCGCACCTGGAGGTCGTCTCCGAAGAACATTCCGTAGCGGCGCAGGGCCTCGATGATGATGAAGTTGACCGGGAACCAGATCGGTCCCCGCCAGTTGGAATTGCCGCCGAAGACTCCGCTGGTCGACTCCGCCGGCTCGTATCCGACCGTGAAATCGGTGCCCTCAAGGCAGATGGTGTACGGGTTCTCCAGATGCGCCCGAGACAGGGTGCGCAGCCCGTGGGGGGAGAGGAATTCCTGGTCGGAGAGCATTCGGTCCAGGATGCGTACGAGATGGTCGGTGCTGACCATGGACAGCAGCCGGAACAGCTGCCCCCCTCTGGCCCGCTTGGAGCCGACGACGTCGCCGTACTCCGGGCGGTTGGTCATGAACCAGCGCATCCGGTTGGCCAGTTCCGGCAGCCGCCGCAGCGTGCCGGAGCCCACGACGGTCGCGGCGGTCAGCGGCAGCAGGCCGACGACGGAGCGCACCTTCAGCGGCAAGGTCGGCCCGTCGTGCAGGCGGAGCACGTCGTAGAAGAACGCGTCCTCGTCGTCCCAGAGACCGTGGCGGTGGGCGGCCTCGGCGATGTAGGCGAAGTGTTCGAAGAACTTCGTCGCGAGATCCTCGTAGACACCGTCGTGGATGGCCAGCACCAGCGCCATGTCGAACAGGTTCAGGGCGTACATCGCCATCCACGCCGTGCCGTCGGACTGCTCCAGCAGTCCCGCGACGGGGAGCGCCGCCGACCGGTCGAACGGGCCGACGTTGTCCAGCCCGAGGAAGCCGCCCTCGAAGACATTGTTGCCGTTGGAATCCTTGCGGTTGACCCACCAGGTGAAGTTGAGCAGGAGCTTGTGCATCACCCGCTGGAGGAAATCGTAGTCCCGGGAACCGTCCAGTTCGAAGACCCGCAGGGCGGCCCAGGCGTGGACCGGGGGATTGACGTCGCCGAAGGCCCACTCGTAGGCGGGGATCTGGCCATTGGGGTGCATGTACCACTCGCGCAGCAACAGCAGCAGTTGCCGCTTCGCGAACGTCGGGTCCACGCGGGCCAGCCCGACGCAGTGGAAGGCCAGGTCCCAGGCCGCGTACCAGGGGTACTCCCACGGATCGGGCATGGCGATGACGTCGCAGTTGTTCATGTGCCACCAGCCGCTGTTGCGGCCGTACCGGCGGCCCTCCGGTGGTGACTCCGAGTTCGGGTCTCCGTGCAGCCACTGGGAGACGTCGAAGTGGTAGAACTGCTTGCTCCACATGAGCCCCGCGACCGCCTGGCGAATGATCATGCGTTCTTCGTCGGTCGCCCGGTCCGGGCACGCCTCGTCGAAATAGGCGTCGGCCTCGGCCCGCCGCGTGGCCATGATGGCGTCGAAATCATCGCCGAGTCCCATCGGCGGCAGTGGATCGTCGTCGTGGGAGTCGGACTGGGCCAGCCTCAGGCGGATACTGACCCGCCCGCCCGCGGGGACGTCGAGCACGTGGTGCAGCGCGGCCTTCGTCCCCGTCCTGTCGGGGTTGACGGTGTCGGTGCCGTGGATGAGGTGGTCGTTGATGCCGTCCTTGGGGTACGGCGACCGCCCCGGCTTGCCCCACAGCCGCTCGCCATTGGTGTCGTTGTCGCAGAACAGGGCCTGGGACGCCCCCTCGCCGGAGAGCAGCAGCCGCCCGAGCAGCCGGTGCTCGGCGACCAGCGAGGACTCGTCCGCCTCGTAGATGCTCGGGACGTGGCCGCGCCCGGTCAGGCCCCATGCCCAGGTGTTGCGGAACCACAGGGTCGGCAGTACATGCAGGCGTTCCAGCTCCGGCCCGTGGTTTTCCACGGTGATCATCACGCACAGGTCGGTCGGTCCGGCCTTGGCGTAGTCGACCTCGACCGACCAGTACCGCTGCTCGTCGAAGATGCCGGTGTCGACCAGCTCGTATTCCGGGTCGCAGCGTCCCCGCGAGTAGCTGACGGCGTCCAGCTCGTTGTAGGGAAAAGTCCGCTGCGGGTAGTGGTAGCGCCAGCGCATCCAGGAATGCGTCGGGGTGGAGTCCAGGTACCACCAGTAGTCCTTGGCGTCTTCTCCGTGATTGCCCTTGTCTCCGCCGAGGCCGAACATCCGCTCCTTGAGGATCGGGTCGCGGCCGTTCCACAGCGCGAGCGCGAAGCAGAAGGTCTGCCGCTCGTCGCAGATGCCGGCCATGCCGTCCTCGTTCCAGCGGTACGCCCGGGACCTGGCGTGGTCGTGCGGGAAGTAGTGCCAGGCCGTGCCGTGTTCGCTGTAGTCCTCCCGCACCGTTCCCCAGGCTCGTTCGGACAGGTAGGGACCCCACTCCCGCCAGGCTCGGGCGCCACCGTCCGCCTCGGCCAGCCGTCGTCGTTCCTCGTCGCGCATTTCGCCGTCGGAATGGATCACATTCCCATTTTCCCGGTTGTCTGTTTCAGAATCACGGCAACGCGGCGGGGAAATGGCCGAACTGGTATCACGAACGTTGCAGATCGGTTGTCGGGCGACGATGGGGACGCCCAGATGTTGTTGATCTTACGGCGAGCGCATCGTCGAGTGGCATCGTGGGATGGCGGGGACCACGATGGTCACGGAGAACGTGCCCCACCCGATCGCCGCAGAGGGAGTGTTCCCATGTCCATGACATTCGTCTTCGGGCCCCAGACCTGCACCGATCTGCACGCTGGGACACAGCGGGAGTGGCTGGTCACCGATGGGCTCGGGGGATACGCCACCGGAACCGTCAGCGGCCTGCGCACCCGCCGCTACCACGGCCTGCTGATGGCCTCCGGCCAGCAACCCGCGACGCGACACCTCGCCCTCGCCTCGCTCGACCCCGTGCTGCGGCTGCCCTCCGGGGCGACGGTCAGGCTCGGCGTGCACGAGTGGGCCGGCGGAGCCATCGCGCCGGAGGGGCACACGCTGCTGCGGAGCTTCGAGCTGCGGGACGGCCTGCCCCGCTGGCGCTGGCGGATCGGCGAGGTCGTCATCGAGCGCGAGCTGGCCATGGTCTACGGTCGCCCGGCCGTCGCCGTCGTGCACCGGGTCATCGCCGCCCCGTGGCCGGTCGAGCTGACGCTCGAAGCCCTCGGCACCTGGCGGGACGCCCACGGCGAGCGGTACGCGTCCGGTGGCCCGCTGCCCATGCGGCCGACCGCCGACGGCGCGGTGATCGCCGATGCCTGGCGGATCGCCGGGCCGGGCTGGGAACCGGCCGGGGAATGGTGGAACGGCGCGTGGACCAGGGAAGAGGCGGCCAGAGGTCTCGTTCCGGCCGAGGACCTGTGGCTGGCGGGGCGCTTCTCGGCAGCTCTGGAGCGGGGCGCGGAGATCGGCGTGACCGCCTGGGCCGGTGATCTCTCGACGGCCCCACCCCCGGCGACCGAGGTCATCGCGGTGGCCCGCCAGCGGGCGCGAACGGTCGTGGCCCGAGCCCGCCCGGCGGACACGCTGGAGGCGACGCTGGCGCTGGCCGCCGATGCGTTCATCGTCGGGGCCCGGCCGGCGCCCGACGTCGTCGCGGGCTATCCCTGGTTCGGGGTGTGGTCACGGGACACGATGACCGCCTATGAAGGACTGTTCCTGGAGACCGGCCGGCAGGAGGAGGGCCGGGCGCTCCTGCTCGGCTACGGCGAAACGGTGTCGGAGGGGATGCTGGCCAATACCGCGGATACCGGTCGCACCGAATACAACACCGTGGACGCGGCCCTGTGGTATCTCCACGCCGTCCGCCGACACGTGGCCCGGACGGGCGACACGGATCTTGCCGCGACGCTGATTGATCGTCTGGACGCCATCGTCGACGCGCACCTCGCCGGAACCCGATATGGGATTCGGGTCGATGAGAATGATGGACTTCTCGCCCAGGGGTGCGATGGCGTGGCGTTGACATGGATGGATGCGAGAATTGGGGGGGTGAGTGTCACACCCCGACAAGGAAAACCGGTCGAAGTCAATGCGTTGTGGGTGAATGGTCTTGCCGCCGTCGCCACATTGCGGGAATCCGTCGGACTTGACGCCACCCGGGTACGCGCCATCCGGCAGCGGGCGATGACCGGATTCCGGGCCAGATTTCCGGCGCCAGCGGGCTGGCTCTACGACGTGGTCGACGCCCCCGAAGGTGACGATGCCACCTTGCGACCCAACCAGTTGCTGGCCTACTCCCTGCCAGATGCACCGTTGCGGGGCGAGCCGCTGCCCCCGGCGATCGGCTCGGCGCTGCTGACCCCGCTGGGCCTGCGCAGCCGGGCTCCCGGCGACGCGGCCTACCGGGGACGCCACCGGGGCGGGCCGGCGGGACGCGATATGGCCTATCACGAAGGAACCTCTTGGCCCTGGTTGATAGGTCCCTACGCCGAGGCTATCGTGAGTTCGGGCACAGAACTTCCCGATTTATTGGGCGACATCAAAGCACACCTGTCAGAGTGGGGTATCGGGTCGGTGAGCGAGACCGCCGACGGCGATCCGCCACATCAAGCTACCGGCTGCCCGTTCCAGGCGTGGTCTGTGGCTGAGGTGTTGCGGGTTCGGCGATCGGACTCATGAGCTTCACCTCTCAGAAATGAGAATAGCTTCCTGGGTAACTCGCAACCGGCACACTGAAGGCAACCTCGACCATCCGACAACACCGGACTGCGGTGCCGTTGGCGTGTGTCCGGGGAACGGTGACAGAGGCGAGCTGGGGGCGGCGGCCGTGCAGGAGAGTAGGGACCTGAATATCATCAGGGGCGAGACCGGAAGAGACAGCACGCGCCCACTGCGCGTGCTCATGTTGTCCTGGGAATATCCACCAGTGATGGTCGGCGGGCTGGGGCGTCATGTGTACGCGCTGTCGACGGCGCTCGCGGCGGCCGGCCACGAGGTGACCGTGGTGACCCGGCACGCGCCCAACGCACCGCTGGAGGAATACCTCCATGGGGTGCGGGTGGTTCGCACGCCGGAGGATCCTCCACTGTTTCCGCTGTCCACCCCGAATCTGCTCGCCTGGACCATGGCGTTCAACCACGCCCTGACCAGAGCCGGCCTGCGGGCGGCGGAAACCGGCCAGTACGACGTCATCCACGCGCATGACTGGCTGGTCACCCATACCGCCGTGACCCTGAAGGAGCACCTGGACCTGCCGATGGTCGCGACCATCCACGCGACCGAGGCCGGCCGGCACCAGGGATGGCTTCCCGGCGAGATGAACAAGTGCATCCACTCGGTCGAGTACTGGCTCGGGCATGAGGCGTGCCGGGTCATCGCGTGCTCGGAGTACATGCGCTGGGAGGTCACGAGGCTGCTCGACCTGCCCACCGCCCACGTGGACGTCGTGCCGAACGGCGTGGACGCCGGCCAGTGGCAGGCCCCGCCCCGCGCGGTCGCCGCGGCGAGGGCCCGGTTCGCCGGCGAGGGCCCGCTGCTGGCCTACGTCGGGCGCCTGGTGTACGAGAAGGGCGTGCAGGACGTCGTCGCCGCCCTCCCGGAACTGCGCTACCGCTATCCCGGCCTGCGGATGGTTGTCGCCGGTGACGGGCCCTACCGGGCGGAACTGCAGGAGGAGACGCGCAGCCGCAGCCTGCACCGGGCGGTGAGCTTCACCGGCTTCCTCGGCGAGGAACTGCCCGCGGTCATGGCCGCCACCGACACGCTGGTCGTGCCCAGCATCTACGAACCGTTCGGCATGGTGGCCCTGGAGGGCGCCTCGGCCGGCGCCCCGCTGGCCGTGGCCTCCACGGGAGGGCTTGCCGAGATCGTGGAACCGGGGGTCACCGGCGTGACGTTCCCGTCCAAGAACCCGGACGCCCTGGCCGGCGCGGTCGACACCCTGCTCAGCGACGAGGTCGGGGCCAGAAGCATGGCGAAACGGGCCAGGCGGATGGTCCGAGACCGGTTCGGATGGGACAACGTGGCCGCCCTGACGACCGACGTCTACCGCACCGCCCTGCGGGACGTGTCCACCTTCGACCCGCGCCAGGCCGAGGCGATGCTTGCCAGCAAACCGATCATCGTGGTTCCCGAAGGCAACCTTCTTGAGAGCGTGATGTCATGACGCCCCCCGCCACGGTCGCAAAGCCGACGTCCGGCCGGTCCCGCAAGACTCGTCGCCAGCCTCCGGCCGTCGTCGCGCATCGGCAGCAGGCGCTGATCCCGCCCCGGCCCGGCGATCTGGATCTCCACCTGTTCGGGGAGGGGCGCCACGAGCGGCTGTGGGAGGTGCTCGGAGCCCATCCGTACGAGGGGGGTACCGCGTTCGCGGTCTGGGCGCCGAACGCGGTGGAGGTTCGGGTCGTCGGCGACACTCCCGGCTGGGGCGAGTCCGACGGCATCGTCATGGCCGAGCTGGGAACCAGCGGCGTGTGGCACGCGGCGGTGCCGGGAGTCGGGGTCGGCGAGCGCTACAAGTACCGCATCCACTGCCAGGACGGCACCGTCCGGGAGAAGGCCGATCCCATGGCGACGGCCACGGAGTGCCCGCCGGCGACGGCGTCCGTGGTGTACCGCTCGGACCACACCTGGTCCGACGCCTCCTGGATGCGCCAGCGGGCGACGGGGGCCCCGCACCACCAGCGGCCGATGTCGATCTACGAGGTGCACCTGGGCTCGTGGCGGCCGGGGCTTTCCTACGTAGAGGTTGCGGACCAGCTCGTCGAGTACGTCGTCGACCTGGGATTCACCCACATTGAACTGATGCCGGTGATGGAGCATCCCTATGGCCCGTCCTGGGGCTACCAGGTCACCGGCTACTACGCCCCGACGGCCCGTTTCGGCACCCCGGACCAGTTCCGCTACCTGGTCGACCGGATGCACGCCGCGGGGATCGGGGTCCTGCTGGACTGGGTGCCGGCGCACTTTCCCCGCGACGACTGGGCCCTGGCCCGGTTCGACGGCACCGCGCTCTACGAGCACGCCGATCCGCGGCGGGGCGAGCATCCGGACTGGGGCAGCCTCGTGTTCAACCTCGGCCGGCACGAGGTGCACAACTTTCTGTTCGCCAATGCCCTGTACTGGCTGGAGGAGTTCCACATCGATGGGCTGCGGGTGGACGCCGTGGCCTCGATGCTCTACCTGGACTACTCCCGCCAGCCGGGCCAGTGGGTGCCCAACCACCACGGTGGCAACGAGGACCTGGACACCCTCGCCTTCCTGAAGGAACTGAACACCGTCGTCTACCGGGAACACCCGGGGGCCATGGTGATCGCCGAGGAGTCGACGGCCTGGCCCGGGGTCTCCCGCCCCGTCGACGGCGGGGGGCTGGGCTTCGGCTTCAAGTGGAACATGGGGTGGATGCACGACACCCTGCAGTACATCGGCAAGGATCCCGTGTACCGCAAGTACCACCAGGACACCCTGACCCTGCCGATGCTCTACGCCTTCAGCGAGAACTACATCCTGCCGATCAGCCACGACGAGGTGGTCCACGGCAAGGGCGCCCTGGCGGCCAAGTTCCCCGGGGACCGCTGGCAGCGACTGGCGGGCCTGCGCGGGCTGCTCGGCTACATGTGGGCCTTTCCCGGCAAGCAACTGCTGTTCATGGGGGCCGAGCTGGCCCTCGAACACGAGTGGAGCGAGCAGCAGGGGCTGTTCTGGCCGGCGGCGAGTCTGCCGGAGGTCGCGGGGGTGCGCCGGGCGCTGACCGATCTCAACACGGTCTACCGCGCCCACTCAGCACTGTGGACACAGGACACCACGCCGGCGGGGCTCGGCTGGATCGTCGGCGACGCGGAGAGCAACCTGGTCGCGTTCGTCCGGTACGACCTGGACGGATCGGCCGTTGCCTGCCTGTCCAATTTCTCGCCCATCCCGCGGGAGAGCTACTCCATCACCCTGCCCCGGGCCGGGCGCTGGACCGAGCTGATCAACACGGACGCCAGCGAGTACGGCGGCACCGGGACCGGCAACCTGGGCGGCCTGACGACCGGGGAGGACGGATCGGTCGAGATCCAGATCGGACCACTGACAACGATCTGGCTTCGCCATGAACCCACCGAACTGACCGAACTGACCGAAACGGACGAGACCCCGGAAACGGTTAGGTAATCGACGAGCTTGCCCGGCGTTCTCCTTGCGTACCGCTCATCCTTGGAGAATGCCGGGCGTACCGTGGTGCCAACGGGCGGTGGTCGGCCGCCGCCGCCGATCGTTCAGGAGGCATTCGTTGGCGCAGTACGACCTGCCACTTGCTGACCTTCGTACCTACAATCCGGGCCTGCCGGTTCCCCCGGACCTCAGCGAATTCTGGTCGAAGACGCTGGGGGAAACCCGGGCTACACCCCTTGATGCGGTATTTACTCCGGTGGATTCCGAGCTGACCGTCTTTGAAACATTCGACGTGACGTTCGCCGGGTTCGCGGGCGATCCCGTGCGGGGCTGGCTGACCCTTCCCCCGGGCCGCGAGGGTCCGCTTCCCGCCGTCGTGGAGTACGTGGGGTACGGCGGCGGCCGGGGGCTGCCGCACGAGCGGCTGATGTGGGCCGCCGCTGGCTACGCCCACCTGGTGATGGACACCCGCGGCCAGGGATCGACCTGGTGCGTCGGAGACACCGCCGATCCCGATCCCGTCGGGGCACCGGCCCACCCGGGGTTCATGACCCGCGGAGTACTCGATCCGCACACCTACTACTACCGGCGGGTCTTCACCGACGCGGTCCGTGCGGTCGAGGCGGTCCGCGCACACGAGGCCGTCGACCCGGCCCGGGTGGCCGTCGCCGGGGGAAGCCAGGGCGGCGGGATCGTTCTCGCCGTTGCCGGGCTGGTCGGAGACGTGGCGGCGGCCCTGCCGGACGTGCCCTTCCTGTGCGACTTTCCCCGGGCGGCGACGACGGCCGACACCGATCCCTACGGCGAGATCGTCCGGTATCTGCGGGGACACCGCGACCATGTCGAGCGGGTCTTCGAGACGTTGTCCTATTTCGACGGTGCGATTCTGTCCCGGAGGGCGGCGGCGCCGGCCCTCTTCTCCGTTGGTCTGATGGACGTGACCTGCCCGCCATCGACGATCTACGCGGCGTACAACGCCTACGGCTCCGACCTCGGGGGCGCTGTCAAGGAGATCCGGGAGTACCCGTTCAACGGCCACGAGGGCGGCCAGGGATTCCACGACATCGCCAAGCTCCGCTGGCTCCGGCCGCTCCTCGCCCGCTGATCGAGGGCGAGAAGCGGCGGCGCGGACCGGTGCTCAGGCCCAGCGCACCGGCGGGCGATTGGCCTCGGCCAGGGCGGCGTTGATCTTGCTGAACGGCCGGCTGCCGAGGAACCCCGCCGGATTCATCGGGCTGGGGTGGCCGGCTTCGATCGTGACGTGCTGCGGGGCGGTGACCAGGGAAGCCTTCTTCCGGGCAGATCCGCCCCACAGCACGAACACCACCCGCTGCCCGCTGGCGTCCAGGGCGCGGATGGTGGCGTCGGTGAAGTGCTCCCAGCCCTTGCCCGCGTGCGAGGCTGGTTTGCCCTGCCGCACCGTGAGTACCGCGTTGAGCAGCAGCACTCCCTCGGTGGCCCAGGAGGTGAGTTCTCCCGTGCGCGGCGGTTGCACGCCGAGGTCCTCGTGCAGTTCCTTGTAGATGTTGCGCAGGGACGGGGGAACGGCCACACCCGACCGGACGCTGAAGCTCAGACCGTGCGCCTGCCCGGGCTTGTGGTAAGGATCCTGCCCGAGGATCAGCACCCGGGTCGCCTGGGGCTCGCACAGCCGGTATGCGGAGAACAGGTCCGCGACAGGCGGGAACACCGTCTGGGTCGCGTACTCCGTCTCGACGAAGGCGCCCAGCCGGGCGACCGTCTCGGCGTCGAGGTGTGGCGTCAGCACCGTCCGCCAGGCATCGGGCAAGAGATCAAGGAGGTCGAAAGCCATGGCGGCACTGTAGTCAACCGGTCCGACAGTTCCCGAACGGGTGGGGGAGCCCGAGACCGGTCGACTACGAGTCGTCCTTCTGGTGCGGCGGCGCCGTGCTGCCCCGAGGCGTCAGCCGCGGCGTCACGTCCTGGAAATTCTCGATCCGATGGCCGGCGATGGCCGCGAGCAGCTGCTGCGCGGCGTGCGCGCCGTAGCGGGCGATGTCGCGGCTGACGGCGGTCAGCGACGGGTGCACGAGCTGGCACAGCGACGAGTCATCCCACGCGATGATCGAGAGATCGGTGGGAACCCGGATACCCATCTCCTGCGCGACCGCGAGACCGGCCACGGCCATGATGTCGTTGTCGTAGACGACCGCCGTCGGCCGGCACCGCGAGCTGAGCATGCGCCGGGTGATGCGCGAACTCTCCTCCCCGGTGTAGTCGGCGGGGTGGATGGTGGCCTCCACGAGGCCCCGCCGCCGGCAGATATCGGTGAACGCGTCGTCTCGGATCCTGGTGTGCAGCAGATCCGGCAGCCCGGTGACCCGGGCGATGCGGTGGTGACCGAGTGCGACCAGATATTCCACGGTCTCGGCCAAGGCCCCGGCGTCGTCGGACCAGACCCCGGCGAGGCCGCCGACGCCCCGGGGATCGCCGACGACGACCGCTGGCAGGCGTAGCTCCTCGACGACCGGCACCCGAGGGTCGTCAACATGGAGATCGACGAGGATGACGCCATCCACCCGCCGCTCGGCCCACCACCGGCGGTACAGGGCGATCTCCGCCTTGACGTCGGCGACGACCTGCATGGTCAAGGCGTATGACTGGGTCGACAACTCCGACTCCAGGCCCGAGACCAGCTCCATGAAGAACGGCTCGCTGCCGAGCGTGCGCGCCGGGCGGCACAGGGGCAGCCCCACGGCGTAGGCCACCGAGCCGGACAGCGCCCGGGCCGCCGTGTTGGGACTCCAGCCGATCTCCTCGGCGATGGCGAGAATGCGTTGGCGAGTGGAATCGGAGACACCAGCGTGTCCGTTGAGGGCGTAGGAAACCGCGCCTTTCGAGACGCCGGCTCGCTTGGCGATGTCGGCGATCGTCGGCCGCTTCACGCGAACTCCCTATACTCCTGTCGGCGCGTACCGGTAACCCGGCCCGGTGTCGGGGCCTTGCCCGGGGTCTTGACGCTACGTGGATGACGCTGCCCAATCGTACTGGTTTTGCGTCACCGACGGAGACCGCCATGTTGTGGGCCGATACGGTGCCGGCTCGGCCTAACGGCGCTGTCTCGGGCAACACCTGGCGAAATCGCCAGACACCGTATTGCGGCGATATGTATTGAACACAAGTTATAGACGGATATTCTTCTCGACCGACCGGACGGCACTCTGCTCGCCATGCCGAGTCATGCTTGTACCCCTGCGGGCCGGTTCCCGTGCCGGAGCCGACCAAGCGGTCCCCGGCCTTGCCGCGTCCGCTCTCCGGAGGGCCCCGCCAACAGTTATCGTCTTTCTGGTGTTCCAGAAGTCCCGCACCCGAGCCAGGGCCATCGCTGGGGTGAAGGCGTGATTGGACGGTAGCCAGGAGTGTCGATCTCATGACCGAGTTTCGTCAACTGCACGACGGCTGGACGCTGATCCCCGTGCCGGGCTCGCTGCCCGCCGCGGTCGACGCCGAGGCCGTGCCGAGCGGGCCGGTGCCGGCGACGGTGCCGGGCTGTGTCCACCCGGATCTGCTGGCGGCCGGGCTGATTGATGATCTGTACCTCGACGACAACGAGGCCCGGCTGGCCTGGATCGGCCGCACCGACTGGTGCTACGAGACGACGTTCGCCTGGGTCGACGCCGGCCACCAGCGGGTCGACCTGGTCTGCGCCGGGCTGGACACCGTCGCCACGGTCACCCTCAACGACGTCGAACTCGGCCGGACCGCCAACATGCACCGGTCCTATCGATTCGACGTCCAACCGTTGCTGCGAACCGGCTCCAACCGGCTCTCGGTGCGGTTCGACTCCGCGTACCGCTACGCCGAGCGGCAACGGGACGAGCTGGGCGACCGGCCCCACGCCTACGGCGAGCCCTTCAACTTCATCCGCAAGATGGCGTGCAACTTCGGGTGGGACTGGGGCCCGACGCTCGTCACCGCGGGGATCTGGCGGCCCATCGGGCTGGAGGCCTGGTCGACCGCGCGCCTGGCCGAGGTCTGCCCCCGCGTGACCGTCGCGGGCGCCACCGGCACGGTCGAGGTGCGGGTCGCGGTGGAACGAGCGACCGACCAGCCGCTGACGGTGCGCGCCGAGATCGCCGGGGTGACCGAGGAGATCACCATCCGGGCCGGCGAGCGGACCGCGACGCTGGCGCTCACGGTGCCGAGCCCCAGCCTGTGGTGGCCACGCGGCCTCGGAGCGCAGGCCCGATACGCCCTGGCCGTCACCCTGTGCGCCGGCGGGACGACGCTGGACCGCTGGCGGCGTGACGTCGGCTTCCGCTCGGTCCGGCTCGACACCACCCCGGACGACGCCGGCTCCGCCTACACGGTGGTGGTCAACGACACCCCGGTGTTCGTCCGGGGCGTCAACTGGATTCCGGACGACTGCTTTCCGACCCGGGTCGACCGGGCCCGGATCGCCGGACGGTTCGCGCAGGCGATCGATGCGAACGTCAACTACCTGCGGGTCTGGGGCGGCGGGTGCTACGAGAGCGAGGATTTCTACGACCTGGCCGACGAATACGGGCTCATGGTCGGCCAGGATTTCCTGTTCGCCTGCGCGGCCTATCCGGAGGAGGAACCGTTCGCCTCGGAGATCGCCGCCGAGGCCCGGGAACAGGTCGCCAGGCTGGCCCCCCACCCGAGCCTGCTGCTGTGGACCGGCAACAACGAGAATTTCTGGGGCCACGTCGACTGGCACTGGCGCGAGCCGCTCGCCGGCCGGACCTGGGGCGAGCACTACTACCGCACCCTGCTGCCCGGCATCGTCGCCGAGGTGGACCCGACCCGGCCGTACTGGCCGGGCAGTCCGTACTCCGGCGCCGCCGACCGGCACCCGAACGATCCCCACCACGGCACCGTCCATATCTGGGACGTCTGGAACACCCACGACTACACCCACTACCGGTCCTACGAACCCCGATTCGTCTCCGAATTCGGTTTTCAGGGGCCGCCCCAGTACGCGACGCTGCGCCGGGCCATCAGCGACGACCCCCTGACCCCCCGGTCCGCGGGCCTGGCCACCCGCCAGAAGCAGGTCGACGGCAACGCCAAGCTGCTGGCCCGGCTGGACGGGCACCTGCCGGCGCCGGAGACCTTCGACGACTGGCACCATGCCGGCCAGCTCAACCAGGTCCGGGCGATCCGGTTCGGTATCGAGCATTTCCGGTCGCTGCGGGGACGGTGCATGGGCACGATCCTGTGGCAGCTCAACGACTGCTGGCCGGTGACCTCGTGGGCCGTGGTGGACGGCGACGGCAGACCCAAACCGGCGTGGTATGCCCTGCGCGCGGCCTACGCCGACCGCCTGCTGACCATCCAGCCCCGGCCGGCCGGGCTGGCGGTGGTCGCCGTCAACGACGGCGCGACGCCGTGGAGCGACCGGATCGAGGTGGTGCGCCGGACCATCGCCGGCATCCCCCGGGCCAAGGCCCTCCTCACCGTCGAGGTGCCTCCCGGGGCGGCCAGGACCGTCGCGCTGCCGCCGGACGTCGCGGTCACCGCCGACCCAGCCGCCGAGCTGATCGTCGCGGGCCGGGGCGCGGGCCGGGCGCTGTGGTTCTTTGCGGAGGATCCCGATCTGGCCTCGGGGCCGCCCGCGTACCAGGCACACGCCGAGCCGGTCGACGGTGGCTACCGGGTCAGCGTGACCGCGGTGTCCCTGCTGCGCGACGTGCTGATCCAGCCCGACCGGCTGGACCCGGCGGCACGGGTCGACGAGGCGCTGGTGACGTTGCTGCCGGGGGAGACCGGCACGTTCCAGATCCGCACCGGAGCCAGCCTGGACCCGGCCTCCCTGACGACACCACCGGTGTTGCGGTGCGCCAGCCACCTGCTCCCGGGGGACGGAACACCATCCGCTTGAGGCAGTGCCCGGGTCGGGGCGAGCGGCGGGAGGGTGGAAGAAGATATTGATGAACGCCTAGTTCATGGTTTATCGCTGTGATATACGAGGCGTATGGCTGATATCGCATTCCGCAACCTTGTTCGAGGTGCCATGGCCGCCGGTATCGCGACCATGCTGACCGTTCCGATCGCGACACCCGCGGCGGCTGAACTGCCCCCGGAAGACGACGGGTTCTCCATCGCCGCGCTGGCTTGGGAACAGGCGGCCATCGACGTGCGATCCGGATCCGCCTCGGTCGCACTGGAGTGGGTCATCGTCAATGACGATGCCGAGGCGACCACGATGTCCGGAACGGTTTCGGTCCGGATGGCCGACGCGCAGGACCGGACCTACATCGGCGAGGCCTACGATATTGACTACGGCCTGCCCGGCTGGCATGAAGTGGTCCCCGTCGAGGGCTCGGCCCAGCGCTCGTCCTACCGGGCGAGCATTCCCATTCCCCAGTACGCCGCCAGGTCCCACGCGCACTGGATCGTCACCCGGGTGACCGCGGCAGAGGACGGCGAGGAGGCGGAGGTGTTCACCGGCGAGGACCTGGAGGATTTCGCCATCGGGCTCAGGGCGACGACGCTGGTCGACACCACACCGCCGACCTTCACCAAGTTCAACCTCTCGGAGGGGGTACGCGACAATCCCTACCTCTACGTCGGTGATGTTCCGGCGGCGAAGGGGTACGCCTTCAACGTGCTCGACGACCAGTCGGGGTTCTGGAAGGGCAAGGTCGAGCTCACCGGACCGACCGGCCAGACCTCGGTGACCGCCTTCGAGCTGACCTCCGGCGACTATGCGGGCTCCACCCGGTGTGCGGACCGCTCGCCGCAGCCAACCGGTCGGATCACCTGTTTCGTCATGGCGCGGCTGCCCGCGGGCGCCGCGGAGGGGACCTGGTACGTCTCCCGCCTGACCCTCGTTGACGCGGCGGGTAACCGGGTCACAGCCGGCGACCCAGAGGCTCCGGAGCTGATCGTCAGCGGCAACCGGACCCTGCGGGCCACCGCTATCACCGCCGATCCCACCGAGGTGGACAACTGGCGCGCCGACGGCACCACCACGGTCAGGGTCGCCACCGAGGGTGCCCAGGGGGCCATCGAGTTTGCGGAGGTGGTGACCAGCTGGATCGGCGGCGGATGCTACGCCCCGGGCACGGCCCCCACCGTCGATCCGGACGGGATGCTCAGCATCCCGGTGGTGCTGGAGCAGAAGGTCGACGAATGCACGATCACCGGTCTGTTCCTGCGGGACGAGGCTGGCAACGTCGCCATCTACGGGCGCGAGTCCCGGGGGCCCGAGCTGGACATCCCCCTGACCCGCGTCCCCGATCCGACCCCACCCCAGATCACCGCGGCGGCCCTCAACCGCACCACGGTGCCGCTGGCCGAGGTCCCCACCGCCGGGGTGACCCTGACCGTGACCACCGACACCGAGGGGGCGCCCCTGGAACTCACCTTCGTCAGCCTGTACGACACCGGCGGGGCGCTGGTGTGCGGGGCCACCGCGGCCCGGGTTCCCGACGAGTGGGGCGTGCTGACGATGCGGGTCTACCTCCGGTCGGACATCGTGCCCGGGACCTACACCGTGGCCCTCCACCTGCGGGACACCCTCGACCGCACCAGCGAGTACGGCGCTCCAGGCGGCTCGCCGATGCCCGGGGGGCCGCTGACGCTCACCATCACGGCATAGGAGGTCGGGCAGGGGGCGCACCATCGCCACCGATCTCGCCGTGACCCTGCTTCTGATCATGACCTGCCGCGGCCCGGTGTCGCGGCAGGTCCCGCTGGGCGCGGGACGGCGGCAGCGACCGTTGGAACGGCTCGGCTTCGCCACCCTTTTTGACCATGGGTTGAATCGGTTTGTGGTCGACAATGGGCTCTGGTCTTGAGATCGATGTGGCACGGGGGTGCCATTGTCGCGGGGGATGTTTGTCGGGGGCGGTTTTCGTCACGGCGATTGTGTGGCGGGGTGTTCTGACCCGATAATTGGCCATATCGCGCTTCCCGGAGTTCTGCGTATCACCATATTCTGTGGTGAATTTCCGCTGTCGATTCCGGCTTGCTCTTGCTGGACGCACGGCGATAATGAGGCATCGGTATATATAGATGTTATGTATTGGCGTCCTGCCGGGCGGTGGCCCTTCCGGCCGGGGCGACCGGGCTGGGGAGGGGCGTCCCGGCCGCGCGGGAAGCGGACACCCGCGACGCTACCGGCGGCCCCGGCGCCGAGCGGACCTGCTTCGGCGGGACCCGGACGGCCGAGGCTGGCCGGCCGGCTGGTCGAGCCAGTCCTGCTCGACGGTCGGGTGGTCCAGGGTCTGCTCGGTGAGGGCCGCGCTGGCCGGCGACGACCCGGCGATCGGGGCCCGGGCGTCCGGACGCATCCGGCGGATCGTCGCCGGGGTCTGGAACCCGGAGACCACCGCGATCGCGGCCAGCAGGGCGAGCGAGGCGGGCTCGCGGAACTGGGTGTACCCCGCGACCAGGAAGGTCGCGTGGATCCCGAACGCGAAGAACCCGGCGACGCAGGTGAGCAGCGACAGCCAGAAGCCGGCCCGCGTCGCCGCGATGACCCGTCCGTATCCCCAGACGAACAACGCGACCAGGGGAATGTGCAACGCGAAGAACCCCCCGTTGCCGCCGGGCAGCCCGAACATCTCCCATTCCATCCAGTACGCGGAGTCGATCTCGTGGGCGATCAGCAGCGAGATATTGATGAGGTACAACCAGCGCAGCGGCATACGACTCAGGCTAGGGCGTGTCCGCGGGGTTCGGGCACCCGCCGGAACCGTCCAACCCGCCGGATCCGCCCCGCTGACCGCGGGGCTGGTCCATGGCCAGCCCCGGTCGGCGAAGTAGGCTGGGATGATGATCCGGGTGTTTCTGCTGGACGACCATGAGGTTGTCCGCCACGGCCTTCGTGACATGCTCGAACGCGAAGGCGATATCGAGGTGGTCGGAGAGTCCGGACTGGCGGTGGAGGCGACCCATCGCATTCCCGCCCTGCGCCCGGATGTCGCGGTGCTCGACGCCCGACTCCCCGACGGCAGCGGGATCGACGTCTGTCGAGACGTGCGCTCGGTGGATCCCGCCATCCAGGCGCTGATCCTGACCTCCTTCGAGGACGACGAGGCGCTGTTTGCCGCGATCATGGCTGGCGCCGCCGGATACATTCTCAAGCAGATCCGGGGTACCGACCTGGTGGAAGCCGTGCGCCGGGTCGCCGCAGGGCAGTCCCTGCTCGATCCGGTCGTCACCCAGCGGGTGCTCGAACGCATCCGGCGCGGTCCGGACCAGCCGGACGAACTGCGGTCGCTGACCGAGCAGGAACGGCGCATCCTCGCGCTCGTCGCCGAGGGCCTGACCAACCGGGAGATCGCCGCTCGCATGTTCCTCGCGGAGAAGACCGTCAAGAACTACGTCTCCAGCCTGCTGGCGAAACTCGGTCTGGAACGGCGCACCCAGGCCGCCGTACTGGCCTCGAAGCTGTTCAACGGGGAACGCCACTGATCACCCGCTCAGGTGCAGCGGCACCCACCAGCGCAGACTCGTGCCGCGCTGGGTCCCGGCCGAGATGTCCAGCCCGCCGCCGAACTCCTCGGCCCGCTTGCGGAGATTGACCAGGCCACCCCGGACGACGATCCCGGACGGGCCGATGCCGTCGTCGGAGACGGTCAGCACCACCGCGTCGTCGGCGATCGCGACGGTGACGGCGACGTCCCCGGCCTGGGCGTGCCTGGCGGCGTTGGACAACGCTTCCCGGAGCACCGCGACGACCGTCTGGCGCAGATCGTCGGGCACCGCGCTGTCGACGGGCCCGTTGATGCTCAGGGTCGGGCGGAACCCCAGCGCGTTGCGGGCGGCGTCCACGACGGAGCGGATCTCCGCCCGGAGTTCGGCGTAGACCGGCGTCCGCAGCTCGAAGATGGCGCCCCGGATATCCCGGATCGTGTTGTCCAGGTCGTCGACGACGCTGTTGACCCGGGTGAGGACGTCGGGACGGACGACGGCGTGGGTGGCGCCCTGCAACTGCATGCCGGCGGCGAACAACCGCTGAATGACGACGTCATGCAGGTCGCGCGCGATCCGCTCGCGGTCGCTGAGCACCGCGAGCATGGCCCGCTCGTCCTGGGACCGGCTTCGCTCCAGCGCCAGCGCCGCCTGCCCGGCGAACGTCTCCACCAGCGCGACGTCCGGATCCTCCGCGAACGCGACGCTGCCGGGACGGTAGGCCACGACGAGCGCGCCGAGGGCCGTGCCCCCCGCGGCCAGGGGGACCAGGAGCGCCGTGCCGGAGCGCAGCCGGACCGGCCAGTCCGCGGCCTGGTTCAGATCGCTGACCACGGTGAGGTGCCCCTCGCCGATCACCGACTCGAACTCGGTGCCGGCCACCGTGACCCGGGTGCCGACAAGATCATCCCCGTCCCCGTCGGCCACCTCGACCAGGATGCTTCCCGTGGGGTCGTCGCACAGCAGCACCAGCACGAGATCGGCCTCCGCGACCTCGCGCGCGCGGGCCGCGACGAGCTGGAGCGCCGCCGTGCGCTGCACCTCTCCGAGGAGCACTGAGGTGATCTCCGCGGCGGCCTCCAGCCACCGCTGGCGGCGTCGCATCTGGGTGTACAGCCGGGCGTTGTCGATCGCGACCCCGGCCGCGACGGCGAGCGCGACCAGAATCTCCTCGTCGTCCTCGGTGAACTCGCCACCACCGGGTTTCTCCGACAGGTAGAGATTGCCGAATACCCGGTCGCGGATCCGGATCGGCACCCCGAGGAAGGTGCTCATGGGCGGGTGGCCCGGGGGAAGACCGAAGGAGCGGGGATCGGCCGACAGATCGGCCAGCCGGATGGGGCGCCCTTCCTCGATGAGCGCACCGAGCAGACCCCGCCCAACGGGAGCCTGCCCGATGGCCGAGCGCTCCGTGGCCGTCAGCCCGACGGTGATGAACTCCGTCAGGGTCCTGCCATCGGATCCGATCACCCCGAGCGCGCCGTAGCGCGCGTCCGCGAGCCGGCAGGCGGCCTCGACCACCCGCTCGAGGGTGCCCCGCATGTCCAACTCACTGCCGATGCCGACGACGGCGTCCAGCAGCGCCCGCAGCTGCTCCCGGCTCGCCATGACCTGGCCGACCCGGTCGAGAAGCTCCTGGAGCAGCTCATCGAGATCCACGCGGGAGAGCGGGGACAGCCCGAGCGACAGCGGCTGGCGGGTCGGCTCGGGCTTCATGCCGTCGATGGTAGACGCGCTGGGGGCATCCGGACGAGCGTATGCGGCATCATGAAGAGGCGAATGACCTGTCTCGACTCGGTCCCTTCGCCTCTAGTCGGTGCGGAGTTCGAGGAGTTCCGAGGTTTCCTCGGCGATCGCGTACTCCTCATCGGTCGGCACGACGCAGACGGCGACCGTGCCCCCGTCCGGGGAGATGACCCGGGCCATGGGCCCCCGCACCGTGTTGCGTGCCGGATCGACCGCGATGCCCATGGGCTCCAACCCGGCCAGCGCGTGCGCGCGGATCTCGTCGGCATGCTCGCCGACCCCGGCGGTGAAGGCGATCGCGTCGAGCCGCCCGAGCACGGCGTGGTAGGCGCCGACATACTTGCGGATCCGGTGGCAGTAGACGTCAACGGCCAGGGTCGCCGCCGGGTCGCCCGCCCGCCGCCGCTGGAGCACCGTGCGCATGTCGTTGTCCCCGCACAGCCCGGTCAGGCCACTGCGGCGCTGGTACACCTCGTCGATCTCCTGGTTCGTCAGCCCGCCCTCGCGGTGCAGGTGCATGGTGATCGCCGGATCGAGGTCGCCGGGGCGGGTGCCCATGACCAGACCCTCCAACGGGGACAACCCCATGGAGGTTTCCACGCAGCGGCCCCCGGCCACCGCCGAGGCGCTCGCGCCGTTGCCCAGGTGCAGCACGATCGTGTTGACCTCCGACAGGGGCCGACCGAGCAGGCCGGCGGTACGCCGGGCCACGAACCGGTGCGAGGTGCCGTGGAAACCGTAGCGCCGGATGCCGAACCGCTTGGCGAGATCGGTGTCGACGGCGTAGACCGCGGCGGCCTGCGGCAGCGTCGCGTGGAAGGCCGTGTCGAAGACCGCGACGTGGGGAACCCCCGGGACCAGTTCCTGCGCCACCTCGATGCCGGTGAGGTTGGCGGGATTGTGCAGCGGCGCCAGCGGGACCAGGTCGCGGATCGCGGAGAGGACGGAGGCATCGATCGGTGTCGGCTGGCGGAACCGGGTGCCGCCGTGCACGACCCGGTGACCGACGGCGGTGATGTCGCCGGGGCGCAGGCCGAGGTCGGCGGCGGCCTTCCGCAGGGCGGAGGCGTGGTCGGGGGCATCGCCGTCCGACTCGCCGATCCGCTCGATTGCCCCGCCCCGCTTGCACGTGGGGTTATCGAGATCGACAAGCCGGTACTTGAGCGACGACGAGCCGCAGTTGAGTACGAGGATCACAACGTCTCCAGATTGCTATCGAGCCTATGCGTCGTGCTGGTGGGTCCGCGAGCTGCCTCACGGCGAATTCGACTCACCGGCTGCCTGGATGGCGGTGATGGCGACGGTGTTGACGATATCGGTGACGGTCGCGCCCCGGGACAGGTCGTTGACCGGCCGTCGAAGCCCCTGCAACACCGGCCCGACCGCCACCGCCCGCGCCGAGCGCTGCACGGCCTTGTAGGTGTTGTTGCCGGTGTTGAGGTCCGGGAAGATGAACACCGTCGCGGAACCGGCGACGGCGCTGTCGGGGAGCTTGGTCGCGGCCACCTCGGGGTCGATCGCCGCGTCGTACTGGATGGGGCCTTCCACGAGCAGGTTGGGGCAGCGATTCCGGACCAGGGCGGTGGCCCGGGCGACCTTGGCCACCTCGGCGCCGCTGCCCGACGTGCCCGTGGAGTACGACAGCATCGCCACCCGGGGTTCGACCCCGAAGCGCAGGGCGGTCTCGGCCGAGCTGATCGCGATGTCGGCCAGCTGCTCGGCATCGGGATCGGGGTTGACGGCGCAGTCGCCGTAGACCAGCACCCGGTCGGCGAGGCACATGAAGAACACGCTGGAGGCGACGCCGACCCCCGGGCGGGTCTTGATGATTTCGAACGCGGGGCGGATCGTCGCGGCGGTCGTGTGCACCGCTCCGGAGACCATCCCGTCGGCATACCCGGCCTGCACCATCAGCGTGCCGAAGTAGTTGACGTCGGTGACGGAGTCGCGCGCCCGGTCCAGGGTGGTGCCCTTGTGCTTGCGGAGATCGGCGTACAGCTGCGCGAACTGCTCCCGCCACGGGCTGCTCGCCGGGTCCACGACCATCGCTCCGGTGATGTCGACCCCCAGCTCCCTGGCCCGTCGATTGATCTCGCTCTGCTCGCCGAGCAGGGTGAGATCGGCGACGCCGCGGCGCAGCAGGACCTCGGTGGCCCGCAGTACCCGCTCCTCGCCCCCCTCCGGCAGGACCAGCCGGCGGCGGTTGGCCCGGGCGCGTTCGATCAGGTCGTACTCGAACATCATGGGGGTGACGCGCTCGGAGCGGGCGACCGCGATGCGCGCGCCGAGGCCGGCGGTGTCCACGCTGTCCTCGAACGCCCCCAGCGCGACCTCGACCTTCTTGAGGGTCGTCGACGACAGCCGGGCCTCGATCCGGCTGGCCTCCCGCACGGTGCTGAAACTGTCGTCGGGCACGGAGAGCACGGCGAGGCCGGGGTCCATGCGCTGGACCAACTGAATGGCCCTCGGGTCCGGGGGGACGCCGAGGGTCAACATGATGCCGGCCAGCGATACGGCGCCGGCTCCGTGCGCGGCACAGGCCGCGACGATCAGGTCCGCCCGGTCGCCGGGCGTGATCACCAGACAGCCGTCGCTGAGGTAGTCGAGGAAGGTGGGCACGGTCGCCCCGCCGACGATGATGTTGCGGACGTCCCGGGCGAGCGCGGCCTCGTCGCCGACGATCATGCTGGCGTGCAGGGCGATGCCGATCTCCGCGACCGTCGGGGCCGACAGCTCCGGAACGGCGGGGACGGCATAGACCGGAATGGGCAGGCTTTCCACGCAGCCGAGCAGCGCGTTGCGCTCGTTCAGCGGCAACCGGTTGACGACGATCGCGAGCACCGCCGCGCCCAGATCGTCCAGGGTGTGGTAGACCGCGCGGACCTGGTCGCCGATGTCTTCCGGATGGTGGGAACCGCGCCCGTCGGCACCCTCGCGCCGCCGGTGGGCGTCGACGACGGGCAGCACGACACTGCCGAACTCCGCGGCCAGCCGGGCATGGAACGTCAGCTCGTGGGGCGCCCCGGGATAGCGGCTGTCCTCGTCCCGGTCGGCGATATCGCTGCCGATGACCAGCGTGGTCACCCCCGGGCGGGACGCCATGCGGTAACGGTCGACGATGGTGGCGACCAGCTCGTCACTGCGCCCCTCGGCCAGAAGATGGGCGGCCTCGGCATATGTCGCTCCGTAGAGCTGCTCGACCGGGGTGGTGATGCGATAGCGCTCGCGCAGCAGCGCGAGCACCCGGTCCGAAGCGTCGGCGACCAGGGGGCGAAACACCCCGAGCCGGTCAACTCGTCGAGACAGCAGCTCTGCCACACCGAGCGCTACAACGGACTTTCCTGCACCGCGGGCGACCCCCGCGACGTAGACGCTGCGCGCCACGCGTGCCTCCTCGTTTTCCCGGCATACCCACCGTACGCCGTCCGTTTGCGGCAACTCGGAGCGGCACACCGGATCTGGCGATTATCGAAATGTCTTCTTGGCGGCACCTGGCGTCAGTCGATTGTGCACCGGTAACCGTCAATACGTCTGCGTACCATGGCCTGGAGGGCACCGGGACCTTATGCCCTGTCCTGGTGGCCGCCGCGTCCGATATCGAGCGCCGGGAGGGGACACCATGCGTGTGGTCGAGGACGAAGTCCTGTCCAATGCCGAAGTTGCGCGCATCGATGCATACTGGCGGGCCGCGAACTACCTGTCCGTCGGTCAGATCTATCTGCTCGACAATCCGCTGCTGCGCCGGCCCCTGCGTCCGGGGCACATCAAGCCCCGCCTGCTGGGGCACTGGGGCACGACCCCGGGGCTGAACCTGATCTATGCCCATCTCAACCGCATCGGCGCCACGCGGGACACCGACCTGCTATATCTCACCGGCCCCGGCCACGGGGGGCCCGGCCTGATCGCGAACGTCTGGCTGGAGGGAACACTCTCGGAGGTCTATCCCCGGATCGGTCTGGACGCCCAGGGTATGGGACGCATGTTCCAGCAGTTCTCCTTCCCCGGGGGCGTGCCCAGCCATGTGGCACCCGAGACACCAGGTTCGATCCATGAGGGTGGTGAACTGGGGTACGTCTTGGCGCACGGCTACGGGGCGGCCTTCGATAATCCCGATCTCGTCGTCGCCTGCGTGATCGGTGATGGCGAGGCGGAGACCGGGCCGCTGGCCGCCTCGTGGCACTCCAACAAGTTTCTCGACCCGGTCGGCGACGGCGCCGTCCTGCCGATTCTGCACCTCAACGGTTACAAGATCTCCAACCCGGCGGTGCTGGCGCGCCTCGGCGACGACGAGCTGACCAGCCTGCTGGAGGGTTACGGGCACGAGCCGTACCTGGTGGCCGGCAACGACCCCGCGGTGGTGCACCGGCGCCTGGCCGCGACGCTGGACGCGGCCTTCGACCGGATCTGCGAGATCCAGCAGGCCGCCCGGATCGACGGTGATCGTTCCCGGCCGCGCTGGCCGATGATCGTGTTGCGGACCCCGAAAGGGTGGACGGGCCCCAGCGAACGTGACGGGGTGCCCGTGGAGAACACCTGGCGCGCCCACCAGGTGCCGCTGACGGCGCCCAGAACCAGGCCGGAGCAACTGGCCGCGCTGGAAGCGTGGATGCGCGGCTACCGGCCGGAGGAACTGTTCGACGACGCCGGAGCGCCCCGGACCGAGGTGGTCGACTGGCTGCCGCAGGGCGCCAAGCGGATGGGGGCGACCCCACATGCCAACGGGGGACTGCTGACCCGCGATCTGGACCTGCCGGACTTCCGGGAGTACGCCGTCAAGGTCAGCGCCCCGGGGGAGACGATCTCCGCGGCCACCAGGGTGCTGGGCGGCCTGCTTCGAGACGTGGTGCGGCTCAACGAGCCGTACCGCAACTTCCGCATCGTCGGGCCAGACGAGACCGAATCGAACCGGCTGGGCGCGGTCTACGACGTCACCGCCAAGGTCTGGCAGGCGGAGATCCTCGACGTCGACGAGCACCTGGCACCCAGCGGCCGGGTCATGGAGATCCTGTCCGAGCACACCTGCCAGGGGTGGCTGGAGGGCTACCTGCTGACCGGGCGGCACGGCCTGTTCTCCTGCTACGAGGCGTTCATCCACATCGTCGACTCGATGTTCAACCAGCACGCCAAATGGCTCAAGACCACTCGTGACCTGCCCTGGCGGCGGCCCGTTCCCTCACTGAACTACCTGCTGACCTCCCACGTGTGGCGCCAGGACCACAACGGGTTCTCGCACCAGGACCCGGGCTTCATCGACCACGTCGTCAACAAGAAGGCCGACGTCATCCGGGTGTACCTGCCGCCGGATGCCAACACCCTGCTGTCCGTGGCCGACCACTGCCTGCGCAGCCGCGACTATGTCAACGTCGTGGTCGCCGGCAAGCAGCCCTCGCCGACGTGGCTGGATCTGGAATCGGCCGTCGAGCACTGCACCCGGGGCCTCGGTATCTGGGAGTGGGCGAGCAACGACGGGGGCGATCCCGACGTCGTGCTCGCCTGCGCCGGCGACGTGCCGACCCTGGAGACGCTCGCCGCCACTGACCTGTTGCGGCGCTTCCTGCCCGAGCTGCGGGTCCGGGTGGTCAACATCGTCGATCTCATGCGGCTCCAGCCGACGAGCGAGCACCCGCACGGGCTGCCCGACGCCGAGTTCGACGCGATCTTCACCACCGACCGGCCGGTGGTGTTCGCCTACCACGGTTATCCGTGGCTGATCCATCGCCTGACCTACCGGCGCGCCAACCATCCGAACATCCATGTCCGGGGGTACAAGGAGGAGGGCACGACCAGTACCCCGTTCGACATGGTCATGATGAACGACATGGACCGCTACCACCTGGTCATGGACGTCATCGACCGGGTGCCGGGGCTGGCCCGGCGGGCCGCGACCGTTCGCCAGGAGATCGCGGACAGGCGGGCCGCCAGCCGCCTCTACACCCGCGAGCACGGCGAGGACCTGCCAGAGGTCCAGGAATGGCGGTGGCCGGGGTGAGCCGTTCCAGCTGATCAGGTCGGTCGGTCCGGCGGCTCAGGTCCGGGGCCGCCGGGCCGATACGTCCGGCGTGTTCAGCGATGCCTCCACGATCAGCGCCGATCTTGACGCGATGACCGAGGTCACGGCGGTGATCGAGGCTCGGGAGGTCACCAGCGTGCTGCAACCGGTCGTCCGGATATCGTCGGGCGAGATCATCGGGTACGAGGCGCTCGCCCGGGGCCCCGCGGGCACCAGATGGGAATCGCCCATCGAGCTGTTCTGCGCGGCGACGGCCATCGGCCGGGGCGCGGAACTGGACTGGATCTGCCGGGCCCGGGCCATCGAGGCCGCGATGGAGGCCGGTCTGCCCCGGTCCGCGGCGCTGTTCGTGAACACGGAGCCGACGAGTGCGGGGACCTCCTGCCCGGCCGACCTGCGATCGCTGGTCGCCCAGGCCGGGCGCTCCATCAGGGTGGTGCTGGAACTCACCGAACGCGCGGTCTCCACCGAGCCCGCGGCGCTGCTGGCCACCGCGGTGGCCACCCGGCGCGCCGGCATCGGCGTCGGCCTGGACAACGTCGGGGGTGATCCGGCGGTGCTCGCGCTGCTGTCTCTGGCCCATCCGGACGTCATCAAGCTCGATCCGTACCTGCTGCGCACCCCGCTGCGCGCCGAGACGGCCCACATGGTCGAGGGCATCAACGAGTACGCCAGGCGGACGGGAGCCGTGATCGCGGCGTCGGGGATCGAGACCGAGCAGCAGTGCCGGATCGCGAGATCCATGGGGGCGACCATCGGCCAGGGCTGGTACTTCGGGCCGCCGGCCAGGGCCGCGGCCGGGCCCGCAGGCCCGCGGGAACCGCTGCGGGGGTCGAGACCACTCGCCGCGAGATCCGCGGCGGCGCACGATCCGGCGCTGACGCCATACGACATCGTGACCGCCCGGCGTCCGGTCCGCCAGAGCCCGGCGGCCATGCTGCTGGCCGTCACCCGCCGGCTGGAAGCGTCGGCCCTCGATCCGGACAATCCGGTGATCGTGCTGTCGTGCCTGCGCCAGCCCGGTGCCCTGAGCCTCGACCAGTGGGACTGGTATGCGGCGCTGGGCCGCCATGCCGCCATGCTCGGGGTCGTCGGTCCCGGACTGGCCGGCACCACCCTGCCGGGGGCCGCGATCGCCGACGTCGGGCCGACGGACCGGCTCTGTGGCGAGTGGCACACCATCGTGGTCGGCCCGAGGTCCGCCGGTGCGCTGGTCGCCAGGGCCCCGGTCGGTGCCGGCCGGGACCCGGAGGATCGGCTGGGCTACGCCATCACCTTCGACCGGGAACTGGTGCTCGCGGCGGCCCGGTCGTTGCTGGGTCGCATCACCGCCTGAACCATGGGCCTTTCGGCCTCAACGATCGAGGAACGCTTGCTCTGGCCCGGGTCTCCTTCCCGCTACTGTGGCTCTGGAAGGGAGACCAGGTATGACAGCGTTGACCATCGCCGTCCACCGGCAGACCGAACCCGGCGAGCGCCGGGTGGCGTTGCTGCCCGACGGCGTGCGCCGGCTGGTGACGGCCGGACTCGAAGTGCTCGTCGAAGCGGGGGCGGGCGTCGGGGCCCAAGCCGGGGACGGGGCCTATGTCGCGGCGGGCGCGACTCTCACCGATAGCACCGGGGCGCTGGCCAGGGCCGACGTCCTGACCTGCGTGACCCGCCCGAGCCAGGACGTGCTCGACCGCCTCGGGCCGGGACGGGCGCTGGCCGGCCTGCTGCACCCGTTCGCCGACCCGGCGTTCGCGGCGGGGCTCGCCCAGCAAGGGGTCACCAGTCTCAGCCTGGACGGGCTGCCGAGGACGATCAGCCGCGCGCAGGTGATGGACGCGCTGAGTTCCCAGGCCAACGTCGCGGGCTACAAGGCGGTGCTCGTCGCCGCGAACGCCTTCGGCCGCTACTTCCCCATGCTCGTCACGGCGGCCGGGACCGCCCGACCCGCCAAGGTCCTGGTTCTCGGAGTCGGCGTCGCGGGGCTCGCGGCCATCGGCACGGCCAAGCGGCTGGGCGCCGTGGTGTCCGCCTACGACATCCGGCCGGAGTCCCGGGCCGAGGCCACCTCGGTGGGCGCGACCTTCCTGGACCTGGCGGTGGGGTCGGACGGGTCCGGCGAGGGCGGCTACGCGCGGGCGCTGGCCGCCGAGGAACAGCGGGCACAACAGGCCGCGCTGACCGCGCACCTGGCCCGGCACGACGTGGTCATCACGACGGCCCAGGTGCCGGGCCGGCGACCGCCACGGCTGGTCAGCGGGGAGGCCGTCGCGGCGATGGCGCCGGGATCGGTCATCGTCGACCTCGCGGCCGGGCCGCTGGGCGGCAACGTCGACGGCAGCCGGCCCGACGAGACGATCGTGACCGACGGCGGCGTCACGATCGTGGGCGCCGGCAACCTGGCCGCGACCGTGCCGGTCGCCGCGTCGGAGGCCTACTCCCGGAACCTGACCGCGCTGCTGCTGCACTGCATCCGCGACGGCGCGCTGGCCATCGATCTCAGCGACGACATCCAGGCCGGCGTCGTGATCACTCACGGCGGGCTGGTCGTCCATCCGAGCCTGCGTGACCCCGCTCCGACGAGCCAGAAGGGCACAGCGTGAACGCCGAACTTCTCGCCAACATCACCATCTTCGCGCTGAGCCTGCTGGTCGGATTCGAGGTGATCAGCAAGGTACCGGCGACCCTGCACACCCCGCTGATGTCCGCGGCGAACGCCATCCACGGCATCGTGCTGGTCGGCGCGATGCTCATCGCCCTGACCGCCGACAACCTGGTCGGCTACGTCCTGCTGTTCATCGCGGCGGTCTTCGCCGCGATGAACGTCGTCGGCGGATACGTGGTCACCGACCGCATGCTCCAGATGTTCCGGGAACGGGGGAGCCGGCGGTGAACGATCTCAGTGTCTTCGATGCCATCATCCGCCTGATCTATCTGGGGGCGGCGACCTGCTTCGTCCTCGGCCTGCACCTGATGAACACGCCGGCCACCGCCAAGCGCGGCAACCGGCTCTCCATGCTCGGCATGGGCGCCGGGGTGGCCGCGGCGGGGGCGTACATCGTGCACGCGGCCGAGGCGACCCTGACCGCGTGGACGGTGCTCATTCTCGGCGCGGCCATCGGGTCCGGCCTGGGCCTCACCAGCGCCCGCAGAGTGCAGATGACCGCGATGCCGCAACTGGTCAGCCTGTTCAACGCGGTCGGCGGGGGCGCGGCAGCCCTGATCGGGGTGCACGATCTCCTGGCCCACTCCGGCGGTGTTCCGGTCAGCATCGCCCTGCCGGCGATGCTCGACGTCGTGATCGGCGGAGTGACGTTCTCCGGCTCGCTGGTGGCCTCCGGCAAACTCCAGGGGCTCATCTCCGGCCGGCCCATCGTCTTCCCCGGGGCCCGCGTGGTGAACGCGGTGCTGGCACTGGTGCTGCTGGGCGTCGGCGCCTGGGTGGCCACGGGCACGGCGGGGACCACCGGTCTGGTCATCGAGGCCGTCGCGGCGCTGGGATTCGGCGTCGCCATGGTGCTCCCGATCGGCGGCGCGGACATGCCGGTGGTCATCTCCCTGCTCAACGCCTGCACGGGAACCGCGGTGGCGATGGCGGGCTTCGTCATCGGCAACACTGTGCTGATCATCGCTGGGGCACTGGTCGGGGCGTCCGGGGGGATCCTGACCAAGCTGATGGCCGACGCGATGAACCGCTCCCTGACGAACATCGTCATCGGGGGGTTCGGAACCGGGGACGGCCCCGGCGTCCTCTCGGCCACCGACGGCGCTCCGGTCCGGGAACTGGCGGCCGACGACGCCGCCATCCTGCTGGGCTATGCCGACAAGGTGATCATCGTTCCCGGGTACGGGCTGGCCGCGGCCCAGGCCCAGCACGCCTGCCGGGAACTGGCCGAACTGCTGGAGGAGCGCGGAGCGGAGGTCGCCTACGCCATCCACCCGGTCGCCGGCCGCATGCCAGGGCACATGAACGTGCTGCTGGCGGAGGCGAACGTGCCGTACGGGCAGATGAAGGAAATGGAGGAAATCAATCCGGAGTTCCCGAGAACCGACGTCGCGCTGGTCATCGGGGCGAACGATGTGACCAACCCGGCGGCCCGCCGTTCGGGTAACCCGGTCTCCGGCATGCCGATCCTGGACGTGGACAAGGCCCGCAACATCATCGTCATCAAACGGTCGATGGGCCACGGCTACGCCGGTATCGACAATGAGCTGTACACCGACGCCAGAACCGGCATGTTCTTCGCCGATGCCAAGGCCGGACTGGCGACGCTGACCGCGGCGGTCAAGGCCGTTACGGCCTGAGCCCGATCGCACCACCCGCGGGGCGACCCGCCCGAGC
>JABDRL010000383.1 GCA_013041765.1 Dactylosporangium sp. | reverse complement strand
GCGATGGGGTCGGCCCCCGCCTCGGCCATGGCGGTCTCGCACCGGTCTTCCAGGGCCGCGACCCGCTGCGCCGCGAACGAGGCGACGGCGCCGGGCCCACCGACCGTCTCGATCCACCGCAGGGCGGCGGCGGCGAGGTCGTCGTAGGCGTGCCGGAACCTCGACCGGCCGGCATCCGTCAGCTCGAACACCTTGGCGGGTCGCCCCCGGCCCCGCCCGGTGCGGTGCGGGCGCTGCCGGCAGTGGACGGTCTTCTCGGCCAGCATGGCGTCCAGGTGGCGGCGGATGGCCGCCGGGCTGAGCCCGAGGGCGGCGCCCAGTTCGCTGGCTGTCGCCGGTCCGTGGCACAGCAGCAGCTCGGTCACCCGTCCACGGGTACCCCCGTCGGGCTCCGGATCGAGCAACGCGGCCTTTTTCACAACACTAGTGTGACCTATTTCAGATCGGCCCTGCAAAAGACCCCCCGGTGATCCAGCACACCCGGGGACGACAGCGCGACCCGGACGGATCGTCCGGGTCGCGGCGGTGGACAAAGAACAGCGCTCCACCAGGGAGCGCTCATTATCGATCAGCGGGAGAGAACCCGGCGCCCCAGGGCACGCCACAGATCATTGCTCGGACGCATCTGCGCGAACAGCTCGCGCTCCCAGGAGTTCTCCACGACAACGCCAGCCTTGGCACAGGCCGTTCGGGCGACATCTGTGCCAGGGGCGCTGTGCTCCGCGCAGACACCGTCGGAACCCGTCAGGGCGATCCGCACACGGCGCCGGCCGAGGTACTCGATGACCGCCTTGGCTCCATCGTGGTCACCCACGAACGACGTCAGGGTCTCCACGAGTGTCGCGGGCCCCGGCCGGTCCAAGGTCAGGGTCGAATCACAACCATCTGCCATATCGTCACCATAGGTCGCCCCGCCGACCGCGGCAGGGCAGATACGCCATATGTGTGACGCGGTTGACGCGAATCGGCCAATCACGCGGGGTATATGTCTAGGTTCTCGCCCGACTGCACCACTGAATCATTCACATTGACTCGGGCAATATATCCTCGTGCATCGACAACAGGCAATTCAAAGGATCACCCGTTGATCAAAAATCGGAGGATCCGGCCCATCCCGGGGTCGCCCGCCCCGGGTCCTCTCCACGCTGGTCGGGAACACCCAAGAAGCCCGGATCCCATCACGTACCGTTGTCCGGGAGCCCGCGAGCCCGGCAGGTCGCTCATCGCGGGCCGGGAAGTGCCGGACGGCGGGGAATCGGGGCCGCGCCACCTGAGTAGGGTCGAACCACAGACCGGCACGCCCGGCCACATGACCGAGCGAGGATCGCAACGGACAGGAGCAGCACAGACGTGACCGCTGATCTCGAAACCAGCACCGCCCTCGCCTGGTCCGACCTTGACCGGCGGGCGGTGGACACGGCACGGGTACTGGCCATGGACGCCGTCGAACGGGCGGGAAACGGCCACCCCGGCACGGCAATGAGCCTCGCCCCCGCCGCATACCTGCTGTTTCAGCAGGTCATGCGCCATGACCCCACCGACCCACAGTGGCTGGGCCGGGACCGGTTCGTCCTGTCCTGCGGACATTCCAGCCTGACCCTGTACACCCAGCTGTACCTGGCCGGCTACGGCCTGACGCTCGACGACCTCCGCTCGTTGCGGCAGTGGGGTTCGGTGACCCCCGGCCACCCCGAGTACGGCAACACCCCCGGCGTGGAGACCACCACGGGGCCGCTCGGCCAGGGGCTGGGCAACGCCGTCGGCATGGCCATGGCCGCCCGGCGGGAACGGGGTCTCCTCGACCCGGACGCCCCGGCGGGGCAGAGCCTCTTCGACCACGCCGTCTACGTCCTGTGCTCCGACGGCGACCTCCAGGAGGGCATCAGCCACGAGGTCGGCGCCCTCGCCGGCCACCACGGCCTGGGCAACCTCACCGTGGTCTACGACGACAACCAGATCTCGATCGAGGACGACACCGCGATCGCCATGAGCGAGGACGTCCTGGCCCGGTACGCGGCCTACGGCTGGCACGTCCAGCGGGTCGACTGGCGGGACGAGCGGGGCTACGCCGAGGACGTCCCGGCGCTGCACGCGGCGATCGTCGCGGCGCGGGCCGAGACCGACCGGCCCTCATTGATCGCGCTACGGACGATCATCGGCTGGCCGGCGCCGACCAAGCAGAACACCGGCAAGATCCACGGCTCGGCGCTCGGCCCGGCCGAGGCCGCCGCGACCAAGACGGCCCTCGGGATCGCCCCGGAGCGGGACTTCCCGGTCGACGACGAGGTGCTGGCGCACGCCCGCCAGGCCGTCACCCGGGGCCAGGCCGCCAGCGCGGCCTGGCGGACCGCCTACCAGGCCTGGCGCAAGGCCAACCCGGACCGGGCCGCGCTGCTCGACCGGCTGATCAGGCGCGAGCTGCCCGCCGGCTGGGCCAAGGCCCTCCCCGAGTTCGAGGCCGGGGCCAAGGGCCTGGCGACCAGAGCGGCCTCCGGCACGGTGATCAACGCGATCGCCGACGCCCTCCCGGAACTCTGGGGTGGATCCGCCGACCTCGCGGAGAGCAACAACACCACCATCGTCGGCGAGCCCTCCTTCATCCCGCCCCGCCACGCCACCAGCGCGTTCCCCGGCGACGCCTACGGCAGGACGTTGCACTTCGGCATCCGTGAGCACGGCATGGGCGCCATCCTCAACGGCATCGTGCTGCACGGCGGTACCCGCCCGTACGGCGGCACGTTCCTGGTGTTCAGTGACTACATGCGACCGGCGGTGCGGCTGGCAGCCCTGATGAAGCTGCCGGTCGTCTACGTCTGGACCCACGACTCCATTGGTCTCGGCGAGGACGGGCCGACCCACCAGCCGGTCGAGCACATTGCCGCCCTGCGGGCCATTCCCGGGCTCGACGTCGTCCGGCCGGCCGACGCCAACGAGACCGCCCAGGCCTGGCGACTGGCGCTGGAGCACACCGACCGGCCGACCGCGCTGTGCCTGACCCGGCAGGCGGTGCCGACGCTGGACCGGGCGGCCACCGCCGGGCCGGACGGCGTCGGGCGGGGTGGCTACATCCTCGCCGAGGCCGGTTCCGGCGCACCGCGGGTCATCCTCATCGGCACCGGCTCCGAGGTGCAGATCTGCCTCGCGGCCAGGGACCTGCTGGAGTCGGCGGGGATGCCGACCCGGGTGGTGTCCATGCCGTGCCAGGAGTGGTTCCGCTCGCAGGACGCCGGATACCGGGAGCGGGTGCTCCCCGCCGCCGTGCGGGCCCGGGTCAGCGTCGAGGCCGGGATCTCGATGAGCTGGCAGGACCTGGTCGGCGAGGGTGGGGCCTGCATCAGCCTGGAGCACTTCGGGGCCAGCGCACCGTACGCGGTGCTGTTCGAACGGTTCGGCTTCACCGCCGACCGGGTCGCCGCGACGGCCAGGGCCGTCGTGTCCGGCACGAAGGAGTGAACGCATGTCGAGCGAACGACTCTCCCGCCTGTCGGCCGCCGGAGTGGCGGTGTGGCTGGATGATCTCTCGCGGAAACGACTCGCCAGCGGCGACCTCGATCACCTGCGTCGGGACCACGCGGTGGTCGGGGTCACGACCAACCCGACCATCTTCGCCTCGGCCCTCGCCGACCCGGGGCCTTACACCGACCAGATCCGGGACCTGGCCGCGCGGGGGGTGAGCGTCGACGAGGCCACCCGGATGCTGACCACCTACGACGTCCGCTGGGCCTGCGACGTGCTGCGGCCGGTCCACGAGACCTCGCACGGGGTCGACGGCCGGGTCTCCGTCGAGGTCGACCCGAGACTCGCCCACGACACCTCGGCCACCCTGGCCGAGGCCAGGGCGCTGTGGTGGCTGGTCGACCGACCCAACCTGTACATCAAGATCCCCGCGACCCCGGAGGGGCTCCCGGCCATCTCGGCGGCCCTGGCGGAGGGCATCAGCGTCAACGTCACACTGATCTTCAGCCTGTACCGGTACTCGGAGGTCATGGAGGCCTTCCTGACCGGGCTGGAACGCGCGGCCGCCGCCGGCCGCGACCTGTCGACGCTCGGGTCGGTCGCCTCGTTCTTCGTCTCCCGCGTCGACAGCGAGGTGGACCGGCGGTTGCTGGCTCTCGGCCCGGCCGAGGCCCGCGGCCTGCGCGGCCGGGCGGCCACCGCCAACGCCCGGCTGGCCTTCCAGCGCCATGAGCGGGTCTTCGCTGGCGAACGCTGGCGGGCTCTCGCGGCCCGGGGAGCGCGGCCCCAGCGACCGCTGTGGGCCTCCACCTCGATGAAGGACCCCGGGTACCGCGACGTCGCGTACGTCGAGGAACTCGTGGCGCCCGGCACGGTCAACACCATGCCGGAGCCGACGCTGCGGGCCTTCGCCGACCACGGCCAGGTACGTCCCACCGCCGTCACCGAGGCGTACGCCGAGGCGAAACAGACCATCGACGACCTGACCGCCGTGGGCGTCGACTACCACGCCGTCGTCGATACGCTCGAACGCGAGGGCGTCGAGAAATTCGCCGCCAGCTGGAGTGCCCTGCTCGACGGCGTCGCCCGCACGATGGACCACCCGGCGTAGCCGACATCGGCGTCGCCTACGCCGCCCAACCTGACCTTGAGGAGCTACCTTGACGGATCTGCTGAATGTCGAAGCGGCCGCTGGCCTCACCGTCTACGGCGCCGCCGCCGTGGACGGGGCGAACGAAGCTCGCGAGCGGCTCGTCGCCGGTGGCGTGCCGGGGCTGCTCGCGGCGAAGGATCCGACCCTGTGGGGCAGCGCCGCCGAGGCGGAATCCAAGATCCGCCTCGGCTGGATCGACACGTTCCAGCGCAGCCGGGCGCTGCTGCCGCAGCTGGTAGCGCTCCGGGAGTCCACCGTCGCCGCGGGCTTCGACCACGTCGTCCTCGCTGGTATGGGCGGTTCCTCGCTCGCCCCCGAAGTGATCGCGCGAACGCTGGGGGTCGCGCTGACGGTCCTCGACACGACCGACCCGCACCAGATCCGGGCCGCGCTGGCCGACCGGCTGGAGCGCACCGTCGTCGTGGTCGCGAGCAAGTCGGGATCGACGGTCGAGACCGACAGCCACCGCCGGGCCTACCAGCAGGCGTTCATCGACGCTGGGATCACCGACGTCGGCAGCCACTTCGTGGTCGTCACCGATCCAGGCTCGCCGCTGGAGGCCACGGCCGGGGAGATGGGCGCCGCCGTGGTCCTGGCCGACCCGGAGGTCGGCGGCCGGTTCAGCGCGCTGACGGCGTTCGGGCTCGTCCCGAGCGCGCTCATCGGGGTCGATGTCGCCGAGTTGCTCGACCAGGCCGAGGCGTTCGCGGCCTCGCTGGGCCGCGTCGCCGACAGCCCGGCCCTCGCGCTGGGCACCGCGCTCGGGGCCGCGGCGGCCAGCGGTCGGAACAAGCTGGCGATCGTGTCCGACGGTACCGGCATCGTCGGCCTCGGCGACTGGATCGAGCAGCTGGTCGCCGAGTCGACCGGCAAGGACGGGCTGGGCATCCTTCCGGTGGTCTGCGAGACCCCGGCCAGCCCCGGGCTGCGCGGCGAGGACGTGCTGACGGTCAGCATCGGCGGCTCGCTGCCGCCGGACTCGGTGCCCGGCGGCGGCATCGCCCCGGATCTGGCGGTCAATGGCCCCCTCGGGGCGCAGTTCCTCGCCTGGGAGTACGCGACGGCCATCGTGGGCTGCCTGATCGGCATCAGCCCGTTCGACCAGCCCAACGTCGCGGAGAGCAAGGAGAACACCGGCCGGATCCTGGCCGCGGGGCTGCCCGCCGAGCAACCGACCTTCATCGAGGGCGCGGTGGAAGTCTACGGCGGCAGCGCCACAACCCTGGCCGGGGCCATCGACGAGCTGCTCGGCGGCATCGACGAGCGCGGATACCTGGCGGTCATGGCCTACCTCGACCGGATCGGAGACGCCGCCCTCGCCGACGTGCGGAGCGCGCTGGCCGCCCGGACCGACTGGGCGGTCACCTTCGGCTGGGGGCCCCGGTTCCTCCACTCCACCGGGCAGTACCACAAGGGCGGTCCGCAGGACGGCTCGTTCTTCCAGATCACCGGCGCGGCAACGGCGGACCGGGCGGTTCCCGGCCGGCCGTACACCTTCGACCGGCTGCTGTCGGCGCAGGCCGGCGGTGACCGGGAAGCGATCGCCGGGCGTGGTCGCCCGCTGCTGCGACTGCACCTGACCGACCGTGCCGCAGGCATCGCTCAGGTCCTCGCCGCGGCTGGCTGCGCCACCACATGACGCCCCGGGCCGCCTGCCGGCGGCCCGGGTCAGGAAGGGGTCATCGTGAGCCAGGACAGGACACCGGGCCACGGCGGAAACCCGCTGCGGGACCCTCAGGACCGCCGGTTACCCCGGGTTCCCGAGCCATGTGTCCTCGTCATCTTCGGCGTCACCGGTGACCTTGCCCGCAAGAAGCTGATCCCGGCGGTATACGACCTCGCCAACCGTGGTCTGTTGCCGCCGGGATTCGCCATCGTCGGGTTCGCCAGGCGCGACTGGACCGATCACGATTTCGCGGACCTGGTCGGCCGCTCGGCCAGGGAGTACGCGCGCACGCCCTGGCGGGAGGAGATCTGGGCCCGGTTGCGCGGCGGCGTGCGGTTCGTCGCCGGCTCGTTCGACGACGACGAGGCGTTCAAGGCGCTGGCCGCGACCGTCGACGGGCTGACGACCAGCCACGGCATCGCAGGCAACGCCGCGTTCTACCTGTCCGTGCCGCCCTCGGCGTTCCCGATCGTGCTCGGGCAGCTCAGCCGCGCCGGTCTCAACGATCAGGTCCAGGCCGGGGGGTGGCGCAGAGTCGTCGTCGAGAAGCCCTTCGGCCACGACGTCTCCTCGGCCCAGCAGCTCAACCGCCTCGTCGATCAGACGTTCACCCCGGAGGGCGTCTTCCGGATCGACCACTACCTCGGCAAGGAAACCGTCCAGAGCATCCTGGCGCTGCGGTTCGGCAACACGCTGTTCGAACCGGTGTGGAGTTCCCACTTCGTGGATTCCGTCCAGATCACCATGGCCGAGGACGTCGGTATCGGTACCCGGGCCGGGTTCTACGACTCGGTGGGCACCGCCCGGGACGTGGTCCAGAACCATCTGCTCCAGCTGCTCGCCCTGGTGGCCATGGAGGAACCGACCAGCTTCGACGCCGAGGCCATCCGGGCGGAGAAACTCAAGGTGCTCAACGCCGTCACGCCGCCCCGGGACGTGGCCCGGCACACGGTTCGCGGGCAGTACCTCCCCGGCTGGGTCGCCGGGGCTCAGGTGCCCGGTTACCGCACCGAGCCGGGCATCCCCCCGGAATCCCGCACCGAGACCTACGTCGCCGTCCGGCTTGGGGTGCAGAACCGGCGCTGGGCCGGTGTCCCCTTCTACGTGCGGGCCGGCAAGCGGCTCCCCCGCCGGGTCACCGAGGTGGGCATCCTCTTCCGGAAGGCACCGCACCTGCCGTTCCACCCGGCGGACGTCGCCACCCTCGGGCACAACCAGCTCGTGCTCCGACTCCAGCCCGATGAGGGGGTCACCCTGAAATTCGGGTCCAAGGTTCCCGGAACCGGCATGGAGCTGCGCGACATCACCATGGACTTCCAGTACGGCGAGGCCTTCACCGAGGCCAGTCCCGAGGCCTACGAGCGGCTGGTGCTGGACGTGCTGCTGGGCGACAAGATGCTCTTCCCGGACGCCAGCGAGGTCGAGGCGAGTTGGAAGGTCATCGATCCGCTACAGGACGCCTGGTCCGGCGCCCGACCAGAGCCGTACCGGGCGGGCGAATGGGGGCCTCAGGCCGCAGACGCGATGCTCGCCAGCGAGGGGCGGGCATGGCGCAGGGCATGACCACCGGGGCTACGGCGGAGGAGACCGGGCAGTGATCGGATTGTGGGACACCACCGGGAACGCGGTGGTCAAGGCGCTCGCCGAGGAACGGCGGACCGCCGGCGGGGTCACCAGCGGACTGGCGCTGACGCTGGTGGTGGTCGTGGACGAGCCCGGGGTCCGGGCGG
>JABDRL010000112.1 GCA_013041765.1 Dactylosporangium sp. | reverse complement strand
GTTCACACCGAAGAGGTCACTGGTTCGATCCCAGTATCGCCCACCCGATGTTTTCCCAGGTTAGCGGCCTGCCATCAAGATCAGATGGCGGGCCGTTTTCGGGTCTGGGGAGCGTGCGGGGAGCATTTCTGCTCCCCGCGAATGCGAACTTCTGTATCCGGTAGTTCTGCTCCCCGCTGACCACTTCTCGGACTCATCTGGGGTCAGGTCGCCTCGGGGGTTGCGGGCGGTTGCGCGGCCGTGGCTTCGGGGTGTTGGGCGGTCGGGACCGCGGACTCCGTGGTGGTGGCGGGTGTCGTGGCGTGCTGCCAGCGGGCCTGGAGGGCGTCGACGAGGCGGTGTTCCATCGTGGGGGTGACGTGGCTGTAGATGCCCCGGACTCCGCCGAGGCGGTGGCCGAGGCGTTTGGCCTGGGCGACCTCGGGGATCTCGTCTTCGATCATCCAGGTCTTGTGGGAGTGTCGCAGGTCGTGGAAGTGCATGCCGGTGATGATCGGCGGGATGTTCTTGTTCGGGTTGCCGTCGGCGGCCGGTCGCCAGGAGCGGCGGGCGAAGTTCGAGCGGCGGTGCAGGCCGCCGTCGCGGCCGGTGAACACGTGGTCGTGGTCATGTCCGTCGAGGTGTTCGCGGAGCAGGGCGACCAGGAATGGTGGGATGCCGATCGTGCGGATGGCGGCGGGGGTTTTCGGTGGGCCGAGGGTCAGGGTGCCGGCGACCTCGTGCAATGCTCCGGTTTCGGCGTCGATGACGATGGTCGCGTCGTCGAGGTGGCAGTGGGGGCGGCGTAGGCCGGTGATCTCGCCCCAGCGCATGCCGGTGTAGGCGGCGGTGATGACCATGATGCGGTCGGTCGGGTCGACGCGGTTGGCGATGGTGAGGGCCTGCCGCGGGGTGGCCCAGGGCCGCTCGGGACGATGCGACGCCACCCCGGTACGAATCCTGCGGCAGGGGTTCATGGTGAGGCGGTGGTCGTCGGCGGCCTCGTTGAGCAGGGTCGACAGGAGTCCGAGGATCGTGGCGACGGTGGAGGGGGCGTGCGAGTGCCCGAGGTCCTTGATCCAGGATTTGACCCCCATTCGGGTGATCGTGTTCAGGGGTTGGTCGCCGAAGCGGGGCAGGATGTGCAGGTCGAGGTGGGACTGGTAGCGGGCCCAGGTGGCGGCCCCGACCTGGTGGGATTCGGCCCACGTCTCGGTCCATTCCCGCAGCGTGGTCTCCTGGGGTGCCGGCTCGGCGGTGAGGGGTTGGGTGTGCTGGTCGAGGTCCGCGATGGCGGCCCGCCGTCTCGCGGCGGTCTTGGTGGGGTGGGTGCTGTCGGTCACCACGCTGCCGTCGGGCAGGCGTAGCCGGACGCGGTAGCCGTTGGTGCGGCGTTCGATCCAAGCCATGATCGTGATCCCTTTCGTGATGGTGGTCCGCCCCGCGTGCCGGGGTGGACCACCATGGACGCTCCCCGCGGGTGTGGTGGTCAAGGCCGCCGGTGTCGCTGGGGTGTTGGCTGCTGTTCGTGCTGGTGGGTGGGGGTGCACGCACCCCCTTGGATGATCATTTCCAGGTTGTGGGCGGTGAATCGCAGGTGTTTGCCGAGGAAGACGCATGGCACCGCGCGGGCGGTGGCCTTCCGGCGCAGCCACGAGACGGGTACCTGGAGCAGCTCGGCTGCCTGCTCGGCGGTGTAGAGCGGTGGCGTGTCTGGGACCGCTTCTGGGTTTCCGCCGGGGTCACCGCCAGGGGGCGGCGCGGAGGTCGTGTGCCCGATGGTCATCGGACCATCGCTGCCGCGAGGACGGGCTCCGGCGGGATCGGCCTCGGGACCACCGGAATCCCTCGGGGGCCGCGCCGCAGGATGATGACATCCTCATGTTGGGAGAGCCACTGCGGCTCGCCGCGTTCCAGGGCGGTGCGGATGTTCTTGGTCTGGAAGAACGTGGCCCGGGGGATGAGCCGGCCGCCGCGGACGCCGGCGATCAGCGCCACGCACTCCTCGACCACGCTCAGGCCGGCGCCTGTGCCGGCGGTGACGACCATGCCGGGGATGTCGACGAGTTCGCCATGGCGGCGGTAGGGGCGGGCGGTGACGACGACATACCCGCTCTCGGCCAGCACGGCGGCCACGCCGGTGAGGATCTGGGTAAATCCCTCGGCCAGGGTTTCCGGCTCGGCGTAGGCGAGGTTGCTGGCACCACCGTACCGGTTGTGGATCTTGCGGACCTTGCCGCGACTGGGCCCGGGCGTGCGGACCAGACCGTGGGTGGATGGCCCATACGGTGGGGAGGTCACCACCAGACTGATCCGCCCGTGCGTGGAGGCCGGCAGGATTGCTGGCAGGCGCCGGGAATCCCCGGTGAGGATCTCGCCCGCGCCGGTCGCACCCCGCCGTGTGGCGAGGGCGATATTGGCCGCCGCCAGGTCGGCCCATCGCGGCTCGTACTCGACACCGATGCCGTGGCGGTCGAGGTGCATGGCCTCGACGATGGTGGTGCCGATGCCGGCCATCGGGTCGGCGACCAGGTCCCCGGGCCGGGTGTAGGCGTTGATGGCGTACCGGGCGATGCTGGGGAGCATCTTGCCCGGGTGAGTGATCGACGTCGGGGTGTAGCGGCCCCGCCGCTGGTCGCGGGAGCAGACCTGGCCGGTCAGCCACACCGACCCCGGCAGCCCGTCCGCGAGGAACTCGGCCGCGACTCCACCGGAGATGTCCTGATCGGCTCCGGCAGACGTGGGGCCACGACGCTCAGGCATGGGTGACCTCCGGGAACTGTGCCGTGACGAACACCAAAGGCGTGCGGTGCGCGCGGGCGTGCCGGCCGTCTGGCAGGACGGCATTGACCGGGGCCGCGAGCGCCTCGGCCCTGGGCTCGGTCTCGGGCAGCCTGGTCACGATCAGCAACTGCTGGTGCCAGCGCAGGCCGGCGGCCGGGGCCGCGGCGATGACCGCACCCCGCGGGCTGGGCCGCTGAGCGGTGGGCTCGACGCTGGCGGGAGTGACGATGAGGTATCCCCCGGGGCTTAGCAGGGTGCGCCAGCGCTGCAACGCGCGGGCCAGGGTCGTCGGGTTGTCGGGCTCGTCGGGGCGCGGCAGGGTGGCCAGCACGAGTGCGGCCTGGGCGCCGGCCGGGGCGGCATCGGCGTCGCGGGGTGGGGTGGGTTCGCCGGGCGGCGGTGGGAGTGCCCGGAGTCGCTGGCCGTCCCGGCCAGTGGTGAGGGTGGCGGGAATCCGGTGCAGAAACCAGGCCGCCGCCGTGACGGCCGGATGGGCATCGAGATCGACGATCAGGTCACCATCGGCGGTGTAGGTGCGGATGATCTCGGCGACGGCAACGGGGGTCGCGCCGTGCCAGGAAGGCAGACGGCCGGCCGGAGCGCGGCCATGGCCCGGCTGGCAGCCGGTGGCCAGGAAGACGCCGACGGGAACTCGGGGGCGAGTGCGAGACGCGGTGGGTGCCATAGACGCATGGGCCACGTCCGCCATACGGAGCTGACACTATGTGATACAGATTCCGGGCCCGTTTTGGACAACCGGCGGGCGGATTCGGCCGCGCGCTTCAGCCAGCGGCTGGCGGTGAACACCATCGATTCGAGGTGAGTTGCGGCCCGGAACGGTCATCGCGGCCGGGGAATCGGGAACCGTCGGAGGGCTGGCGGTGAGTCCCGATTGGCTGGTCGGTTCCTGGGGTGCCACTGTCGTAAACAAGATCACGATGCCCGTGAACAAGATCGTCCTCCGTCGTGAACAAGACCCGCGTATTCGTGAACACGCCGGTCATGGTGCTGAGGGCGAGGAGCGAGCAGACGGGAAACACGCGAAGGTCAAGACGGCTGCGGGCGCCGGGGCGGACATTGATGTTCACGGCGGGTCTCGGTGCGTCGGTGGCGCGCCGGGCGTCCCGGACGGGCGGGCTGAACACCCAGTTCGAGAGCCCTTCGGTCAGTCGGTGAGCAGTGAGCCTCCCGAGCGACGCGGCGTCCTCCCAGCGGAGCGTGAACACGGCGCCACGAGCATGTTCATGATCATGGGTGTTCGTGATCTGTTCACGGCGAGTGGCGTGATGGTGGGCATCGCCGCCGGCCGGCACCGTTTTCTCGCCGCCGGCAACCCGTTCTCTTGCCGGGAGTCTCGCCATGCCTGCAACTGGTACCACCACCCTGCCCACCACTGGTTTGGACACCGCGCACCTGGTTTGCGGCGACGCGCCGCTGGACGTCGCCGAGACCACGTTCCGGCTGCTGACCACCGGCCCTGAACCGTTGACCGTGGACGGTGGCGCCCTCGGCCACAGCCTGCCTCGCCGACCGATCGTGCTGCGGGAGTTGGCGTCGGTCCTGATGCACCCCTCGTGCGGCTACCTGGCCAGCGACGCCGCGTGGCGGCTGTTGGTCGACCGGGCCCGCACCGCTGGTCCGGCCTGGGTGATCGGCGCGGTCGGCGTGGCGCTGCCCGGGTTGCGCTCGGCCTCCTGGCGGCTGAACCGGACCTTCACCGGGGACGTGCAGGCCGAGCTGCTCGCCGCGTTCGTCACCGCTCTGACCGGTGTGGACACCGCCGAGCCAAGGGTGGCCCAACGCCTGTGCAGCACTGCCCTGGTCGCCGCGCGGGCCCGGCTGCGGGCCGTCGAGCCCGCCCGTGTCGAGGTGACTGTTCGCACGGTGGTCTCGGCCCCACCGCCGGCTCCGGGCGGGCACCCGGACTTCGTCCTGGCCCGAGCCGTACGCGCCGGGGTCATCAGTGCCCTTGAGGCGGAGCTGATCGGCGCGACCCGATTGGAGGACATCCCGATCGCCGAGTACGCGACCCGGGCGGGGCTCAGCCGCTGGGCGGCCTACAAGACCAGGGCGAGGGCCGAGGAACGCCTCGTCGCGGCCATCCGGACAGGCTCTCTGGACGACGACACCGCCTCGGTGGTCACCGAGGCGACCACCACGGTCGCCTTCGACCCCTGGGCGGGCCGCTGACCAGGGGTTGTCCAAAACGGGGCCGAAATCTGTATCTCATAGTGCGGGTTTCCCGCTGACGGTGATGCCACAGCTGGCCGGGTCGTCGACGCGGAGCTGACACCTGGTTCGACCCTCTTGGCCCGACTCACCCGATGAGGAGGACGGCCACGTTCCCCGGCCTGGTCTGGCTCACCAGCACCGCCTCCCGCGCCCAAAAATCCAGTTCCGCGCCCGGGTGCCCGTTCGCCGCCCTGCCACTGAGTACCGCGAGCGGGCACCCCGGCGCCACCCCACCCGTGGAAGGCGCTCCTGCCATGCGTGAACAGCCTGGTATTCCCATCGAACCGACCAAATGCCACCGGGCCCGGCGGATGATCCGGACCGCTGGCCTCCTGACGCTCACCGCGACCGGCCTGAGCGTCGCGTCGCTGCTGGTCCCGCACGCCGCCTCCGCCGACCCTGGCAGGCCGGTCATCCTCGCGGCCGACTCGATCGAGCAGGTCGTCAACAACATCCGTAACTGGTTGGTCGGGATCCTCGTGGCCGTGGCCACCCTGTTTCTGACCGTCGGGGGCCTGCGGATGCTGGCGGCCAACGGTGACCCCGGCGAGGTGGAGAAGGGCAAGCTCGCCTTGAAGTCCGCTGCCCTCGGCTACGGGCTGGCCCTGCTGGCCCCGCTGTTCGTGACCATCGTCGGCAACTGGGTGGCGTGATGGGCACCCCACGCCGCCCCGCGTGCCGCCGGGTGCGTCGGGTGCTGGCCCGGCCGCTGCTGGCGGGGGTGCTCGCCGCCGGCCTGGTCGGAGTGCTGGCCCCGGCGGTCAGTTGGGCCGATCCGACGCCCGCCCCCGCACCGACAGCCCCGAAACCCGCCCCGACCCCAACGCCAGCCCCGACGCCGACTCCCGCACCGGGTACGCCAACGCCGGACCCGACCCCGGACCCCACCCCCGACCCGTCGCCTGGTCAGCGGCCGACCCCTCCGGCGGACACCTCGTCGGACGAGGATGATCCGGCCTGGTACGACGTCTCCGGCCAGGTCCGTAAGGCGATCAAGGATTTCCTGGTCGATCTGGTTCGAGAGAACATCGGCTCGGTGATGGGCACGCTGGGTGAGACCGTGCTGGCCTCCCCGGATCTGACCGCCGACGGGCGGGTCCGCACGCTGTGGACCGGGAGTCTGGTGGTCGCCAACACGGTCTTCGTGCTGTTCATCGTGTTGGGCGGCTTCGTGGTCGCCAGCCGGGAGACGCTGCAGGCCCAGCATGGACTCAAACAGGTCCTGCCCCGACTGGCGGTGGCGGCGGTGGCCTCCAACACCAGCCTGCTGCTGTGCGGCAAGCTGCTCTGGGCGGCCAACGCCCTGACCGCGGCTATCGCCGGGCAGGACGTCGACGGTACGGCCGCCGCTGAGGCCGTCACCCAGAACATCGACGCCACCCGGTACGGAAACAACTTCCTGCTGTCGCTGATGACCCTCGCGGTTGTCGTCATGGCCGTGGTCGTGGTGATGACCTTCGTCCTGCGCGTGACGTGTCTGGTACTGCTGATCGGGTTCGCGCCCCTGGCTCTGGTCTGCCACGCCCTGCCCCAGACCGAGGGGCTGGCCTTCACCTGGTGGCGGGCCATGGGCGCCTGCCTGGGCATCCAACTGGCCCAGGCGGCGGTTGTCCTGGGCGCTGTCCGCGTCTTCTTCACCCCCACCGGACCAGCCACGCTCGGCGTTCCAAACACCGACGACGGCTCCATGGGGGTGGTGATCAGCCTGTGCATGCTCTGGATCCTGGTCAAGATCCCGGGGTGGACGAGGCAGTTCGTCCTCGGCCCGGCCGGCCAGCGCCACGGCCGGGGACTGGTCGGTCAGCTGATGCACACCTACCTGACGATCAAAGCCCTCGGTGCGGCCACCGGTCTGCTCAAGGGCACCAAAGCCACCCGGGCGGCCAAGGCGGGAACGAAACCCGGGACGGCCGCCGCCGGGCGTCGTCTCCTCCGGCCCGCCGTCCCGCGACCGGCCCGGCGGACCCCAGCCCCGGCGGGAACGGCGAGGCCACCGGGAACAGCGGGAACGGCGAGGCCACCGGGAAC
>JABDRL010000016.1 GCA_013041765.1 Dactylosporangium sp. | reverse complement strand
CCGCGGCAGCGGCCGCCAGCCGCAGCAGTGCCCGGCCCAGCTCATAGGGCTGCCCGTCGACCCGCCACGCCTCGACCGCGCGACCCCACGCCTCCGCGGCGGCCGGGGCCGGCTGGGTCACCGTGGTGGCCGCCAGCGCGGACCCCAGGTCCCCGGAGATCGCAACGGCCGGCGTGGTGATCGCCACGACCTGCGCGGCGTAGGCCCGCTCTGTCGAGGATCGGATCGCCACGGCCTCGGCCAGCCTGGCCAGCTCGGCCAGCTCGGCCGTCGGTTGGGGGACCACGCCGGTGGTCAGGGCCTCGGCGATCGGGGCGAGGACCTGCCAGGCGTAGCGTGGATGGTCGGCCAGCCCTGGCTCGGCCAGGGCGGTCCTGGCCGCGGCGACGGCCTGGTCGCGGTCTCCGGCGGCCAGGGCGGCTTCGATTCGCAGCGCGTGTAACGGCAGGCTCTGCTGCTGGTGCAGAAACGGCAGGGCGAGGTAGGCCAGCGCGCGGTCGACCAGCGTTGTTGCCCCTGGATGTCCCCTGGCCAGCCACAGCCGGGCCCGCAGGGTCAGCCAGTGGGCGGAGAGCGTTCCTGGCGGGTCCAGCCTGGCGGTCTGGGCGCATAGCGCGTCGGCCTCGTCCCAGTCGCCGAGGGCGAGCAGCGCCTCCGCCTGGTTGGAGATGAGGAACACGCCCGTGGAGCGGCTGATGCCGAAGCGGGCGGCGTCCGTCTGGCCCCGGGCGGCGGTCGCCTGCGAGCTGGCGTAATCGCCGACTTCGAACTGCCGGTCCGACAGGCTCACCCTGGCCAGCACCAGCGACCGGGTGTCCTCGGTCGCCCTGGCGCGATCGACGACGTCCCGCAGGTCGTCGATGATGGTCTCGACGGGCACCTCGCTGGGGCAGGACCGCAGGCGCGCCAACTCGACGACGTTCCGCAGGGCCAGGTCTCCGACCCGGGCCGCGGCGTCGCGGGCCTCTCGCACGATCTGCTGGCCCAGCGGGTCACCGTCCTTGGACAGCTGCACGGCCAGCTCGGCGACCGCCCCGATCCACTGCGGGTCGTCCAGGGAGCGTGCCAGGGTGTACGCCTCGCGCACCTCCGCGAGCCCGTTGCTCTTGCCAAGCATCCGCAGCAGCCAGCCCCGCCGTTGCAGCAGCGAGGCCGCGCGCAGCGGCTGCGCGGCGCTGTCGATCTCGTCCAGGGCCGCGCGACTGAGCCGCATGGCCCTGGGGTAGTCGCCAGCGGCCGAGGCCGCTTCGACGGCCTCCTCCAGCAGTTGCAGATGATCCATGCCCAGCCGATCGGCGGCGTCCGGCACCTGCTCCCACAGGTCCAGCACCCGGCCCAGCAGGTGGCTCTGCTCGGCGTACGCGTACCGCTGGCCGGCCACCTCGGCAGCGGTGTGGGCCGACACCAGCGCGCGGGGACGGTCGCGGGCGACGTACCAGTGCCTGGCGATGTCGGCCGGCGCCCGCCCCGCCGCGACCAGCTGCGGCCGGGCTTCGATGGCCGCGGCGTACCGGGCGTGCAGTCGCACCCGCTCCCCCGGCAGCAGGTCGTCGTGGACGGCCTCGTGCACCAGCGCGTGCCGGAACTCGTAGCCACCGTCGGGGTCGGGGATCAGCAGCTGCCCCAGCACCGCGGTCCGGATGGCCTCCTCCAGCTCGGACTCGTCGGTCCCGGCAACCTCGACCAGCAGCTCGTGGCTGGCTCGCACGCCCCCGGCGGCCGCCACCCGCAGCACCCGCTGAGCCGCCTCGGGCAGCCGGTCGATGCGCGACAGTAGCAGGTCCCGCAGGGTCCCCGGCATGTCACCGCAGGTGGCCGGATCGCCGCAGGCCGCGAGTTCCTCGATGAAGAACGGGTTGCCCTGCGCCCGCGCGTGGATGTTGTCGACCGCGCCCGGGGAGGGCTCGGTGCCCAGGACCTCCATGAGCATCCGGGCGGTGCCCTCCCGGTCCAGGCGCCCGAGTTCCAGTCGTCCCACCCCCCGCACCCGGTCGAGTTCTCCGAGAAACGCCCGCAGCGGATGTCCCCGGTGCAGCTCGTCGGACCGGTAGCTGAGCACCAGCAGCATGCGGGCCGCCCGGGCCACCCGCATGAGAAAATCGATCAGGTCGCGGGTCGAGCAGTCGGCCCAGTGCAGATCCTCGACCGCCAGGACCAGCGGACGCGTCCCCGCCAGGCGGGCCAGCAGGTCCGACAGCAGGCCGAAGAGGTATCCGCGGGGCGCGTCGGCCTGCACGGACGTCGGGGGATGGGGATCGGCGGGATCGCCCGGTCCGCGCAGTTCGGGCAGCAGCCGGGCGAACTCCTCCAGGTGGCCGTTGAACACGCCGGGGCCTTCCCGGCGCAGCACGGTACGCAGCGCCTCGGCGAACGGGGCGAACGGCAGGCCCTGCTCACCGAGGTCCAGGCAGTGGCCGGTGAGTACGGTCGCGCCACCAGCCGCCGCGTGGTCGAGGAACGCCCCGACCAGGCGGGTCTTGCCCACCCCGGCCTCGCCGCCGACCAGCACCGCCACCGGCTCGCCCGCGTGGACCCGGGTGAGCGCCGCCCGCAACCTGGCCAGCTCTCGGTCTCGGCCGACAAGGGGCGTCGGGGTGGTCGGGGTGGTCGGGGTGGTCGGGCCGATCATCACGCCCCGAAGCATGCCAGCCGTCGCAACCGACCCACCAGGCGCGGCCAGCGGCCGGCCCCTCGACCGCGGGGCTTGCGGCGTGCGCGCCGGACGGTGCCGGCCAGTCGCTCCCGCCCGGCCTCGGCCCGCAACTGGGCCATCCGCTCCCGGTGCCGGTCCAGGACGTACATGGTGTTCCCCGTCAGCATGGTCTGCCCCTCGATGCCGCTCCGCGCTCCTACGAGATCAACATTGCTCGCGAAGGAGCCCGGACCGCATGGGGACAATGCCCAGTCTTCGGGCCGGTCGGATGCCTTACCCGGGACCGGCCGGAGTGGCCGCGCCGGTAAGCGGTGCGGTCGTTCGCCCCGGAGCGCTACCAGCAGCGCCATGCTGTGGGAGGGGTACCGCCATCCGGCAGCCCGCCACGGTGTCCTCCCCGGCCAGGGCCGGGGGCAGCGGCTGGGTGTGCAGCACGGTCAGCCGGGACACGGCACGGGTGAGGACGACGTAGAGCCGGTGCAGGCCGCGGGGTTCGGCCGCGACGATGGCCTCCGGTTCGGCCACGATGACGTGGTCGTATTCGAGTCCCTTGGCCAGCGTGGCAGGGACGACCGTGATCTGCCCAGGTTCCGGGGTGTCGAGGTCGGCGGGCTTCAGACCGGCGGCCCCGAGAGCGGCCCGCAGCGCTTCGAGATCCCGGTCGGCGGCGATCATGGCGATGGAGCCAGGCTCGACGGTCGCTGCCCGCGCCGCCGCGACCACGGCTGCGGCAAGGTCGTCGACCTCGCGAACGACCAGGTCGCCATCGTGACGCAGCGACACTGCCGGTGGCACGTGCACCCGCAGCGCCGGCAGCAGCCGGTTGGCCAGGGTGAGTACGACCTCGGGAACCCGGAACCCGGTGGTGAGCGGAACCACGGGCGTACCTGGCTTGTCGAGGTGCCGCAGCGACTCGGTCCAGTCGGCGGCCGCCCACGGCGTGGTGCCCTGAGCGAGATCGCCCAGGAGCGTGATGGAGCCGTGCGTGGTGCGCCGGGCGATGGCCCGGCACTGCATCGGCGAGAGATCCTGCGCCTCGTCGATGACGATGTGACCGATGCTGGTCGGGCGCTCCAGCAGGCCGGCGGCCTCGTCGAGCAGCACGAGGTCCGCCCTGCTCCACCGGACGCCGCGCGCGGTGCGTGCCGGGCGCCGCCAGACCAGGGCCGCCTGCGCGGCATCGGTGAGCACCCCCGAAGCAGCTTCCGCCACGGCACGTGGATCACTCAGCAGCCCGAAGACCAGGCTCTCCGGGGTCACCGCCGGCCAGGCCGCGTCGAGGAGGTCCGTGACCGGTCGGGCCTTCCCCATTCGCCGTTGCCACGCCTCGCCCGGCGATTCGCCGCTGCGCGACTCGGCCTGGCGCTGCAGCAGTGCCACCATCCGTGCCCGGACGCGTTCCCTGCCCAGGGTGTACGGCGGGTCCTCGCGTCGCACGTCATCGACAACCCGGCGCAGCATGTCGACGGACAGGCGCCACCGGTACGCACCGTCGGAGACCTGGATCGGCTCGACCGGTGGTCGCACCCGGGCCCAGAGTGCCCGGCGCAGCACATCTACCATCCGCGGGTCGTGTTTGACCATCTCGGTCTCGACCGGGTCGCTGCCGCGCACCGGGACCCGGGCGATGAGGTCGTCGATCGTGGCCTGCTTGACGTCGAGTTCACCGAGGGCCGGCAGGACGGAGGCGATGTAGCCGAGGAACGCCTGGTTCGGACCGACGATGAGCACCCCGGACCGGCGCAGCCGCGCCCGGTGCAGGTACAGCAGGTACGCCGCCCGGTGCAAGCCGACCGCGGTTTTTCCGGTGCCGGGAGCGCCCTGGACACAGATCGAGGTGTCGAGATCGGCCCGGACAAGCTCGTCCTGCTCGGGCTGGATGGTGGCCACGATGTCGCGCATCGGCCCGACCCTTGGCCGTTCGATCTCCTCGATCAGGATCCGGCTGGCCGGGCCCAGTTCCTCGCCGTGGTCGAGGTGCTCGTCCTCGAAGCTGGTCAGCTCCCCACCGGCAAACCCGAACCGGCGCCGGACCCGCACGCCCTGCGGATCGCTGGCGCTGGCACGGTAGAACGCCCGGCTGACCGGGGCCCGCCAGTCCAGCACGAGGGGCTCGCCACGGGCGTCGGTGACGTGCCGCCGGCCGATGTGGAACCGGCCGGTGAGCGCGTCCCCGTCGCCGTCGGCCGGCAGCACCCGTTCGATGCCCGTCGCGTCAACGAGGGCGCTGTCGAGATCGAGCCGGCCGAAGAAGAGCGGGACGCTGGGGTCGTCCGCCAGCTCGGCGACCCGCCGGGCCAGCGCGGTGCCGAGGGTTTCGGCCGCGAATGGATCCCCGGCCACCGACTCGCCGACGGCGTAGAGCCGCTCGGCGCGGACCCGCATGGCGTGCAGCGCTGCCCGGGACGTCGCCAGATGGACGCGTTCGGTGTCGAGATCGGTAGCGAGATCGGTTGAGGACATGGGTCCGGTGCCTCCCGGGGCGGCTGGGTTGACCTGGGCCGCCCGGCCTCCCGCCACAGCAGGTACCGGCTGTGCCACAACGCGGCATCACCGCGCACAAACGAATCAGATTAACCAGGACGACGCGCTGTTGCCACGCGTTTTCCGCTCGCGGGTCGGGGCGACTCGGTGGCAGTTCGGGCAGCATCATGAGATCGTCGATCGCGTTCGTGCCACGGAGCATCCGCTGGTGGCCGCACGCCGGAAAGCAGCGGCAAGCTGCGCCCGCTCGATGAGCCCGGGCGCCGTGTCCCCGCCGGTTACCGGGTAACGGTCGGGGTGTCCGTGTCGACAGCCTCGGGGATCTCCGGCTCGGCGTCGCGTTCGACGTCCTGGACCACCCCGGAACGTCCGGCGGTCGCGTCGAGGATCGCGGTGCGGGTGGTCGCGGTCAGCGGCTCCGGGAGCTCGTGCGGCTCCCACCAGGCCAGCCGGCAGATACGACCGGGCGCGTTCAGGGCCGCTTCCCCGGCAACCAGGGTGGCGCGGAAGACATGCACATATAAGTCGGGGACGCCCTCACCGCAGCCATCCCCCGTCAGGTGGTACAACCCGACCAGGTCGACCACTCGGGCCTCGATCCCACTTTCCTCGCGGATATCGCGGATAACGGCGTCTACCGGGCTCTCATCGACGCGTGTCCGGCCGCCGGGAAGACTCCACAGCCGATGCCCCTGCCGTTGTTGGCACAAGAGCACCCGACCAGCTGAATCCTCGATCACGGCGGACACCGCCGAGCGTATGAAGCTCATGACGAAAGCCTAGAACCGGACGAGCGCACGGGCCAGACCACCGGTATCCGCGATTCGGCGGTAGCGTGTGCACCCGTGGATGCTGTCACTTCCTGGACGCCGATCGTTTCCATGCCGATCGCCGCGATCCCGAGCCCAACGCAGTCCGTTTGGCATCTCGGTGGCATTCCCATCCGGGCGTATGCCCTCTGCATCGTGTTGGGCATTATCGCGGCCGCGATCGTGACCGAGATCCGGATGCGCCAGCGTGGCGTGCCCAAGGGCATGGTGCTCGATCTCGTCGTGTGGGCCGTGCCGTTCGGCATCGTCGGGGCCAGGATCTATCACGTTCTGACCTCGCCGGACGACTACTTCGGCGCCGATGGCCAGCTGCTGAACGTGTTCAAGATCTGGCAGGGCGGCATCGGGATCTGGGGTGCGGTGGCCGGTGGCGCTCTCGGCGCCTTCTTCGCCTGCCGCAACCTGGGCCTTCCGCTGCGGCTGGTCGCCGGGGCGATCGCCCCGGCGCTCCCCCTCGCCCAGGCCATCGGACGCTGGGGAAACTATTTCAACAATGAACTATTCGGCAGCGAGACCAGCCTCCCGTGGGGGCTGAAGGTATACGAGTGGAACATTCTCGCGGGCCAGGCGATCACGGACACCGGCGATGGCAGCCCCATTATCCGGGGCGTATTCCATCCGACCTTCCTCTACGAATCCCTGTGGGACCTCGGGGTCGCCGTGCTCGTCTGGCTTCTGGACCGACGCTACCGGTTCGGCCGGGGCCGGGCCTTCGCCGTGTATGTCATGGCGTACTGCGTCGGCCGGTTCTGGATCGAGGCGCTACGGACGGACCCGGCGCAGCACATTCTCGGGCTGCGGCTCAACAACTGGACGGCCCTGCTGGTGTTTCTCGGCGCCCTGCTGTATTTTTTGCTGGTTAAGGGCCCCCAGGAACGGCTCGTCATTGACAGCGATGGCAAACTGATCCTCGTTGACGCCGAATCCCCGGCCACGCCTCTGGTGGACGCACCGGTCGACACCGCAATGGGCGCGCCGCAGGGGGCGCCGGTTGACCTCACCAAGGCCACCGATGCGGTTGGTTCACCGCCTGCGGTTCCTCCCGGGGATGGCGATCCAGCCGCCGGGCTCGGGGCAACGGACGGCAGGAGCACCACGCCATCGACCCCCACCAATTAGTGGAGCGTGGGATGCGTACCGCCATCGTCGTCGGAGCCGGCATCGCCGGCCTGGCCACCGCAGGAGCCCTCGCACGCACCGGCTGGAAGGTCACCCTGCTGGAGCGCGACGAGCGACTCCGACCCGGCAGGGCCGCGCTGATCCTCTGGCCCAACGGGGTGCGCGCCCTGCGCGCACTCGGTCTGGCCGGGGGGCTCGACGGCATCGCCACCCCCATCGCCCCCTCGGGTATCCGCCGCCCCAACGGCCAGTGGCTGACCCAACCGGATCGAGCCAGCGCCTCGACCAATGAACCGCCGCTGGTCGTGCACCAGGAGGATCTCCATGACGCCTTCATCGCCGGCCTCGGGGACCAGGTAGACGTGCGTACCGGCATCACGGTCCGAGCCGCGCGGGCGACGGCGGATCGGCCCGCGGTCAGCGATGGGCAGACGACGTTCGAGGCCGACCTCGTCGTCGCCGCGGACGGGGTCGACAGTGCCGTCCGCTCCCGGCTGGCCGCCGAGTCCGTGTTCGCCACCGCCGGGTACGCCGCGTGGAAGGCGTTCATTCCCGCCTACCGGGCCCCGAAACTCGCGGCAGACGTGCCGTCGACCGGGGAGACCCTCGGGGAGGGCCACCGGTTCGTGCACGTCGTGCTCGGCGAACGGCGGGGATCCAGCACGACCTCACGCACCGGCGTGTACTGGGTGGCGACCGCGCCCGGAGCGCCCCGGCCCGAGCCGGAGGCGACGCAGCTGTCGCTGCTGCGCCGCTGGTTCGCCGGCTGGCCGGCTCCGACCGGGGACCTGCTGGCCGCGACGGAACCGGACGACCTGGTGCAGGACGCGGTCGGAGAACTCCGGCCGCTGCCGGCGTCGATGGCGGTCACCGCCGGCACGGGTGGATACGTGTTCGTCGGGGATGCCGGCCATGCCATGACCCACTACCTCGGTCAGGGCGCATGCCTCGCGCTGGAGGACGCCGCGACGCTCCAGGTTGCCGTACGCAGCACCATCCCGGGCCGGAACCTCGGCCAGGCCATCGAGGAGTACTCCCGGCTGCGGCGACCACGCGTCGCCAAGGTGGCGGCACGGTCGCGGCGGGTGGGCTCGGCGCTCCAGGGGGGAACGGTCGGCGGGTTCGGGTTGCGGGCCCGGAATGCCGCGTTGGGCCGGTTCCTTCCCCGGCTGCTCGACCGGGCTGCGGCGGAATCCGTCGACTGGTATCCGCCGACGGGATAGGGCGGGACGCAACCAGACGGGGCGGGACGCAACCAGACGGGGCGGGGCCTGCCACACTTCCATCAGCGAGTTGCATGTCGGCAACATGCGGCCGTCATGTTTTCACCCGCAAGTGGAAGAAAGCACCATGTGGCCATGGCCACACCTCTTGGACTCGGCTGAGAATTGGACAGACCCGGCGCAGATGACACGACAGTGGTGTCGGCGCTCCGGGAGAAACTCCAGGGGACAATTCAACCATCGACGTGGAGGAATGACCGTGGACCCGATGACAGGCCCGATCATCGTGACGGGAACTGATACCGGTGTCGGCAAGACCGTGGTCGCCGCCGCGATCGCAGCGGCGGCTACCGCTGCGGGGCTCAAGGTCGCGGTCGTCAAGCCAGCCCAGACCGGAGCCGGAACCGGCAAGGCCGACGCCGAGGTCGTCCTCCGGCTCGCGAATCCGGCCCTGGTCCGCACGTTCACGGCGTACCAGGACCCGCTGGCCCCGCTCGCCGCGGCGCGGGTCACCGGGCAGCAGCCGTTGCGAGCGATGGACGCCCACCTGTGGGCGCGCCGGCTCGGGCGCGACCACGATCTGCTGATTGTCGAAGGCATCGGCGGCCTGCTGTCCCCCCTCGGCGAGGGCGGCTGGAACATCGCGGACATGGCGGCCGGGTTGCGGGCACCGGTCGTGGTCACCACCCGCGCCGGATACGGCACACTCAACCACACGGCGCTGACGCTGGAGGCGCTCCTGCGCCGGAAGCTGGAGGCCTTCGTGGTCATCGGAGACTGGCCGGCGACGCCGGACCTGGTCCACCGGACCAACCTGCACGATCTGCCCGGAGAACTCGCGGGCGCGGTGCCGGAGGGGGCAGCGGACCTCACCCCGGCCAGCTTCGCCGCGGGCGCCGTCGAATGGCTCGCGCCCATACTCCACGGGCGGTTCGACGAGACGGCGTTCCGTTCCCGGGCCGAGTAGTGGCAGACGCTGTCCGATGGCGGCGCTGTCCGATGGTCAGGAGCATCCGCAGGCACACCTCGGTTGGCCACGTCAGCGGTCACCTGAGGTGTGGTGAATCCGACGCGCCGAGGAACCGGTTTGGCATCTACCCACGGACTCGGCTAAAGTTCTCATCCGTCACCAGGAAACGCCAGCGAGAGCGAAGTGCGGATCTTGGCGGTGCGGACGTAGCGCAGCTGGTAGCGCATCACCTTGCCAAGGTGAGGGTCGCGGGTTCGAATCCCGTCGTCCGCTCTGAGGCCGCCGAGCATAATCGAGGCGAAACCTCGGTGGAGTGGCCGAGAGGCGAGGCAACGGCCTGCAAAGCCGTGTACACGGGTTCAAATCCCGTCTCCACCTCGGTTCTACCATGCACGACGGACACGGGCGATTGGCGCAGTGGGAGCGCGCTTCCTTGACACGGAAGAGGTCACAAGTTCAATCCTTGTATCGCCCACTAGAAAACCGCAGGTCAGGGGCCAGCTTCCAATATCAGGAAGCTGGCTTCTCGATCGTTTGACCGTCGTTTGACCGTGGACGCAGCCCCAGGATCCCGGACCGAACAGCACGTCAGAGACCGCAGACGCATCCACCCAGTGACCCGCGTCTCACTTTGGGTTCACCCTGACGTTGTGCCGGCTGGCCCCCACGCCCCCGCCGGAGGGGCGACACGACCGGAGCGGGTAGCCCCCCCCGAACCCAAGTCCATGATCGTCTGCGGCCTCCGGGTCCCGTCCACCCTCGACCAACGCGAACGCACCGCCATCCAACAGGCCGGCGTCCCGTTCTCCACCCTCACCCGCGAACGGATCGAACTGGGCCTGACCGATCTGGACGACGAACGCACCGCGCCCCTGGCCGCCCTGCGACGAGCAATCGCCCACGCCAGCTGACCCCGCACCACCCCGGCCGACGGAGCGCCAAGGCCACCATCCGTGTCCGGTACCCATGCTCCCGGGCGTCGTGGTCAGCGCACCCCGATCCGCTCACCCATCAATACACACAGCAGCCGGTAGGTCTCCCGGTCAAGGTCCTCGGGCACCTCGGCATCCCGGGCCACCATCAACGCCCCCAACAGGTGGTCGAGTTCGGCACGATTACCCTCGGCCGCCGCCACCCGCAGCAGATCCCGCCAGACCACGTCACTGGTCCGGTCCGGATCGGCCAGCCAGGCCCGGTCCACCGCCCACCGAGCCCCACCAATATCACCACCCTCCAGACGCAACCCCACCAGACGGTGGGCGGTATCAACAACGGCCGCCGCGAGGTGATGCGGCTGAATGTCCGAGGCGGGCAACCACGCATAGGGGTTACGGGCCGCCACGGAGTAGGCGACGTCCGCGCCAGCCAGCGGCGCGCCGCGCACCAAGCCGAGGGCCTGGCGCAGATCACCGCCCCCGGCCGGACCGCGAGCCTCGCCCCGGGTCCGCAGCCGCCGGAAAAGATGCCAGTCCAGCAGATAGCCCTCACGCAACCGGTAGCGGCGCTCCGCGGTCGCATCGGGCAGCCACGGCCGCCCGTCGCCGCCCTCGCCCAACCAGCGGCGGGCCCGAGCCACGGCCACCCGACGGGTGGTGGCCTTGACCGGCACCTGCGGCCAC
>JABDRL010000379.1 GCA_013041765.1 Dactylosporangium sp. | reverse complement strand
GCGCCCGGACCGATGTCCAGCCGATGCCCCTGGGCCAGGTGGGAGGTGCCTGATGACCCGAATCGTCGCGGGCCGGTTCGGCGGACGCCGGCTTGCCACGCCCGCCGGACGGGACACTAGGCCGAGTTCCGACCGGGTCCGCGAAGGGCTGTTCAGCGCGCTCGCGGCCCGGACGGACCCGGTCGGCGCGCGGTTCGCCGATCTCTACGCCGGTTCCGGGGCTGTCGGGTTGGAGGCCGTGTCGCGGGGTGCGGCGCATGTGCTGCTCGTCGAGGCGGCCCCTCGGGCGGCCCGCGTCGCGCGCGACAACATCGCGACCCTCGGCGTCCAGGACACGGCACGGGTCCTCGTCGACCAGGTGGAGCGGCTGGTGACGCGATCGCCGGACCGGCCCTACGACGTCGTGTTCGCCGACCCCCCGTACACCCTGGGGACCGAAGCGGTGCTGACGGTGCTGACGCTACTGGTCTCGGAACGCTGGCTGGCCGACGACGCCGTTGTGGTGGTCGAGCGGTCGGTCCGGGCCGCGCCTCTGGACTGGGTGGCCGGTATCACCTCCGACGGCGTACGACGGTATGGCGAAACGGCTCTTTGGTACGGTCGGCATCCGTGAGACGCGCAGTGTGCCCAGGCTCCTTTGACCCGGCCACGAAAGGACACATCGATATTGTCGAGCGGACCGCTCGGCTGTACGACGAAGTGATTGTGGCCGTCCTGGTCAATCCGAGCAAGGCCGGCCTCTTCACTCCCGAAGAGCGCATTTCCATGCTGCGCGAGTGTCTTGTCGCATGTCCGAACATTCGAGTGACATCGTTCGACGGCCTGCTGGTGGACTTCTGCCGGTCCAACGGCGCCGAGGTTGTGGTCAAGGGGCTGAGAGCGGTCAGTGACTTTGACTACGAGCTCCAGATGGCACAAATGAACCACGGACTTGCCGGCGTTGAGACCCTGTTCATCGCGACGAACCCCTTGTATTCGTTTTTGTCCTCCAGCCTGATCAAGGACGTCGCCAAGTGGGGCGGCGACGTCAGCGACCATGTGCCGGACATCATCGGGGCCAAACTCGCCGACCGGCTTGACGACCGAGGCCGCGCCATGCTCTGACCGCGTGGCGCGTGGCGAATCGCCCAGGCGGAGCACCATTATGGGAGGCTAGCCGGCAATCGACTCGCCGAGCTGAACCTGCGACAGGAGTGAGTGCCGGTGGATCCGCTCGATCGTATCGACCAGATCGTCAATTTCATCGAAGGTGCCCGCTCCATGCCAATGTCGCGAACGAACTGTGTCGTCGACCGGGCCGAGATGAATGCCCTGCTGGAGGAGGTCCGGTCGGATCTCCCCGTGGAGATCAGGCGGGCGGCGGCCCTGCTGGAAGAGCGCGACAAGATTATGGACGCCGGGCGGCGCGAGGCGGAGCGCATCATCGCCGAGGCCGAGGCCGAGCATGCCAGGCTGGTGTCCGTCAACGAGATCGTCGTCTCGGCGGAGCACGAGGCCGCTCGCCTCGTCGGCGACGCCCGGGCGGAGACGCAGCGGTTGCGCGAAGAGGTCGACGACTTCGTCGATACCACCCTCGCCAACTTCGAGCAGTTGTTGACCCGCTCGCTGGTGGCCATCGAGCGCGGGCGGGACAAGATGCACGCCCTGCGCGAGATCGGCTCATACGCCGGGGAAGAGACCGATGAGCGGCCACTGCCGTTCTGATCCGACCCCGTACCGGATCCGGCGGCGAGGGCGCTCCGAGCGATGATGGTGGCCTCCGGTAATGTGATCAGCTGGCCTTTCCCCGGTCGGAGTTGAATGATGCCCAAGCCCATGCCACGCCGCCTGGATCCCCGGTCGCCGCTGGTCCTTGACACCAGGGACCTCCCGCGTCGCCCGGGGGCGATGCGTACCGTCGATCGGACGGTGCCGGCACCAGCTGGTTTCGGCCTAGCGATGATCGAGGCCGGGGAAGGTACGGAACTCGACCTTCATCTGCGGATGGAGTCGGTCTCGGAGGGAGTGCTCGTCTCGGGAACCGTCTCGGCGCCCGTGCGGGGCGAGTGCGGGCGTTGCCTGCGCCCGATCGGCTGGACGCTCAACACGGAGATCCAGGAGTTGTACGCGTACGCCGACAGCACCACTGACGAGACGACCGATGACGAAGAAGTGGGTCGCCTGGAAGGCGATCTCATCGATGTGGAGCCGGCGGTCCGGGACATGGTGGTGCTCGCCCTGCCGAGCAACCCGTTGTGCCGGGTAGACTGCCCGGGGTTGTGCCCCGACTGCGGGGTGCCGCTTGACGAGCTGCCACGTGACCACGGTCATGAGCGAGTGGATTCGCGCTGGGCAGCGCTTTCGAAGTTGAGAACTGTGGAGGAGTAGGACCGTGGCCGTCCCGAAGCGGAGAATGTCCCGGAGCAACACGCGCTCGCGTCGCGCCCATTGGAAGGCTGTGCCCGTGGTGACCGCCGCATGCCAGCAGTGTCACTCCCCGAAACTGCCGCATACGGTGTGCGGGGTCTGCGGCATGTACAACGGCCGCCAGGTCATCGAGGTCTGATCGCCCGGCCCGGTGGTGCGACCGAATCGGCCGCTGTCCGCGAGCCCGACCTCGGCGCCTCCCATTGTCGAGATCGGCGTCCCCCGGATCGCCGTTGACCTCCTCGGCGGGGACGAGGCTCCCGCCGTCGTGGTTGACGGCGCTCTGCAAGCGTGCAGCGTCGACCCTGATCTTCATCTGCTTCTCGTCGGTCCTCGACCAGAGACCGCCGAGATCATGAGTGTGCTCGACGACCATTGCCGGAGCCGGGTTTCGACGCTCGACGTCGATGGCGTCGCGGGGATGGCCGATCCACCGGTGCTGGCCGTCCGGCGGCACACGACCGTGTTCGCGGCGGTCAACGCGCTGGTCGCCGGCACCGCGCAGGCTGTGGTGACCGCCGGAGCCAGCGGGGCCGCGGTGACCGCGGCGGCCCACGGGCTCGGACGGTTTCCAGGCCTGCGGCGGCCTGCCCTGGCCACGACGCTACCGTCGTTGGCCGGTCCGGTGGTCCTGCTCGATGTCGGCGCCTCGACCGACGCCAGCGTCTCGGACCTGCTCTGGCACGCGGTGCTCGGCGCCGCGTACGCCGGTCTGGTCGAGGGCGTCGACATCCCCCGGGTCGCCCTGCTGTCGATCGGCAGCGAGCCGGGTAAGGGAGACCGTCTGCGGCGGGAGACGGGGGCGAGGCTCGGAACGCTGCCCCTTCCCGCCGCTGGTCGTTATGTCGGACTTATTGAGGGATACGATGTCGCGCGGGGTGGCCCGGCTGATGTCGTGGTAACTGATGGTTTTACCGGTAATGTCCTTCTGAAAGGCATTGAGGGGGCATACGCGCTCGCCGCCGGTGGCGGGCCAGTGCCGTTCGGTGTGCCACGCGCGGCGGCTCTGCTCGGGGTGGGGGGAACCGTCGTCGTGTGCCACGGTTCCGCGACGGCGCCCGATCTCGCCGCGGGCATCGCGCTGGCCGCGCGGTTGTACCGACTTCAGGTGAGTGCCACGCTTGCTGCCGTGGCCCGTGAACTGCCCGTGGAGGCGCGATGAAGAGTGAGCCATCGTATACCCACCTCGAGGCGGCCATCGGGGTCACACTGGACCCCGAGTCGCTGCGGCGGGCATTGACCCACCGGTCGTACGCCTACGAGAACGGTGGCCTGCCGACGAACGAGCGCCTGGAGTTCCTCGGCGATGCGGTCCTTGGTGTGGTTATCACGACGGCGCTGTTCAACAATCACCCTGACCTGCCCGAGGGGCAGCTGGCGAAGTTGCGGGCGAGCGTGGTCAACATGCGAGCGCTGGCGGAGGTCGCGCGCCGGCTCGGCCCGTACGGGCTCGGTCCGTACCTGCTGCTCGGTAAGGGCGAGGAGGCGACGGGCGGCCGGGACAAGGCGAGCATCCTCGCGGACACCCTGGAAGCCCTGCTTGGAACGATCTATCTGCAGTACAACCTCGACACCGCCGCCGACGTGATCCACAAACTGTTCGACCAGCTGATGGCCGACGCCGCGGGGCGGGGCGCCGGACTGGACTGGAAGACCAGCCTGCAGGAGTTGACCGCCGGACTCGGCCTGGGGGTTCCGGAGTACCGCATTCGGGAAGCCGGACCAGACCACGCGAAGACCTTCACCGCGTGGGTGGTGGTGGCGACCGAGCGGTACGGCGGTTCGGAGGGGCGCAGCAAGAAGGAAGCCGAGCAGCGGGCCGCGGAGATGGCCTGGCGGCAACTGTCGAAGGTGGTGGAGGTCGCGGGCCCCGGGGTCGACCCGGGTGACGGCTCGATTCCAGCGACTGGGGCGAGCCTGGCGTGAGGGCGGCCGAGTTGGACACGGCAGGGACGGAAGCGCCTCCCGGCGACGAGGGATCCGCACGTGGCTGGCGTTCTCGTGGCTGGCGTTCTGCCCTGGCTCTGCCGGCCGTGCCGTTGGCGATCTTCGCGGCGACCCGGGCCGTGCAGATCGCGTTCATCGCGTGGATGGTGCCGAAGTCGTCGGACAGCTCGGTCCGGGACCGGTTGCTGTCCTGGGATGCCGGCTGGTTCATCCGGGTCGCGCGGGATGGGTACCCCCGCGGGTACACCTACGGTGACCACGGTGAGGTGACCGCGAACGAGCTGGCGTTCTTCCCCGGTTTCCCGCTGATGATCCGTGCCGTGCACGCCGTGACCGGCGGGAGCTTCGAGACGGCCGCGTTGATCACCGGCAGTGTCGCCGGTTGCGCCGCAACGCTGGCGGTGTACGCGCTCGGGCGGCAACTGTATGACCACCGCACGGGTGTCATATTCGCGACACTTTTCTGCACCCAGCCGATGTCGGTCGTGCTCTCCATGGGGTACTCGGAAGGGCTGTTCGTGGCCCTCGCGGCCGCCACGTTCGTGCTGGCCAAGCGGGGAGCATGGGAGGTCGCCGGGATATTCGGGCTGGGGGCGGCACTGAGCCGGCCGACGGGTGCTGCGGTCGCCCTGGGGCTGGCCGTCGCGGCTCTGCTGCGGGTCCGGTCGGCGACGGGGCGGTCGCGCTGGCGGCCGCTGGCCGGAGCCTTGCTCGCGCTCGCCGGCATGCCGGCGTACCTGCTCTGGGTCGGCATTCGGGCGGGGGCGCCGCAGGCCTGGTTCGATATCCAGACAGCCGGTTGGGGGACGACGTTCGATGTCGGCGATTCCGCCCGACGGTTTATTTTTGACGCCCTGCGAACGAGTGATGGTTTCGTCGCGATTAGTGTTGCGTGGCTATTGGTAGCCGCCGTGTTGCTGGCTGTTATTGCCGGAATGCAGCGGGTGTGGCCACCACTTCTGGTATATGGATTTTTATCGCTGACGCTTGTTCTCGGGCAGGCCGGCTTCTTTCACTCGAAGCCCAGGTTGCTGGTGCCGGTGCTGGTGATTCTGCTGCCGATGGCCCTCGCGCTCGGCCGGGCGAAGCTGCGGGTAGCGGTGCCCGTACTCGTGGGGTACGCCGGGTTCGGGCTGTGGTACGGCGCCTATCTGATCACTGTCTGGCGTTTCGCGATCTGACCGTATGCATAGTTGATCAAGACTGGAAACGCTACCATGGGAGCTGAATCAGCCGGCTGCCTGGTAGGTACACGAAAGGACATGAAACGGGTATTGCCCTGAACAGGCTGACGCGGTTGCTGCCCCGGAGCGGTCACCAGTGCTGCTTGACGAAGCTCGGAACGCAGCCGCAGTATAGGAGTGTCGCCAGTTGCGCTCGTTCATGTCCTTGAGCTGAGGCCGCAAACTGCTGGGGCGCGTTGGCCGGGTTCCGGCAGCGCTTTACAAGGAGACGATATGGCGAAGGCCCTCTTCGGCCACGTAGGTAGCGCGCCCGACCGGCGCATGCTTGACGAGGTCACCCAACTCCGCGCCAAGGTGCGCGCTCTCGAGTTCGAGATCACGCGACTGCGTGCCGAGAATGATCGACTCGCTGCTGCCGAGTCTGACCAGCTGATTCGGCTCGCAGAGCCGGCGCTGGCGTGATCGACCGCCCGGCGGGACCACCCGCCGGGCACCGCACGACTGGCGGACAACATCAACCGACGCGGCACACAGCGAGGAGCGGCGCCGACACCACACGGTGGTCGGCGCACAATGCTGTCGGGCATATCTGTACCCGACCAGGTATTGTCCCTCAGATGCGGTTCGCCCGGTATTTGCGCAGTGCGAGGATGGCCTGTCCGCTGGAAGCCCGTTCGCGGAAGTCCGGAGTTTCGTGCATCTGAAAAGTCTCACGGCCAAGGGATTCAAGTCCTTCGCCTCGGCGACAACCCTGAAGCTTGAGCCGGGGATCACCTGCGTGGTCGGCCCGAACGGCTCGGGTAAGTCCAACGTTGTCGATGCGATCGCCTGGGTGCTCGGGGAACAGGGCGCGAAGGCCCTGCGTGGCGGGAAGATGGAGGACGTCATCTTCGCGGGCACCCCCGGGCGTGCCCCTCTCGGCCGGGCCGAGGTGACCCTCACGATCGACAACGCCGATGGTGCCCTGCCCATCGACTACACCGAGGTTTCGATCACCCGGCGGATGTTTCGGTCCGGGGAGAGCGAATACGAAATCAACGGTGACCACTGCCGGCTGCTGGACATTCAGGAACTGCTGAGCGATTCCGGCATCGGCCGGGAGATGCACGTCATCGTCGGGCAGGGGCAGCTCGATGCCATCCTGCACGCCAAGCCCGAGGACCGCAGAGCGTTCATCGAGGAGGCCGCTGGCGTCCTCAAGCACCGCAAGCGCAAAGAGAAGGCGCTGCGCAAGCTCGACGCCATGCAGACCAACCTCAACCGGCTTACCGACCTGACCGCCGAGCTGCGCCGCCAGCTCAAACCGCTGGGCCGGCAGGCCGAGGTGGCCAGGCGGGCGGCCGGGATCCAGGCGGACCTGCGCGATGCCCGGCTGCGGCTGCTTGCCGACGACCTGGCGACGTTGCGGGAGGCCCTGGAGAAGGACATCGCCGACGAGACGGAACTCCGAGAGCGCCGCGAACAGGTCGAGCACGGAACCGCTGAGGTCAACGACCGGCTGGCGCGGCTGGAGGCCGCCCACCTCGCGGACGCGCCGATTCTCGCCGAGGCCCAGGAGACCTGGTACGGGCTCTCCGCCCTGCAGGAGCGTTTCCGCTCGCTGCACCAGCTCGCCGGAGAGCGGCTGCGGCACCTGTCGACCGGCGGAGACGACGAGCGCCCCGGGCGCGACCCCGAGCAGCTGGCGACCGAGGCGCAGACCGTCCGGGAGCAGGAGGAGAACCTGCGGACGGCGCTGGCGGCCGACCAGCTGTGCCTTGCCGGGGCCGTCGAACGCCGCCAGCGGCTGGAACACCGCCTGGCCGCGGCCGAGCGGGAGCTGCTGGCCGCGGCGCAGGCCGCGGCGGACCGGCGGGAGAACCTCGCGAAACTCGCCGGCCAGGTCGACTCCGTTCGCAGCCGTACCGCCGCGGCCGCCGACGAGATCGAGCGGCTCGCCGTGGCGATCGAGGAGGCCCAGGCCCGGGTGTACGTCGCGGAGGAGGAACACGAGATCGCCGAGGCGAACGCGACCGAGGCCGATCGGGACAACGCGGATCTGGAACTGCGCCATCGGGAGGCGCTGGCCGCCCAGGACGCCGCGAGTTCGACCGTGCGCCGGTTGGGCGAGGCGGAGCGGGCCGCGGAGAAGGACGCCACCCAGTGGAAGGCCCGGGAGGAGGCCCTCGCGCTGGGCCTGCGCCGCAAGGACGGCGCTGGCGCGCTGCTCGCCACGGCCGGGACCGTACCGGGGCTCCTGGGCAGCGTCGCGGCGCTGCTGACGGTCGAGCCCGGGTACGAGGCCGCGCTCGCCGCGGCGCTGGGCACCCTGGCCGATGCGGTGGTGGTCGCGAACATCGACAGCGCGGTCGCGGCGGTTGAGCTGCTCAAGCAGGACGACGCCGGACGGGCGGCGCTGCTGGTCGCCGCGGCGGACGCGGTCACCACCGCCGTGGACCGGCCACCGCTGCCGGAAACCGCCCGGTGGGCGCTGGACCTGGTCCGCTGTGCCGGCGACCTGCGGCCGGCGACGGAGCGGGCCCTCGCCGGGGTCGTGTTCGCCCCGGACCTCACGACGGCTCGCCGCATCGTCTCCTACGCTCCCGGGCTGCGAGTGGTGACCCCCGACGGGGACGTCCTGGGGGCGTACCGGGCCGCTGGGGGCTCTGGCAAGCAACCGAGCACGATCGAGGTCCAGGCGGCGGTTGACGAGGCCGGGACGAAACGTCTCGACGCCGAGCAACGGATGGAGGTTCTTGGCGCGGAGCTGGCCGAGGCCCGTGAGGTCGTCGTGGACGCCAAGGAACGGGTCGCCGCCGCCGTCGCGGTGAAACGAGCGGCGGAGAGCGAGCGCCACGCCGCCGCGCGTCGCCTGGCGGAACTCGGGGCCGCGGCCCGGTCGGCCAGGGCGGAGGCCGAGCGGCTGGCAGCCTCATCGGCCAGGGC
>JABDRL010000415.1 GCA_013041765.1 Dactylosporangium sp. | reverse complement strand
CCGCGGCGTCGCCGCGGACCGGGACCAGCGCTGGTGGTCCATCAGCCCGTTCGGGGTGGATGGGCAGACCGGGGCGGTCGACGCCGCCCACCCCGCCGAACCCGCTGGCGACCTCGTCGTTGACGTGGCCGATGACGCGGTCGGCGTGACCGTCCAGGCCCATCCGGCGACGCTCTACCACGGTGAGACCACCCGCGTCGTCGACGACCTCAGCAGACTCACCGGGGACGGGTGGCGGGTGGTGCTGGTCTTCGCCGGCTCCGGGCCGGCGAAGCGCGCGGCCGAGGTGCTGACCGACGCCGGACTGGGCGTCGTGCTCGCGGAGCGCGTCGTCGATCCGCCACCGGCCGGGCAGGTCACCATCACCACCGGCTCGCTGAGCCAGGGGTTCCTCGAACCGGCCGGCCAGCTGGCCGTGCTGACCGGCACGGACATCTCGGGCGGGCGCGGAGCGACCGCCCGGGACCTGCGCAAGATGCCCAGCCGGCGACGGAACCAGATCGATCCGCTGGAACTGCGGGCGGGGGACTACGTGGTGCACGAGTCCCACGGCATCGGCCAGTACGTCGAGATGGTGCAGCGGAAGATCAACGGGGCGGACCGGGAGTACCTCGTCATCGAGTACGGCCCGAGCAAACGCGGCCAGCCCGGCGACCGGCTGTTCGTGCCGACCGACGCCCTCGATCAGCTGTCGCGCTACGTCGGCGGCGAGACCCCGACCCTGCACAAGCTCGGCGGGTCGGACTGGCAGAAGACCAAGGCCCGGGCGCGCAAGGCCGTTCGGGAGATCGCCGCGCAGCTGATCCAGCTGTATGCCGCGCGCCAGAACGCCAAGGGCCACGCCTTCGGACCGGACCTGCCCTGGCAGCGGGAGCTGGAGGACGCCTTCCCGTACCTGGAGACACCCGACCAGCTCGCCGCCATCGACGAGGTCAAGGGCGACATGATGCGCGAGATTCCGATGGATCGCCTGATCTGCGGCGACGTCGGATATGGCAAGACCGAGATCGCGGTGCGGGCCGCTTTCAAGGCCGTGACCGACGGCCGGCAGGTCGCGGTTCTCGTGCCGACGACCCTGCTGGCCCAGCAGCACTACGCGACGTTCACGGAACGGATGGCGCAGTTCCCCGTCCAGATCCGGCAGCTGTCGCGGTTCGCGACCCCGAGTCAGACCAGGGACACCCTCGACCGCCTCGCCGACGGCACGGTGGATGTCGTCATCGGTACCCACCGCCTGCTCCAGGCCTCGACCCGGTTCCGCAAGCTCGGGCTGGTCATCGTTGACGAGGAACAGCGCTTCGGGGTGGAACACAAGGAACACCTCAAGCAGTTGCGGGCCACCGTCGACGTGCTGACGATGTCGGCGACCCCGATCCCGCGGACCCTGGAGATGGCGATCACCGGTATCCGGGAGATGTCGACCATCGCGACGCCCCCGGAGGAACGCCATCCGGTGCTGACCTACGTCGGCGTCCAGGACGACAAGCAGGTCGCCGCGGCCATCCACCGGGAACTGCTCCGGGACGGGCAGGTCTTCTACCTGCACAACCGGGTCGAATCCATCGAGCGGGCCGCCCGCCGGCTGCGGGAACTGGTTCCGGAGGCCCGGATCGCCGTCGCCCACGGCCAGATGGGCGAGGACGCCCTTGAAAAGATCATGGTGGGGTTCTGGGAAAAGGAGTACGACGTCCTCGTCTGCACCACGATCGTGGAGAGCGGCCTCGACATCCCCAACGCCAACACGCTGATCGTCGAGCGGGCCAACGTGCTCGGGCTGTCCCAGCTGCACCAGATTCGCGGACGGGTCGGGCGGGGCCGCGAGCGGGCGTACGCCTACTTCCTCTACCCGCCGAGCAAGCCGCTGACCGAGCACGCCCACGAGCGCCTGGCCACCATCGCCCAGCACACCGAACTCGGCGCGGGCATGTACGTCGCGATGAAGGACCTGGAGATCCGGGGCGCCGGCAACCTGCTCGGCGGTGAGCAGTCCGGACACATCGAGGGGGTCGGGTTCGACCTGTACGTGCGCATGGTCGGGGAGGCCGTCACCGCGTTCAAGGGCGAGTCGGACGGTGCGGCGGACGCCGAGCCCGAGGTCAAGATTGATCTTCCGGTCGACGCCCATCTGCCCTACGACTACGTCCCCGTCGAGCGGCTGCGGCTGGAGATGTACCGCAAGCTCGCCTCGGCCCGCGACGCCCGAACGCTCGATGAGGTCGTCTCCGAACTGCACGACCGGTACGGCCAGCCGCCGGAACAGGTGGCCAACCTCGTGGCCGTCGCGCGTCTCCGGTTGCTCGCGCGCGGCCACGGCCTGACGGAGGTCTCGCTGCAGGGCCGCAACATCCGGTTCGCGCCGCTGACGCTGCCAGACTCCAGACAACTGCGGCTCAAGCGTTTCTACCCGGACTCCGTGTACAAGCCCGGCTCCGGGACGGTCTCGCTGCCGAGGCCGGCGACCCGCCGGGTCGGCGGGATCGCGCTGCGCGACACCGCCCTGCTGGACTGGTGTGGCGAGTTGCTGGCGACGCTCTTCGCGACCCCCGTGGCGACCGGGGGAGGGCGCCAGAGGAACCGGTGAGGGTACCGGGCGCCGGGCGTCCGATCGCCGATGTCATCCGGGGTATTTCGGACCCCGGGATCGTCTGAGCCTCGTGAACGTGAGACAGTCGTCAGTCATGCAGCGTATGCGTCGCACCCTTTGTCTGGTCCTCGCTGCCCTGACCGGGGCGCTCGTGCTGAGCGGGTGCAGGTCGGACCCGACGGTCGCGGCGTACGTGGGGTCGGAGCAGTACACCCTGCGCGACGTCAACGAGATGCTCAAGGGCGTCGAGGACACGCTGGATACCCTGTCCGAGGCGCAGCGGGGCACGATCTCCTACGCGACCATCCGCCAGCTCGCCCTGCGAGCCCTGGTGCTCGGGGACCTGGCCGAGCGGATCGCCGCCGACCGGGGAATCCCGGTGCCGGCCGCCGACCGCGGTGCCGTTCTGCAAGGGTTCGCCTTCCCCGCTGACAGCGACGCGGCGAGAGTGCTGCTGCAAACCCGGTTCGCCGAGGAGATCACCAGAACGGACGCGGCCCTCCGAGCCCTGGCCCAGGCCGCGCCGGCCGTTGAGCCGACGGAAGCCGATCAGCGTGAGGCGTACACCAACCTCACTGCCGGTGGACAGCCGATCGCCGAGACCTTCGAGGCGGTGCGGCCCTACCTCACCCGGCAGACCATCGGCCAGGGGATCGGGCTGAAACAGTGGCTTCAGGAGTCCGTCGACCACTACCACGTCGTCGTCAATCCCAAGTACGCACCGTTGGAGTGGAACGTGTCCATGTGGCTGAGCCAAACCGTTGAGACCTTTGTCGTAGTGCCCCTGGCTACGCGGTGATCCCATGGGCCGACGGATTGTTCTTCTGGTCACCTCCCCTCGACTGCCGGCAGGGCTGCTGACCGCAGAGGCCTGGGACCTTGTTCGTACCCATCGGGTCTGCGCCGCGGTCGGCAACCCCCAAGCCGAGGCACTGCGGGCGGTGGGCATCGGGGTAGCGCCCGCGGCGCCGGTGGCGGAGTCGCTGCTGCGGGAGGCCTCGGCGCACGCGACGGTGGTGTGGCTGTCCGGTCCCGACGGCGACGAGGCACTGGCCCGTGACCTGGGGCTGCGCCTGGCCCGCAACCCGGGCCTGGCCGAGCTGGAACTCATGTACGGATCCTGGGACCCACCGGGCGCACGACTGCTGGATGTCGTCGCGGTCATGGAACGGCTGGTGGCCCCCGGAGGCGATCCCTGGCTCAGCCGCCAGGCGTCCGCCGAGAACGAGCAGGCCCACCAGAACTTCGCGCGTTACCTGCTTGAAGAGGCATATGAGGCATATGACGCCATATGTGCCGGGAACATGGACGCCCTGCGGGAAGAGCTGGGCGATGTCCTGTTGCAGGTGGTCCTGCACGCCAAGCTCGGCGCGGCGCCCGGGGACGAGGGCGGGTTCGCCATCGACGATGTCGCCGGGGACCTCATCGACAAGCTGGTCAGACGCAATCCCCACGTGTTCGGTGGCGTGGAGGTCAAGGACCTCGACGAGATCACCGCGAACTGGGAACGGATCAAACGTTCCGAAAAGGCCCGGACGTCCCTGATGGACGGGATAGCCCTGTCGCAGCCGGCCCTGTCGCTTGCCGCCGAGGTGCTGTCCAAAGCGGAGAGCGCGGACCCCGAGCTGGCGCGTCCGGCAGCCCCGGTCGCCGCGGAACAGCGGGCGGCGATGGAAGCCGAGCTGGGCGACCGCCTGTTCTCGCTCGTCGGGCAGGCCAGGGCGACCGGCCTCGACGCCGAAGCGGTGCTGCGTCGGGTCGTGCTGGACCTGATGGACGAGCTGCGGCACGAGGAGTCCGCCCCGCCCCGGCAGTGACCATCGTGGCGACCGGCGTGATGGACGCGACGGCGACCGGAGCCCAGGCGGCACGGCTCCGGGTGCCCCGAACCTCGTTCCCGCAGGCGATGCGGGCTCGCGCTTGCAGGGTGTGCTGATTCCGACAAAGCCCTGTGATTGCCAATAAACATGATCCAGCACTCCCGCGGGTGCCCGGGGCCGACCGTGCCGGGGCCGATACCGGCGGCCGATTCGGCGCGATCACACTATGGCGTTTTGGGTATAATGAGCCACTTATCCTGGTATCGGATGACATTATGCGCGAGTGGCTCCGTGATGGTCCCCGATAGGGTGCGGTTTGGAGCACGACGGGGAGGACCATTTGTCGGTCTGGGAGGTGCTCGGCGAGCTCGATCGGAGCCAGCCGCGGGTGGGCGAGCAACTGATCTGTGCCCTGCGCGACGCGATCGAGCACGGCCGGCTGCCCCAGGGGACGCGGCTGCCGTCGACCCGGGACCTCGCCGTCGACCTGGGGGTGTCTCGGGGACTGGTGGTCGGGGCCTACGAGCGCCTGGTCGCCGAGGGCCGGCTCGCGGCGCGTCGCGGCAGGGGGACCGTTGTCACCGCACAGTCGGAGGTCAACGCCGCCGAGCCGGGTCCGGAACGCCCCGCGGGGCACGGGACCGGCATCCCCACCCGGCCCAGCGCGGAGCCGGCCGTCGTCGCCCTGCGACCGGGAGTGCCGGACCTCGGGACGTTTCCGCGGACCGCGTGGCGGAAGGCCTACGAGCGAGCGCTGGCCCTCGCCGCGGACGCCGATCTCGACTATGGCGACCCCGCGGGCGCGTTCCGGCTGCGCGCCGAGCTGGCCGCCTACCTGACCCGGATCCGCGCCGCGCGGGTGGACGTCGATCGACTCATGATTACCTCGGGGGAGACCCAGGCCTTCGCCCTGCTGGCGGAGACGCTGAGAGTCGCCGGGGTGGCCCGGATCGGCGTCGAGGACCCCGGCAGCCGGGCCGTCGCCACCCGCCTGGCCTGGCACGGTCTGGAACCGGTCGCGGTGGCCGTGGACGAGCGGGGCATCGATGTCGCCGCGCTGGACCGCGCGGGGCTGACCACGGTGGTCGTCACCCCGGCCCACCAGTACCCCACCGGGGTCGTGCTGATGCCGGACCGTCGGGTGGCGCTCCTGGACTGGGCGCGTCGCACCGGAAGCCTGATCATCGAGAACGACTACGATGCCGAGCTGCGCTACGACCGGGAGCCGGTGGGGTGTCTCCAGGGCTTGGCGCCCGAGCACGTCATGCTGGTCGGATCGGTCAGCACGACACTGGCCCCGGCCCTGCGCCTGGGCTGGCTGGCGTCGCCCCGGGCGTGGCGGGCCGACCTGCACCGTTCTCGGAGCCTCGCGGACGGGGGCGGTCCGGTGCTGGAACAGCTCGCGTTCGCCGAGTTGCTCGCCGGGGCGGCATACGACCGGCACCTGCGGCGGATGCGACGCGTCCTGCGGGAACGGCGGTCCACCCTGGTGACCGCGCTGCGCCGGCATCTGCCCTCGGCCAGGGTCGGCGGGGCCGCCGCCGGACTGCACCTCACCATCGAGCTGCCGGACGGAACCGACGATGTGGCGCTCGCCACCCGAGCCCAGGCCGCGGGGATCGGCGTCCTGGCCCTGTCCGACTGCCTGCTCCAGGCCGGCGGTGCGGCGGCACCCGCCGATTTCGCCGACCCGGCCACCCGGAACCGGCGGACGGGCCTGGTGCTGGGGTATGCCGCGCAGTCGTCCCACGAGCTGGCGCGGGCGGTTCGCGGTCTGGCCCACCTGATACCCGGCTGAGGTGCCCCTTCACGGTCGAGTTGGGTTCGGCGGTCGACCGCTTGGAGCGTTTGACGGCTCGATAGGCTCGGGTGCGTACATCGCCCCGCCGCGCACTGGCGCGGCGAGCATCCGGCGAAATACGAAACACTAGGAAGCGAGACCACAGTGGCCACGATTGAGGCAATCGTCGCGCGGGAAATTCTGGACTCTCGGGGCAACCCGACAGTTGAGGTTGAGGTCGGCCTCGAAGACGGGACGCTCGGGCGCGCCGCTGTGCCGTCCGGAGCCTCGACCGGTGCCTTTGAAGCGCTGGAGCTTCGTGACGGTGACCCCAAGCGATACGCGGGCAAGGGCGTCGAGAAGGCCGTCGACAACGTCATCGAGCGTATCGCGGAGGAACTCGTCGGGTTTGACGCCTCCGAGCAGCGGCTGATCGACCAGGCGATGCTCGACCTGGACGGCACGCCGGACAAGTCCCAGCTGGGCGCCAACGCCATCCTCGGCGTGTCGCTCGCGGTAGCCCGGGCGGCGGCGGATTCCGTCGACCTTCCCCTGTTCCGCTACCTCGGCGGACCCAACGCACATCTGCTGCCCGTGCCGATGATGAACATCCTCAACGGTGGAGCGCACGCCGACTCCAACGTCGACATCCAGGAGTTCATGATCGCGCCGATCGGCGCTCCGACGTTCCGGGACGCCATGCGGTCCGGCGCCGAGGTCTACCACGCCCTCAAGGCCGTGCTGAAGAAGAAGGGCCTGGCAACGGGACTCGGGGACGAGGGCGGCTTCGCCCCCAGCCTGCCCGAGAACACCGCGGCCCTTGACCTGATCGGCGAAGCCACCGCCAAGGCCGGCTACACCCTCGGGACCGACATCGTGCTGGCTCTCGACGTCGCGGCCACCGAGTTCTGCGCCGACGGCGTCTACACCTTCGAGGGTGCCAAGAAGAGCGCGGAGGACCTGGCGGCCTACTACACCAAGCTTGTCGACAACTACCCGATCGTCTCCATCGAGGACCCGCTGGACGAGGACGACTGGGCGGGCTGGAAGGCCCTGACGGCGGTGCTGGGTGCCCGCACCCAGCTGGTCGGGGACGATCTCTTCGTCACCAACCCGCAGCGGCTGGCCCGGGGAATCGCCGAGTCCAGCGCCAATGCCCTGCTCGTCAAGGTCAACCAGATCGGTTCGCTGACCGAGACCCTGGACGCCGTCGAGATGGCCCACCGTGCCGGCTTCCACTGCATGATGAGCCACCGCTCGGGCGAGACCGAGGACACCACGATCGCCGACCTGGCGGTGGCGACGGGCTGCGGCCAGATCAAGACTGGGGCGCCGGCCCGGTCGGAGCGGGTGGCCAAGTACAACCAGCTGCTGCGCATCGAAGACGAGCTCGGTGACGCGGCGCGGTACGCCGGCGGGGGCGCCTTCCCCCGGTACCGTTCGGCCTGAGTATCCTTTTCGGCGCGCGCGACGGGCCCCGTGCGGTGAAGGACGCACGGTGGCCCAGGCGCGGCGGACCAGGGGGAGCCATGACACAGCAACGACGCACGCCTGGTGCCCGGGGGCCTGGTTGGTCGGCCTCTCGGAATGCGGGGGCGCGTGCTGGTCTGGGTGCGGTGGGGGCCGGTCGCGGACGCGGCCGGCCCGCCCTCGGGCGCACCTCCGGCACCCGGGCCGGCGGTCGCTCCGCCGGGAAACCAGACCTGGGGACCGCCCGCCCGGTCAACCGCCGGAACGCCGCGGGCCAGGCTGGTGGCCGGCCCCCCAAGCGCATGACCGCCGCGCCGGAGGGCGGGCTGACCGGCCGCGCGGCGGTGCTGGCCATGGTGCTGCTGGGGCTGCTGCTGGCATATGCCTACCCCGTCCGCGTCTACCTGGCCCAGCAGGCCGAGATCGCCGCGATCGAGGCCCAGCAGTCCGAGCAGCGACGCAAGATCGGCGAGCTGGCCGAGGAGCGGGCCAAGTGGGATGACCCCGAGTACGTCAAGAGCCAGGCCCGCCGGCGGTTGCAGTACACCCTGCCCGGTGAGACCCCGTATGTCGTCATCGGGGGAACGGGCGAGGGGACGCCGCTGGACGAGGAATCGCCGGACCCGGAGAAGACCCCGCCGTGGTACGGCAAGCTGTGGTCCAGCCTCGCCTCGGCAGATCGTCCATGACGGAGCCCGAGCCGTTCACCGAGGCGGACGCCCGAGCCGTCAGCGCCCAACTCGGCCGGCCGGCCAGAGGCGTCAGCGCCGTGGCCTACCGCTGCCCGTGCGGGCAGCCCGCGGTGGTCGCGACCACGCCCCGGTTGCCGGGCGGCACCCCGTTCCCGACGCTGTTTTACCTGACCTGCCCCCGGGCCGTGGCGGCCTGTAGCCGGCTGGAGTCGGCGGGGGTGATGAGCGACATGACCGGGCGACTGGCAACGGACGGCGATCTCGCGGCCGGCTATCAGGCGGCACACCGCGACTACCTCGCGCGCCGGACGGCCATCCAGGACGTCCCGGAGATCCGGGACGTCTCCGCCGGCGGCATGCCGACCCGGGTGAAGTGCCTGCACGTGCATCTCGGCCATGCCCTGGCCGTGGGCCCGGGAGTCAATCCCATCGGCGACGAGGTGGCCGCGCTGGTGGGCCCCTGGTGGGAGGCCGGCCCGTGCGGTGACCGCGGCGAGGCGCACCAGTAGCGATGGACGTGCTGGTGCGACGCGCGAGAGCCGCCGATGTCTCCGGTATCCGAAGTCTGATCGACGTCTACTCCGATGACCGGCGGGTGCTGTCCAAACCGATGGTCACCCTGTATGAGGACGTCCAGGAATTCTGGGTCGCCGAGCGGGCCAGCGACGCGGCGATCGTCGGTTGTGGCGCCGTCCACGTGCTGTGGGAGGACCTGGCGGAGTTCCGGACCGTTGCCGTCAGCCCCGGCTGCCGGGGCCACCGGATCGGCCACCGGATCATTGAGAAGCTGCTGCTCGTCGCCGGTGAGCTCGGCGTACGGCGGGTATTCGTGCTGACCTTCGAGACGGCCTTTTTCGGGACGTTCGGCTTCGTGCCGATCAACGGCACCCCGGTGACCCCGACGGTGTATGAGGAACTGCTTCGATCGTACGACGCCGGGGTGGCGGAGTTCCTGGACCTCGAACGGGTCAAGCCCAACACGCTGGGTAATACGAGGATGCTGCTGCATCTCGACGCCGGACGGGGGTGAGGACCGGGCCACGGGGCCCGTGGCGGTGGGCCGAGTGCCGGCCGTGGCCCTATCGTTGCTGGCGTGACGAGCGTTGCGGCCATTGACTGCGGCACCCACTCCATCAGGCTGCTGATCGCCGAGCCGAACCCGAACGGTCCTGGGCTGATCGATGTCGTGCGGCGGACGGAGATCGTCCGACTCGGGCAGGGCGTCGACCGGACCGGGCGGCTGTCCGCGGCCGCGCTCGGCCGAGCGGAAGAAACGCTGACCGCCTACGCCCAGCAGCTGGCACGGCTGGGGGTCGACCGGGTGCGGATGGTCGCGACCAGCGCCGCCCGCGACGCGGAGAACGCCGACGAGTTCCGGTCGATGGCGCGGGTGGTGCTCGGCGTCGACCCGGAGGTCATCAGCGGCGAGGAGGAAGCCCGGCTGACGTTCGCCGGTGCCGCTACGGATCTGCCCGGGGAACTGCCCCAACCGGTACTGGTCGTGGACATCGGCGGCGGATCGACCGAATTCGTGGTGGGGTTCCCCGGGGAACCCCCGGCCGCCGGCTCGGCCGTCAGCGTCGACGTCGGATGCGTGCGGATGACCGAGCGGCACCTGCGGGGAGATCCACCGACCGCCCGTGAGATCGCCGTGGCCGAAACGGCGATTGTCGCCGAGGTCGACCGCGCGCTGGCCGCGGTGCGGGCCGGTACTGCCCGGACACTGATCGGGTTGGCCGGCTCCGTGACGACCGTGACGGCCATCGCGCTTGGTCTTGACAAGTACCGGCCGGAACACATCCATCAGGCGCGGGTGGCCTATCCCGCCATCGCGCGGGTGACGGCCGGGTTGCTCTCCGCCACCCGGACCCAGCGGCTGGCCATGCCGGTGATGCATCCGGCACGGGCCCCGGTGATCGGAGCCGGCGCACTGATCGCGCGGGTGATCCTGGACCGGGGCGGGTTCGCCGAGATCGTGGCGAGCGAGCACGACATCCTCGATGGTATTGCCCGCTCGCTGGCCTGACGGACGTTCGTGGTGTCGGACCGGTTCACTGGCTGGACACCGCTATTGTGATCAAACAGGTGTGCGTTTTCAGATCTTGAACAATCTATGGATACCAGCGGATTTCGGAAGGACGGTCATGCCCGAAGAGGTCGCGCAGCGGTGCGACGGCGAGTCGGCCGCCGCCCAACCGTCCGAGACGTCAGAGGCTCCGGCGGGACCGTCCGAGACTCCGGTCTCGACAGTCAAGTCGTCGGGGTCGGACGCCGACGGGGCAACCGAGGCCCTGGTCGCGGCCGAGGACGCGGTCGCGCCCCCGGAAACCGACGCCACCGGGACGGCCGCCGGGCCCCCTCCACCGGTCTGGCCGGAACCGGCGGATGACCCCGCCGCGGGCACCGGAGAAGCCTCGGCCGGGGCGGCCCGGGGCACCATCGCGGGCACGCTGCGCGATCTGCCCAGGCCGGTACGGCTGGTCGCGGCCGTCCTTGCCGTGCTGGTCATGAGCGGCGCCGGCGTAGCAACAGCGGTGTGGTTCGTCAAGAGCGACGAGAAGCCGCCGCCGACGACGGCTGTGGCCGGCGACTGCCTGGACGGCGAGGGAATCGACCCGGGCAGCCGACAGACGCGCACGGTGAGCCTCAAGACGGTGAGCTGCGTCGGCACCTCCGCGAGGTACAAGGTGGTCGGGCGGATCGACCAGCAGCCGGAATCCGCGGCCCGGGCAGACAGCGCGTTGTGCGACGGGTTTCCCGGGACGGAGTACATCTACTGGGAGGGCACCGCTGGGGAGTCCGGCACCGTGCTGTGCCTGGCATCCAACCAGCCGGAGTGACGGTGCTGCGCGCATCACCTGCTGCCCCGCCGTTCACCGGGCGGCCTGAGGTCCCCCGGCCTGGGATGCCCGCGTTGCGCTGAGAGTAACTGAGGTGCGGTGCGACGATCGGAGCGGCGTTTCGCCGTTCGTTACCGTTTTTTCGCCGGTAGTGACGTTGCCGAGTATGGGCAATGGTCGTTACTGTGCGTCGACTCGGTTCCCCGGAAGGAAGACCACTATGACCGTGCCCCAGAATCCCCCCACCGGACCATACGATGGACAGCAGCCTCCCGCGGGCCAGCCCGCACCGGGCTGGCAGCCTTCCCCTGGGCAGCCTCCCGCCGGACCACCGGCTCCCACATCGTCGGGAGCTGGCAAGATTCTTCTCAAGGTCTTCGGCGGGCTGGCCGTCTTGGCCGTCGTCGTGGTCGTCGGCGCCGTCGCACTCTGGCTCTCCAGGGACGAGCCGGCCAAGGCCGCGGTCGGCGACTGCCTGACCGGGCAGAGCGCCGACGAGTTGAAGAACGTGGCCTGCGATGATTCCGCCGCTACGTTCAAGATCGTCGGTAAGATCGATGAGATGACCCAGGACGAGTGGCAGGCGAAGGACGACCCGTGCCCGGACTTCCCGACCGCCGAGAGTTCCTACTGGGAGGGCGAGGCCGGTAAGACGGGCTACGTTCTCTGCCTGGAGCCCGTGACGGAGTAGCGTTTTCCCAGGTTCGCCGGTCGCGTGGGGCCAACAACCCCACGCGCCGCGGACGTCCCCAAGGCCGCCGGAGGTGACATGCTCGCCGCGGGCAATGCTGCTGAGGTCGTCGCTCAGGCCAGCGGCATCGGCGACGTCGCGGCTCTGGACGCGGCGATCTCCGCCTGCCGCGCCTGCCCCCGTCTGGTTACCTGGCGCGAGGAGATCGCCGCCACCAAGCGCGCGGCGTTCGCCGACCAGGAGTACTGGGGCCGTCCGGTCCCAGGCTTCGGGGCGCACGACGCGCGTATCGGCATTCTCGGGCTGGCTCCGGCGGCGCACGGGGGCAACCGGACCGGGCGGGTCTTCACCGGCGACCGCTCCGGCGACGTGCTGTTCGCGGCGCTCCACCGGGCGGGACTGGCAAACCAGCCAACGAGCGTCGCCAGTGACGATGGGCTGCTGCTCCGGGAGACGCGGGTGCTCGCGGCCGTCCGCTGCGCCCCTCCCGCCAACCGGCCGACGCCGCAGGAACGCGATACCTGCGCCCCCTGGCTTCGCCGAGAACTCGAGGTCCTGCGTCCGACGCTCCGGGTGATCGTGGCCCTGGGCGGATTCGCTTGGGCGGCGTGGTTCGCGGCGCTGAAGGGGGTTTATGATCGGCGTGTCTCGCCCCGGCCAGCGTTCGGCCATGCCGCGGAATGGGCCGCGGGATCGAGCATCCCTACGCTGCTCGGCTGCTATCACGTCAGCCAACAGAACACCTTCACGGGGCGGCTGACGCCGACGATGCTGGACAGCGTGCTCGCTAGGGCGAGATTCCTCGCCGGGATCAACTGACTCGGGGTCTCACGTGAAACGCGCACTTGCTCGGTGGGCACCGCTGCTGGCCGTGTGTGTGTTGCTGGCGGCGGCCTGGCTGGCGGCGGCCCTGGCATCCCCGCAGATCAACAACCTGCCCGTGCCTCCGCTGCACCTGGAAACGACTCCACCGCCAACGGTAGAGCCCTCGGTGAGCGAGGCGGAGCCGACCGCCTCGGCGCCGGAGGAAACGACCGAGGTGGAATCGACGGACGAGCGCACCGGGCTGATCGCGGTGGTCGTTCTGGTGGTGGTTCTCGCCGCGGCGGGAGTCGCGGGCTGGGTGCTGGTCCGCCGGCAGACCGCGGCGAGCGTGGACGACCCGGTCGTGGTCACCCGCCGGACCCCCGTCCAGCCGTCATCGCGGCGACGGCAGGCCGTCGTGGAAGCGGTCGACGCGGGCATCACCGAGCTGTTCGACACCGATACCGATCCCCGCAAAGCGGTGATCGGGTGCTGGGTGCGGCTGGAGCAGGCCGCCGCGGCCGTCGGCGCGCCCCGGCAGGTGGGGGACAGTCCAGCGGATCTGGTGCTGCGCCTGCTGAGTTCGCACAGCGTCAGCCCACAGGCGCTCGACGCCTTGGCCGACGTGTACCGTGAGGCCCGATACGCGACCTCCGCCATCGACGAGCGGATGCGCTCGGCGGCGGTTGCCGCGCTGCGGCAGGTACGCGCGGAGCTGGCGGCGCAGGTACGGCCCTCGGCTGGCGACGCCAGCCGCTGGGAGCAGACTGGTGCGGTCGCAACCGCTGGCACGCACGAAGGCGGCGCGACATGAACAACGAGGACACCCAGGCCGTGGCCGAAGTCGGTCTGGACGACCTGTTCGGCCGGACCGGCGCGGCCCCCGCCCGCCGGAGCGTCCGCTCCTCCGGCGCCCGCTGGCTGCTTGGCCGGCTGTTCTTCGCCCTGGCCGTGTCCTCGGTGATCTACGGCCTGCTGTTTTTCCTGCGACTGGTGATCCCATTCGCTCTGCTGGTCGTTACCATTTTCATGATCGTTCTGGTGAAGTACCTCATGGCCGACGTCGCCGCCGGGCCGCTGCCGGCAGAGGTCACCGGACGGGGAATCCGGCCGCTTGACGCGAAATCGGCCAGCGGGGGCGTGGTACCCGACGAGCGCGATGGCGTCAGCGTCGCGGTCGGTCGCTGGGCTGGCAAACTCGCGCTGTCCGGGAACGGCAAATCTGGCCGTACGAACATAACGGAATGGTTGGGAGATTTGGCGGATGAACGGCTGCGGCTGCGGCACGGCTTCACACGAGCCAGTGACCCGCAGCGGGCGCGTGAGATGATGGGGGAGCACCTGTGGAGGATGCTGCGCAATCCATCGACGGGCGGTCCTACGCCGCGCGACATGGCGGCTTTGGCGAAACGGATAGAGGAACTGTGAAACGGCAGCCCGTTACGTCGCCCATGCCCATCGTCGCGCCAGCACTGAGCGCATCCGAGGTCGGGCGCTTGGCCGACACCATCCTGGACGCGGTGAACCTGGCGATCGTCGGCAAGCGCGCCCCACTCGAACTGGTGCTCGCCGGCATCCTGGCGGGAGGCAATGTCCTGCTGGAGGACCTGCCGGGGCTGGGGAAGACGCTGACCGCCCGATCGTTCGCCCAGACCCTCGGTATTGGCTTCCGGAGGCTGCAGTTCACGCCCGATCTGCTGCCCGCCGATGTCACCGGGTCCTTTCTCTATGACCAGACGCGGCACGACTTCTCCTTCCGGGCCGGACCGATCTTCACGAACCTGCTGCTGGCCGACGAGATCAACAGGACGCCGCCGAAGACGCAGGCCGCCCTGCTGGAAGCCATGCAGGAGCGGCAGGTCTCGGTCGAGGGCGCGACCTACCGGCTCGATCCGCCGTTCCACGTGCTGGCCACCGCCAACCCGATCGAGTACGAGGGAACGTATCCGCTGCCGGAAGCCCAGCTGGACCGGTTCCTGCTGCGGGTCTCCTTCGGGTACCCCACCCAGACCGAGGAATGGGATGTGCTGCGGCGACGCATGAACCGTCGCACGGAGGAATCGGTACTCGAACCGGTGGTTGACGCGGGGACCCTGCTGGCGATGCAGGCGGCGCTGGAGACGATCACCGTCGAGGACTCGATCGGGCAGTACATCGTCGCCTTGGTCGCGGCTACCCGCGAGCACCCCCAGGTCCTTGTCGGAGCCTCTCCCCGGGGCTCGCTGGCGCTGCTGCTCCTGGCGCGGGCGATGGCGGCGATGGCGGGTCGCAACTACATCATCCAGGAGGACGTGAAGACCGTCGCGGTGCCGGCGCTGGCACACCGGATCACCCTCCATCCGGATATGTGGCTGCGCCGGATCGACCCGGCGGCGGTCGTGGTCGATGTCCTGGAAACCACGCCATCACCAGCGAGTGCGGCGATGCCGACGCACGCGGGGCTGCGTGGTGGCTGACCAGATGGGCACCGCCGGTGGTGGCATCCCGCCGCTGCCGGTCTTCGACACCGCCGATCTGGCGGATCTCGCCGAGGCCGCCGGACCGGCGTGGTCGGCGACCAAGGCCCTGGGCCGGGCCGTGCTGGTGTGCTGTGTCCTGCTGCTCGCCGCGGTGCTGACCGGCCGGTACGACCTGGTCGTTCTGGCCGTGCCGTTCGCCGTCGGCACGGCGATTTCGCTGGCGCGCCGGCCGGAGGAGGTCCCGGTCGTGGAAGTCGCGGCGATCGATCCCCGCTTTCCCGAGGGCGGGCAGGTGACCGCGGCCGTCTGCGTCGCCAGCTCGGACCGGGTGCGTCTCGACCTTGTCGTCGTGCGGCTGATGATGGCCCGCTGGGTGCGGCTGCGGTTCGGCGACCGGCCCTACGCCGCGACCGTGGCGCGCCGGGCGACGGCGGAGATCCCGCTGCGCGGCCGGGCCGTGCGCTGGGGACGCCACGCCCTCGGACCGACCGTCGTGCACGCCGTTGCCAGCGACGGGCTGCTGATCAGCGATGCGCTGGTCGCCCCGGAGCTGTGGCTGAAGGTGTACCCCGTCATCGAGCCGTTCGCGGCCGACGAGGCCATGCCGCGGGCCGCCGGTCTGGTCGGTTTCCACCGCTCCCGCAAACCCGGCGAGGGCGGTGAACTCGCCGGGGTGCGACCGTTCGGACCCGGCGACCGGCTGCGGCGGATCGACTGGCGGGTGTCCCTGCGCAGCCGGCAGCTGCATGTCGTCTCCACCCTGTCGGACCGGGACGCCGAGGTGGCCCTGCTGCTCGACGTCCTGCACGACGCCGGGCGCTCCGGGGGGATCGATGGGGCGTGCTCGGTGCTGGACACGACCGTTCGGGCCGCCGCCGGCATCGCGGAGCACTACCTCCAGCGTGGTGACCGGGTGTCGATGCTGGGCAACGGGGTACCCGCGCGGCGGGTGCGCGCCGGCAGCGGCCGGCGCCAGTACCTCACCATCCTGGAGTGGCTGATGGAGGTGGCCCCCACCGGCGCGGATGCGTCCGGGGCCGTGCTGAACCCCCAACTGATCTCTCCCAACGCGCTCGTCATCGTGCTGACCCCGCTGCTGGATCCCCGATCGGCCCAGATGCTGGCCGCCCTGGCCCGCAGCGGTCGGTTCGTGGTCGCCGTCGACACGTTCGGCGCGGAAACCCCCGCTCGGGGGTCCGGGAAATGGGCGGAAGCCGCCAACCAGTTCTGGAGACTGGAACGCGCCAACGTGATCGATCAGCTGCGCGAGCACGGGGTGCCGGTCGTCGCCTGGGCCGGGTCGGGCAGCCTCGACCGGGTGCTGCAGGACGTGACCCGCATGGCGGCGGCGCCAAAGGCGGCCGGCCGGTGAGAGCGATCCGGGACCGGGTCCGACTCGGGCGGCAGCTGGCCGGGCGCTGGGCGGTCGGGCCGCTGGCCGTCCGCACGCTGCTGCTGCTGGCTGGGCTGACGACCCTTGGCCTGGCGATGCCGTCCAGGCTGTTGCTCGGGCGATTCACCGTGTTCCTGGTCGCTGGCGCCGTGGTCGTGGCCATGGCACCACGGGGGCGCCTGGTGTCGGTCTTGCTGCTGATCGCCGGCTTCGGCTGGATGGCCAGCACGATCCTGTTCGACGACCGCGTGGTGATGTGGCGCCTGGTCGGGCTGGCCATGGCGATGTACCTGGTGCACACGCTGGCCGCGCTGGCCTCGGTGCTGCCGTACGACGCGGTGCTGCCCCCCGGCGTGGTCGCCGGTTGGCTGCTGCGGGCGGCCGTCACGCTGGTGGTGTCGGCGGGGCTCGGCATTTTCGCCATGGTGGAGGCCCCGCTGGTCGTCGGGCCGGTGTATCTGCTGGCCTCCGTCGGCGGAGTGGCCGTCGTCGGGGCACTGGCGTGGGTCCTGACCCGAGGCGTGCGTCGTTGACGCGGTGCGTCGCTGAGCCGGGTATTCCGTCTCCGTCATTGGGCCCCGATCCGCGCGACCTCTTCAGGGCGGCGGACGCCCGCCGATGGTCAGGTTGTGGTGGGTCCAGACAGCAGCCAGTGCGAGACCGCGCAGGTGGTTCATGTCGGCCGCCAGCCTGTCTACGATCCGATGGGACGCATTTTCGGATATGAGCTGCTGTTTCGTGAATCCGGGAGTTCCACGACATCAGCCAAGAGCACCGCCTACGCGACGAGCCAGGTCATCGTGAACGCGTTCACCGAGTTCGGTGTTTACGATCTTGTCGGTAACCGGGTGTGCTTCGTGAACCTGACCCGCGACTTCCTGGTCGGGGCGCTGCCGATTCCGGTGGAACCGGCACATGCCGTGCTGGAGGTGCTGGAAACCGTCCCCATCGACGATGCCGTGATCAACGGGGTACGGGTGCTGGTTGAGAAGGGACACAAGATCGCGCTTGATGACTTCGTCTGGGGGCGGGGCCACGAGCGGCTTCTGCCCGTGGCGTCGTACGTCAAACTCGACATTCTGGGCACTCCCCGGGACGACATCGAGCGGATGGCCAGGGACTGCCTGGCGTACCCGAACATCCAGCTCCTCGGCGAGCGGCTGGAGACGCCCGCCGATCTGTCGTTTGCGAGGAAGCTCGGGTGCTCGCTGTTCCAGGGGTACGTCCTCGCCCGACCGCAGGTCGTGTCCGCGAGGGTCGTACCGTCGTCACGGCTGCGCCACGTCGAGCTGATGGGCATGCTGTCCCGCAGCGACGTAGAAATGCCAGAGATCGTATCAATTGTCACATCAGATCCCGCGCTTTCCTTTCGGCTGCTGCGGGCGAGCAACTCGGCCTCCTCCGGCCTGCCCCGGCGGGTCTCGTCGGTGCACGAGGCCCTGGTGCTCCTCGGCCTGGCGAAGGTCCGCGAGTGGGTCTCCCTGATGCTGCTCAGCGACCTGACCGAGGGGGACGAGAGCACGCTGGCCTCGGCGATCACCCGGGCGCGGCTGTGCCAGCTGGTCGCCGACCGGATCGGGTCATCCGGCGAGGCGGCATTCACCGCCGGGCTGTTGAGCGCCGTCGGCGACATCCTCGGCGTACCCATCGGGGATCTGGTCGATCGCCTGCCCCTGGCGGACGACGTCGCGGCGGCACTGGTCGGCAGGATCGGAGGCATCGGGCGGGCGCTGGACATCGTCGAGGCCTACGAGTCCGGTGATCTTGAAAATCTCCGGGAGTCGCCGATCGCGACCCAGGAACTGACCCACGCGTTCCTCAAGGCGACGGGTTTCTCGACACACAGCGTGAGCCGCATCAGCGACGGCGACAACCCGGCGAGGAACGGCGGAACCAGGTAGGAGACCCACGAAGACCTCCGGGCCGGAACATCCGGACATCGTGCCGGCGAGGCCGACGCGTCCTGACCGGAGGCGGTGCTTCCGGGCGGGTGGGACCGGCCGGGGCAAGCCTTCGTCGGGGCGACCACCCAAGGCGTCAGATCACGGCTGGGCCCCGTCCCAGAGGGGTAATCCGAGGTGCGCCGGATGCGCAGGCCCATGTCCTACCGGCTACGGTGAACGCCAGGCCCGGGTGGTGGAAAGGCAGACACGGCCGCCTTAAAAGCGGCTGCCGCAAGGCGTGCGGGTTCGAATCCCGCCTCGGGCACCGAGCAGGTCAGGGGGCGAAGCGTCGCCGGTCGGCCGTAGCGCCGGTCTTCCTGCGCGGCAACCGCCGGATCACCGTCCTGATCACCGTGATCTGACTGGTCCCGCTGATTGTCTGCCTGATCGAACGCGAGGTCCGCCGCGACACCGACATGAGCGGCTTCTACATCAACGATCGCCGCGCCCGCGATCCCACCGGACGACTCATCTTCCAAACTCAGTCGCAGGTGCGAAAGGCGGGTCTAGGCGGCGCGTTCGCGTGACCGCGTCCGGGGCACCCGTCATCGGCCCGCGGCGGCCACGGACGGCCACCGCGCCGCCCGGTGGGTCCTGGCGGATAGTCCGATATCATCTGGTTCGAACTCGTTGAGACTGATAAGACATCGAATGTAGCTGAACCTGGTGATAACAGGCATCGAAGATCATCACGACATGTACGTGACGGCAGATCCCGGGCACTCTGTTCACTCTGGTGTACATATCGTGATGATCTTTAATGGAATTCGCCGGCGGTCTACGTCAGTCGGGGATCCCGGCCCCGAACACCCGGCTGACGTAGACCGGGCCATGGTGGGTGGCACTCGTGGCACTCGTGGCACTCGTGGCGCACGTGGCCCAACCTCATGTGCGAACAACGGTCTAGGCTGGGACGCACGTCGAGGCCGCGCGGGTCGGCCCGGGGGAGAGGGCGGCAACACCGGTGGTGAGGGCATCCGAGGACGCGCTGAGCGCCGCGGCGCAACGCTTCTGCGGCCAGGTCTCGACCTGGACGGCGGCCCGCTGGGCCGGGCCAGCGGCCACCGGGCTGCCCCGGGCCGACACGGCCCACCACCTGGTTCAGCAGATCGCCGACCTCACGGCAGCGGCGGAGGGGACGGTCCGGCGTACAGTGCCCAGACTGCCGCACGACGGGGCACTGAGTGACCAGCTGAAGGTGGTGGTGGCCGACCTGCTGGCCGCGGCGCCTCCGGCGCCCGTGATCGCCCGTGCGGTCGCGCTCGTCACCCAGACGGCCGCAGCCCTCGTGCCGTCCACCTTGCCCGCTGATCGGGGGAAGACGGGCGGACCTGCGGACTGAACCGCCCGGAGCCGGGAAACGACTGTTCACGAACGACACGGGGTAGGGGAGGGGATCTCTGTGGGGGGATACCTGCGGCGCCGGATGGCGTGGACGGCCCTGGTTCGCATGTTCAAACCGGGTACGCCGAGCCTGGCTCGACGGTTGGCGGCCGTGCCCAGGATGATTCGTGCGACCATCCGCAAGGAGTATGACGGCGCGGGCCGGCTGGCGTTGCTCGCGCTGTCGGCGGTCTACATTGTTTCGCCCATCGATCTGGTGCCCGAGATGGCATTTCTGGTCTTCGGTCTTATCGACGATGCGGCCATCGCGGCGTACTTCGCCGGAGCCCTGCTCGACGAGACCGAGCGCTTCCTCGCCTGGGAACGCGAGCGGGACCGAGCGCGGGACCGGGAACGCCCGCAGCGGGCGGAGCCGGACCGGAAACGGCGGCCTCCCCGGGTCATCCCCGGCGTCGTCGTGCCACCCGCGCAGCCCGACAAGGCCGCCCGACCGGACAAGGCAGCCCGACCGGACCGGTCTTCGTAGCCGCGTCGACGGTCACCGGCGTGCCCGAACGTCCGCGTGTCCACGGCGACACGCCGGAGAGACGCATACCCTTTCGGGGGTTCCTGGGCTCGTCGCACATGCTGTCCGGCCATCCGGGGCCTGGAGTTCTTTAACGTCTTGTGTAGAGGTTCCCGGAGGCAGGGCCCACTGGCGGACCCTGCCGAACGGTCGAACGGTAGCGAACTCAACAGAAGAAGAGCTTTTGCCCGCGGTGACGTCGGGGCGCCCGCCAGTGCCCGCCGTCCCGCACATAACCCGCCCCGGTGCGGTGCTGGCACGCCTCCGCCGGCACCGGCGCCTCCGGCCAGGCGTCCATCCTGGAATGGGCCGGGCGGGGACTGGCGGGCGAGGGCATGCGATTTCGGTTCCCCCGCATACATCGCGATCGCGTGCCCTCGCCCGGCTACCTGACTACGGATCTCCGCATGAGCCCGGCGGCGAATCCGAGCAGGACGACGGCGGCCCCCACCAGGACGCCCAATGATCCGGTAATGTCCGTTATGTTGCCATCATGCCTGATCAACGTCATGAAGCCGTCAACGGCCCAGGCATGTGGCGTCACGAGGTGGGCCACCGTGCGCATGGCGGGGGAGAAGAATTCCAGCGGCATCATCGTCCCGCCGAGGGCCGCCAGCCCCAGGCCGAGAAGCACGGCGAGGGCCGAGGACGTCTGCTCGCTGCGGGCGACCACGCCGAGCAACATGCCGGCGCTGGCGGCGGTCAGGCTGAATGCGACCAGCAACGCCCCAGCGGCGACGGGGTCACCCCACCGGACTCCGAAGATCAGTGCTGAGACGACCATGATCGTCAGCCCCTGGGCCACCGTGATGGCGAGTTGCCCCAGCGCCTGCCCCCAGACGATGGTCCAGACGGGGGTCGGGGTGGCGACCATTCGCCGGGTCAGGCCGAGCCGCCTGGTCTCCAGCAAGCCGACCGAACTGGCCAGCGCCAGCATGAACATGAACAGCAGCAGCTGGGTGTACGCGCTGGCATCGAACCGGCCCTCCAGGGCCGCGCCGCTGGCCGTTCCCACCGGGCGAACCTCCACGGTGACCTGCGGGACGTCCGCCGCTGTGGTGTCGACCTCGTCGAGGGCCTCCGCGAAGGGCAGGCTTCGCTCCCCCGCCGCGAACCGGGCGGCGCGGATCCGGGCGGCCTCCTGGTCGACGATGGCCGAGACGATGGCCGAGACCCGTTGCCCGGTCAGGCCCGAACGGGCGACATAGCGCAGCCGAACGGTCCCGGCGCCGGCCAGGGCGCTGTCGTAGTCCGCGGGGAGGATCAGCCCGGCCTCCAACTCACCGCGTTCGACGGCCCGCACCAGGTCCGCCTCGGTGTCGAACACCGTGACGGAGATGCTGCCGCCGGTATCGCGGAGCCGCGCGACGAGTTCGGTCGAGAGCGGGCCGTCGCCAGCCGGCCGTACCCCCACGCGGGGCTCGGCCGAGCCGCCGAACGCGGCTCCGAGGACGAGGATGAGTGCGAGCGGCATGAGGAAGTACAGAACGACGACGATCGGCTGCCGCAGCGCCCTTCGGAGATTGACCATCGCGATGGCCAGCGGCTTCACGGCATGACCACCTTCCGGAGCCGAAGGAAACCGATGCTTCCGGTCACCAGGGCGAACGCCAGCAGCGCCCCGCTGGCGGGCAGGACGTCGCGCGGCCCGCCCCCGTCCGCCAGCGCGGCCAGCCCGCGCAGGAACCAGGCGTGTGGGGTGACCAGCACCGCGAGGCTGAGCCCGGTGATCTGGCCTACCGGGAAGAAGGTGCCACCGAGCAGGCCCAGCACGGTCGCCACGATCGACTGCCAGCTGCTGGCCTGCTCGGCGGTCCTGGCCAGGCTGGCGACGGCCGCCGTCACCCCCGTCGCGGCCAGCACCGCGGTCAGCACCAGGAGCGCGACCCCCAGGGTCGCGCCGAACGAGGCACCCATGAGCAGCGTCGTCGCGGCGATGAGGACACCCATGCTCGACACCCCGGCGACGAGACTGGTCAGCAGCTTGGACAGGAGAATGGCGGAGGGGCGGATCGGCAGGGCCAGCAGCCGGCGTAGCGTGCCGTTGGTGCGTTCCTCGATCAGTGACGACACCCCGAACTGCACGGTGAAGAACAGGAAGAAGATGGCCATGCCCGCGGCGAGATAGGTCTTGCTGTCCAGGATCTTGGTCTTGGCCGAGACGTCGGACAACACCACCGGCCGGGTCCGGGCCGCGGCCCGCTGGGCCAGTTCGGCCATACGATCGGGGTCCAGCTCGGAACGGTCTCGGCCGCCGGTCCCGATC